>NZ_JBAYLY010000010.1:0-93274 GCF_041663825.1 Methanoregula sp.
ATGAGGAAGCCGGCGAGGGCCTCGTGTCTCATGGTGACACCGATGAAGATCGGGAACCCGATCACCAGGATACCGGGGAGGACCATGTTCCTGAGCGCACCCTGGGTTGTGATATCGATGACTGCTGCATAGTCGGGCTTCTGGGTGCCTGCCATGATGGCCGGGTTCTTGAACTGGATGCGGACTGCTTCGATGACCGACTGTGCGGTCTTGGAACCTGCACGGATAGCGAGGCTCGCAAAGAGGAAGACGAGCATTGCGCCGAGAAGTGCCCCGACAAAGACCGGGACGCTTGCAAGGTTGACGACATCGAATGCCTTGCCGGTGAGCTTGGCAATGTCGGCCATATACGCGTTGAAGAGCAGGAATACCGCGAGGGAGGCACTGCCGATGGCATATCCCTTGGTGAGTGCCTTTGTGGTGTTACCGGCTGCATCGAGGCTGTCCATGCGCTTTCTGACTTCTTCGGGTGCGCCGCTCATTTCGACAATACCGCCGGCATTGTCGGCGATGGGCCCGAAGGTGTCCATGGCAAGGACGTACGCACAGACCATGAGCATACCCACGGTTGCAACGGCAGTGCCGTAGAGGCCGCCGTTCGGGATACCGGTCATGGTACCGAACCAGTAGGAGAGTATGAGGGAGATACCGATGAGGATGGCAGGAACTGCGGTGGTTTCGAGACCGACCGAGAACCCGGTAATGATGTTGGTCGCGGCTCCGGTCTCGGATGCGTCAGCGATCTCTTTTACCGGGCGGTAGTGGTGGTCGGTGTAGTAGAGGGTCACCCGGAGGAAACAGACCGAGAGAACGATACCGACGAGACCTGCGTAGAAGAAGTACATCCAGCCGGTTGCTGCTCCGAGGAGCCACTGGACCCCGAAGAACAGGAAGACCGCGGAGATGATCGCCGTGATGTAATACCCCCGGTTCATGGCGTCCATGGGGTCGGCACCGTCTTTGCCCTTGACCGTAAGGATACCGATCATGCTCGCGAGGAGACCAAGCGCACACATGACGATGGGGAAGAGGATACCGTTGACACCGAAGACCGGGAAGAGTGCGACACCGAGGATCATCGCACCGATGTTCTCGGCAGCGGTGGACTCGAAGAGGTCGGCACCACGGCCGGCACAGTCGCCGACATTGTCGCCGACGAGGTCAGCGATGGTGGCCGGGTTCCGGACGTCGTCTTCGGGAATACCCTTTTCGACCTTTCCGACAAGGTCTGCGCCGACATCAGCGGCTTTCGTGTAGATACCGCCGCCGAGCTGGGCGAAGAGTGCGACAAACGAGGCACCAAAGCCGAACCCGATAATGACGAAGGGGGTGGTCTGCGGGTCTGCCCCAAGCACGATATATGTCAGGGAGACACCGAGGAGTGACATCGAAGTGATGATCAGGCCCGAGATTGCTCCGCCACGGAACGAGAAGTCAAGTGCCTTCCCGTCGCTGTGCTGGGCTGCGGCTGCCGTGCGGATGTTCGTCCTGACTGCAATGGACATTGCGACAACACCGGCCACTGCACTGCATGCGGCACCGACGATATACGCAAATGCCGTGTACATGGCAAGCGACTGCTGTCCGGTGAAGTAATAGACGGCAAATATCACCACGGCCAGGATAATGGCAATGATGGCGATAGTCGAGTACTGACGCTTGATGAATGCTTCCGCACCCACCCTGATCGCATCGGAGACCTCGCGCATCTTTGGCGTACCCTCGTCCTGTGAGAGGAGATTACGCGCTAAGATAGCAGCGAGGGCCAGTGCGATAATACATATCACAATGACAACGAGTAATGCAGTTTCGATCATTCCATGACCTCCCTTGTGGTGCTATGGCTCCCCCGCGTACGGGGCCGTCTCTGTATCATGACGTAAAACGCACTTTGACAGAACAGCCGGTAGTACTGTGATCCATACCACATCAGGTTTGACAACTAAATACGGGCAATAACCTGCCCTGATGATCCACCCCAAAGGACGGCGGCATGATGCCGGGACGATCCCCCATGCCGGCCACCTGTCCTCAGGACAGTATTAGTGCATTTTTGTAACATTAAACTTTTATCATGTCCTGCCGGGGTGCCCCGGGGAACCTGTCGGGTACCGGTTTTTTTTGCAGAATCGGGTAAATGTCTGGATGGGCCGATCAAAAAGTGGAAAAATGCAGGAATAATCCTACGGCGGGCCGGGTTTTGCGTTCAATTCAATATGATTAATAATGAAAAATACCCATATTCAATGAGGGAGGGTATCTGGTGCAGATTCTTCAGTTGTTGCTCTATCTCATTCTGTTCCCCCTGATCGCGGCGCTTTTCATTCTCATCGTGCGCAGGGATTCCGGGCGAAATATGATCGTACAGATTTCTGCGATCGTAATTGGTATTGTTTCTGTGGTGCTGCTGGTTCTTGGGTGGGACAAAGGGACGCTAATCTATTCCTTTGTCTCTGAACCGGTCAGCCAGATCATGTTCTTTATCGAGATAATTCTGGCCGCATTTATCCTCTATCTCGGTATAAAACACAGGAAGTCGCTGACAGTAGTCCTGATCCTGCTGCAGGCTGTGCTGCTCATATGGTTTGAGACCAGTATGGCCGGTCACCTGCATGTAGCGGAGACCCTTTTTGTCGATCAGTTCTCGATCATCATGGCCATGATCATCGGAATCATTGGCAGCCTGATCTGTGTCTATTCCGTGGGGTACATGGAGACCTACCACCTCCAGCACAAGAACATCCGGGACCGGCGGGGTATCTTCTTCGGCCTCCTGTTTATCTTCCTTGCCGCCATGTTCGGGCTGGTCTTCTCCAACAATCTCGTCTGGGTCTTATTCTTCTGGGAGATCACTACCCTCTGTTCGTTCTTCCTCATCGGGTACTCGGAGACAGAGGAGGCGACCAACAACTCGTTCCTCGCCCTGTCCATGAACCTGCTGGGTGGCGTGGCCTTTATCGCGGCTATTATCTACCTGGCCGTTTCCGATCCGTCCGGCAAACTGCTTGGCCTGAACTACCTGATTACCAGCAGTAAAGCAATTGCACTGGTGCCGGCAGTCCTGATCTGTTTTGCCGGCATCACCAAGGCTGCCCTGATGCCGTTTTCGTCGTGGCTTGTCGGGGCCATGGTCGCACCGACCCCGGTCTCTGCCCTGCTCCATTCGAGCACGATGGTCAAGGCCGGTGTCTATATCATCGTAAGATTCGCCCCGGTGCTCTCCGGGACAACGGAAGGCCTGATCATCGCACTTGTCGGAGGGATGACGTTTGCCCTGGCCTCGTGCATGGCGATATCGCAGCATAATGCCAAGAAGGTTCTTGCCTATTCGACCATCGCCAACCTTGGGCTGATCGTTGCCTGTGCCGGAGTCGGGACGTATAACCTGATGTGGGTGGCGATCCTGCTGATCATCTTCCATGCCATTGCAAAGTCGCTCCTGTTCCTCTGCGTCGGAACAATCGAGCAGCGGATCGGCAGCAGGGATATCGAGGACATGGGCGGACTTATTGTCCGGATGCCCAAGATCGCCATCATGATGTTCATCGGGATGGCAGGCATGTTCCTTGCGCCGTTTGGTATGGTCATCTCCAAATGGGCAGCGATCGAGGCGTTCATAACCGCCCCGTTCGGCCTGATCTTTATTGCGATCCTTGCCTTCGGCGGTTCCGTGACCGTATTCTTCTGGAGCAAGTGGATGGGCAAGATCATCTCGGTGATGCGTAACCAGACGGTGATCGAGGGGACCGGTCAAAAAGAGAAATATGGCGTGCTCTATATCCTGACCGGCCTCGTTGTCGTCGTCTGTCTCATCTTCCCGCTCATCTCGTCGTACCTTATCGAGCCGTTCGTCCTGAATATCTACGGCCAGACCGCCCGGCTTGCGCAGGCCAATCTCACGATCATGGTGATGATGCTCTGCCTGTTGATGATCATGCCATTCTCCCTGCTCTTCTATCGGAAGCCAGTAACTCCTGCACCGCCGTACATGGGTGGCCGGGCGATGGACGATTCCATGCATTTTGCCGGCTCCCTGGGGATCTCCCGTGAGCTGGTGCTCTCCAACTATTACCTCGAAAAGACCTTTGGCGAGGAACGGCTGTTCATGATTGGCGCGTCGCTGTGCTGGGGGCTGCTCCTCATTGCCGGCATCCTGCTCCTGGGGGTGATCCTATGATCCCTGAACCGTACGTATCCATTCTCTATGCACTGGTGTATATCCTCGTTGCCCCGGTCCTTGGGGGGCTGATTGCCGGGATCGACCGGAAGGTAACAGCCCGGATGCAGGGCCGGGTCGGGCCGCCAATCCTCCAGCCGTTCTATGATGTGGGAAAACTCTTCGAGAAGGAGAACCCGGTGGTCACGGTGACCCAGAACTTCTACGTCCTGAGTTACCTTGTCTTCATGGTCGTAGCAGGTGCCCTCTTCTTCTCGGGCGGGGACATGCTGCTCGTCATATTTGCATTCACCCTCTCCCATATCTTCATCGTGCTCGGGGCGTATGCTTCGTACTCCCCGTACAGCCACGTGGGAGCGGAACGTGAGCTCCTCCAGATCATCGCCTACGAACCGATGATTATCCTCACCGCCGTAGGGATGTATATGGTCACGAAGAGCTTCTTTGTGAGTACTATCGTGGCCTCCCCCGTTCCCATGATCCTCCTGCTGCCCGGGGTCTTCATCGGCTACCTGATCGTGCTGACCATCAAGCTCCGCAAGTCACCGTTTGATCTTTCCACATCGCACCATGCCCACCAGGAAATCGTCAAGGGTGTGACCACGGACTTTGCCGGCCCCAACTTCGCCAAGATCGAGATCGCCCACTGGTACGAGTGTGTCTTCCTGCTCGGAGTCATCTGGCTCTTCTTTGCCTGGAACCCGCTCATCGCGATCGCGGCGATCATTATCGTCTATTTCCTTGAGATACTCATCGACAATACCATCTCCCGGTTCAAGTGGCAGCTCATGCTCCGGAGTGCATGGATCGTTGCAGGGACCCTCGGGTTGGTAAACCTCGGGGTTTTATATTACCTCAAAATGGTGGTGATGCCATGACCTATTTACAAAAATCCCCCTGGATTGTACACTATAATGCATCATCGTGTAACGGGTGCGATATCGAGATCCTCGCTGCCCTTACCCCTCTCTTCGATGTGGAGCGGTTCGGCATCGTCAATACCGGGAATCCCAAGCACGCCGATATCCTGTTGTGCACCGGGAGCGTCAACGAGCAGAACAAGGTGCCCTTAAAGAATGTATACGACCAGATACCGGAGCCGAAAGTTGTGGTGGCAATCGGTATCTGTGCCGCTACGGGGGGCATTTTCCGGGAGTGCTACAATGTCTCCGGCGGGATTGACAAGATCATCCCCGTCGATGTCTGGGTGCCCGGATGTGCAGCACGGCCGGAATCGATTATCGATGGCGTGGTTAAAGCATTGGGGATTCTCGAACAGAAGCGGGCAAAGATGCTTGAAAAAAGCGGCTCGGAAAATATAAAGGCGGGTGAGGCCGTATGACCCTGGAAAACCAGACAATAACCTGTATCGATTTCGGGAAACTGATCGGCAGCGTGGAGCGGTTCCGGAACGAAGGTTACCGGCTCGTCCAGATCGGCTGTACCAAGGTTGGCGAGCAGTATGAGGTCAACTACTCGTTCGATAAGGACTACCATTTCGAAAATATCCGGATCACCATTACGGCCGACACCGAGGTCCCGAGCATCTCCGGTATGTACTGGAACTCGTTCATCTATGAAAACGAGATGCATGACCTCTTTGGCATCCAGGTCCGGGGCATGAATATTGATTTCAAGGGGACTTTCATCCGGACCGCTGTGAAGTTCCCGTTCAGCATGCCACCTGTGACTGTTGTTAAGGGGGATAAACCATGAGTAAGCAGATCATCGTCCCGTTCGGGCCACAGCACCCGGTCCTGCCGGAACCGATCCACCTCGACCTCGTTCTTGAGGATGAGAAGGTCGTTGACGTAGTCCCGTCAATAGGGTATATCCACCGGGGTTTCGAGAAGCTCGTGGAGAAACGGGAATATACCGAGTATGTCTATATCGCAGAGCGGACCTGCGGGATCTGCAGTTTCGTCCACGGCGCGACGTACTGCCAGGGCATCGAGCAGATCATGAAGATCGATGTGCCCGAGCGGGCCCAGTACCTGCGGGTGATCTGGTCCGAGTACTCCCGTCTTCACTCCCACCTCCTCTGGCTGGGGCTTTTTGCCGATTCTTTCGGCTTTGAAAACCTGTTCATGAGCGCGTGGAAGATCCGGGAGGGTATCCTCTATGTCATGGAGGAGACCACCGGCGGCAGGGTTATCCAGGGCTCCTGCAAGGTGGGCGGTGTCCGGCGGGACATCAGCAGTGAGAAACTAGACGAGATGGTAAAAGACCTTGACCGGATTGACCGCGACATGAAAGAGCTGACCACGGTATTCCTGAAGGACAGCTCGATCCAGCACCGGCTCAGGAATGTCGGTGTCATATCACGGGAAGACGCGTACCATCTTGGTGCGGTCGGACCCACGGCTCGCGGGAGCGGTGTTGCCATCGATACGAGGAAGCTGGGGTATGGTGCCTATGATCGGCTTAACGTCCATGTGGTCACGGAAAGCTGCGGGGACTGTTACTCGCGCTGCGCCGTCAGGGCAAACGAGCTCTTTACGTCTACGGATCTTATCCGGCAGGCCGCAAAGAAGATCCCCGAAGGGCCCATCGATGTGAAGGTGACCGGGTCGCCGGACGGGGAGTATTTCATGCGGGCCGAGCAGCCCCGGGGAGAACTGGTCCATTATCTCAAGGGTAACGGCACAAAGTTCCTCGTGAGGTCCCGGATCCGGACTCCCACGCTGACCAATATCCCGGCTCTCTTAAAAATGCTGCAGGGATGCGAGCTTGCCGATGTCCCGGTGATTGTCATGTCTATCGACCCCTGTATCAGCTGCACGGAGCGGTGAGGATCATGGCCTTTTTCGAGATGGTAAAAACCGCGCTTAAAACCGTGGTTCGCCGGCCGGTAACGATTCTCTACCCTGCAGAGGCTGCAAAAAAGACCCCGCTTACCCGGGGGCACGTGACGATTGACGAAAGCAGGTGCATCTCCTGCGGGACCTGCCAGAGGAAGTGTCCTGCACAGGCGATTGTCATCAGCAAGGAAGCAAAAACCTGGCAGATTGACAGGCTCCGGTGCGTTGTCTGTAACTCGTGCGTGGACACCTGCCCCGTGAAATGTCTTGTCATGGATACCCAGTACTCTTCTCCGGTAACTGCCCGGAGCGTTGAGATCGTTACGATCACGTACGTGAAACCGCCCAAGCCGGAAAAAAAGGATGAACCCAAACAATAATTTTTACCTTTTTGTTTTCCTGAAACCGAAGCCGGGGTAGCCCGGTTTGACAGACAGCCACCATTTTTTTTAATGAAACCTTCAGACGGCCCTTTACCTGTTTTTCGGCTTTGATTTTTTTGTCGGAAATTTGACAGTCAGAACGTTTACGAAGAGAGACGTTCCGGCATGCTGTGCTGCCAATACCAAAGGTTTATACGCTGTGTTGTATTAAGATGGAATCATTTAAATGAACAAATACCTCGGGCGATGCATCAGGATAACCGGAAGACGATAACAAGCCGGCATTCTGGAGCAGAAATGCCAAAAAATTGCAGGTAACCCGGAAGATTACCATGACCGATTCCTCCCGTTTTGTTAATCAATTGTCGAAGGGAGTATGGATCTTATCTCACGCAACATTTTTTTCATCGCGCCGGGGAATGTCTGCTGGTCCACCAGCGTATCGGCACCAGGATCCTGGAAGGGGTGCGTGATACCCGATGCCAGGACCTGACGTTATTATCGTGCTTGCAATCGGTGTCGTAACCGTTGCCATGGCCCTGATCGCGGTGTTGCAGAAAAACCTCATCCGGGCAGTGATTGCATTTGCGATCTCCAGTGCAGGTCTTGCTGCCCTTTTTTTTCTTCTGGCTTCTCCCTACGCCGGTGCTCTTGAGCTTACGGTCGGCGCGGGTCTTGTTGCAGTACTCTTACTCGTGGCCCTCGTCCTTGCGGGTGGCGAAGAGGAAAAGGTGCGCACATGAATGCAAAAAATGCCTGTGCCATGATCCTGGGAGTGGTTTTTTGTCTCCTTTTTATTATCGTCGTTATCCCGCATTTTGCGTCCTGGCCGGTAACACCCCCACAGGCAGTTAGTGCAGGTGAAGCGCTGTGGAACGGGCGTACGTACGAGGTGGTCCTCCAGGGGTTCATCATGCTTGCCGGTGTCATGTCGATCCTCCTTCTCCTCGGCCTGAAGCATTTCCGGAGGAGTCCGCCATGATCCCCGCTCTTGCGCCGGTGATCCTGCTTGTTGCCTGTGCCCTCTTTACCATCGGGCTTGCAAGCCTGATTGCCCGCTGCAACCTGATCAAAATGGTCATGGGGCTCGAATTTCTCGGAAAGGGCGTCAGCCTGCTCTTTGTTCTCGGCGGATACCTTGCCGGTGACGTGGGGGTGTCCCAGGCTGTAGTCATCACGCTGATCGCCATCGAGGCGGTCGTTGCGGGAGTTGCGCTGGCGCTGGTCATCCTGCTGAGAAAAGCGTACAAGACATTCGATAATGCCGCCATCTCCCGGCTTTTGCGGAGTGATGACCTGTGATGGCAGTCCAGCCGTGGATGCTCATCCTCATCGTTGCGATACCGTTTATCGGGACCGGTTTTGTGATACTTCTGCACAACCGCCCGGATGCCCGTGAAGCCGCATCGATTGTCTCTGCAGTCCTGACATTCCTCTTCTGCATCCTCTCTCTCCCGTCGGCATTTGCAGCAGAAGCAGTCTCCACGCAGGCACTTTTTATCCTCCCCGGCCTCTCCCTCCAGTTCACTGCCGATGCGTTCGGCCTCCTGTTTGCGTGCCTTGCCTCACTGCTCTGGATCATCACGACCGTATACAGTATCGGCTACATGCGTGGCCTCAGGGAACACGCCCAGACACGTTACTACGCCTGCTTTGCTCTCTGTATCGGGTCGGTCATGGGGATTGCACTCTCCACCAACCTCTTCTCGCTGTTCGTGTTCTACGATATCCTTGCCATTGCCGCGTATCCCCTTGTTGTCCATACCGAGACGCCGGAAGCACTTGCGGCAGGGAGAAAATACCTGATTTACACCCAGTCCGGGGGAGTTGCAATCCTCGCGGGGATCATGGCCCTGCTCGCTATGGGAAACACCATTGACTTTGTTGCCGGCGGCAATCCCGGTATTGCAGCCATGGCTCCTGACTTTGCCCGGCTTGCCTTTTTCCTCCTCATGGCAGGTTTTGCCGTCAAGGCCGCGCTTGTCCCGTTTCACGGGTGGCTGCCGAGCGCCATGGTTGCCCCGACACCCGTCAGTGGGCTCCTGCATGCCGTTGCCGTTGTGAATGCCGGTGTTTTCGGGCTCCTCCGTGTTATGCTGTACCTGTACGGGCCCGGCCAGATGGCCAGTCTCGGCCTTCAGAATATTGTCATTGCAGCCGCCGTCATCACGATCATTGTCGGCTCTCTTTTTGCGTTGCTGCAGGATGACTTCAAGCTCAGGCTCGCGTACTCCACCGTCAGCCAGCTCAGTTACATGATCCTGGGCGCTGCCGTGCTGGTGCCGCCCGGGATATCCGGGGTTTCCGACGCGGGAAGGGCTGCTGCTGTAATCGGGGCAACCTATGCATTCTGTGCCCATGCATTTGGCAAGCTGACCATGTTTTTTGTTGCCGGTGCAGTGGCCGTGGAAACCGGGAAGAAAAAGATCTCGGAGCTTGACGGCATCGGCCGGAAAATGCCGTGGGAGTTTGGGGCTTTTGCCCTTGCCACCCTGAGCATGGTGGGTCTGCCTCCGATGGCCGGGTTTATCGCGAAATACTATCTCTCGCTCGGAATTGGCGGGGGAACTATCAGTATATGGTGGATTCTTCTTATCATCATTTCAGCGAGCGTCCTGAACCTTGCGTATTTCCTGCCCATCATCACGCGGGCATTTTTCCGTCCGTCCGAAGGTGAAATACCGGCGGTCCGCATGACACTTCGTGTCCCGATACTCGTGACTGCGGCAGGAGCCCTGGTCCTTGGCCTCTGGACTGCCTATCCTTTTAGCCCGTTCGCACTCTGTGCCCAGGTTGCCGCGAGCGTAACTCATACTGCGGTGCTTGCCTCGGGAACACTGGCACCCGGTACCGCGATCCCGCCCTTCCTGATCCTCCTTATCGGTGCACCGCTCGTGCTGGCATTAAACGGGCGTGCACGGCAGGCGGGGCTCATTCTCCTCGGCGGGCTCGCCCTTGCTGATGTTCTTCTTCTCCCCGGGGGGGCCTTTGCCGGCACGGCTGCTTCTGGCGTGATGCAGTGGAATCTCCCCTTTGCCGGGTATACCCTGATCCTCCTGAAAGTTGACAGCCTCTCGTACCTGACGGGAGTCATCTTTGCGATCATCACGTTCCTTATAATCCTCTATGCCGCAGCCGTTGCGGCACCCCGCCTTCATCTTTTTGCCCTGCTCTATGCCGCCGCCTCGCTTGGCGTGGTCTTTGCAGGGGACTGGATCACCCTTTTGATCTTCTGGGAGCTCATGGCGATCACCTCGACATTCCTCATCTGGCAGGAAGGCGGGGAAGCGATCCGGGCGGGATACCGGTACCTCCTCTTCCATGGTCTCGGGGGGGCCCTCCTTACTGCCGGGATCGCCCTGCTCTTTTTAGGGGCGGGTTCCCCCATTATCGGGCCTCTTTCTGGCATTCCCCATGCGACCTGCCAGCTGTGGGCGACCGTCCTCATCGTCCTTGGTATCGGGGTAAATCTTGCGTTCATCCCTCTGCACACCTGGCTTCCGGATGCCTATCCCCGGGCCAACTTCGTCGCAAGTGTTTTCCTGTGCGTCTACACCACGAAAGCAGCGGTGTATCTCCTTGCACGGGCCCAGCCGGGGACAGAATATATTGCCTTTATGGGGGCGCTCATGGCCGTGTATGGCGTAACGTTTGCGATCTTCCAGAACGATATGCGCCGTCTCCTCTCGTACCATATCATATCCCAGGTCGGCTATATGGTCGCCGGGATAGGGATCCTGGGATGGCTGGGAGCAGCGAACGGGTTCGGGCAGCTCGGCCTGGACGGCGGCATGGCCCACCTCGTCAACAATATCCTCTACAAGACGCTCCTGTTCATGGTAGTCGGCGTGATCATATGGAAGACCGGTGAGAACCTGCTCAGCCGTATCGGCGGGCTCCAGAAGAAAATGCCGGTCACGGCGTTTGCGTTCTGGATCGCGGTATTTTCCATATCCGGAATACCGCTCTTCAACGGATATGTGTCCAAGGGGATGGTGCTCATGGCCGCACAAAACTCCAGTTTCTGGCTCTGGCTCCTCCTTATGATCGCGTCCTTTGGGACATGCGTATCCTTCCTCAAGCTGGGATATTTTGCATTTTTACGCCCGGGCAGTAACGAGGCTTCGGATCCGCCGCTTCTTATGCAGGCTGGCATGCTTGGAGCTGCTGCATTATGCATTATCCTCGGGATATTCCCGCAGATCCTCTACGGTTTCCTGCCCTACCCGACCACGTACCTGGCATATGCCCCGGAGCATCTGGCCAGTGCGCTCCTCGTCCCTGGTGCTGCCGTGCTCTTCTTCTTTGCAGTCGGGAAAAAGATCCTTCTGCCTCATGAAACGCACGTCAGGGATATTGACGCAGCATATGTTGGACTGGCTCATGGCATTACTGCCTTTGCCGGCGGTCTCCAGGAGGTTTTCGTACGTGTCTACCGCTGTGCAGTCGCTGCCGCCCTCACGCTCTTTACTGCCGGGAAGGTCGCCATGGGCATGGAAAACCGCGATGCAAACTGGAACATCGCCATGTTCGGGAGTGTCCTTGTCGCGCTTGTCACCGCCGTCATCCTGGGGGTGGGCTTGTGATACCTGCTGATATTGCCGCTGCCACCCCTCTTGTTGTCGCACTGTGTGGCATTGCGATCTATTTCATCACGAAGCTCCTTCCGCCAAACCTCCGCCACTGGAGCGGGACGCTGACGGCCCTGATACTCCTTGGCACCTTCTTTATTTTGCTTTCCGTGATTGCCCGGCACGCTACACTTACCGGTCTCTCTTTTACCGGTATTACCGGGGGCCTTCTTGTTACGGGGATTGGTGCGGTATCCGCATGGGCTTCCGAAGGGAGCATTGACCCCAAAGGGCCGGTCCACCTGTATTACCCGCTCTTCCTGTTCGCACTGGCCGGTGCGATGGCGATAGGGTTTGCAAATGACCTCTTCACCATTTTTGTCATGGTCGAGCTGTCGGCCATCCCGGTCTATGCCCTGTGCGCCTACCGGCACAAGGAAGACCCGTCAGCGCTCTCGTCGGCAATGAAGTATATGATACAGGGAGTTGTGGGGACGCTGACTGCCCTCTTCGGGGTGGCAATCCTGTATCTCGCCGGGCATACCCTGGACCTGTCAGAACTCCCCAAAGCCCTTGCTGGAGCAGACCCGTCGCTTGTTATCTTTGCAGCCGTCCTGATCCTGCTCGGGTACGGGGTGAAACTGGGAATCGTCCCGCTGCATACCTGGCTTCCGGATGCCTACGCCCGGGCACCTGTTGGTGTTACCGCGATCATGGTCGGCCCGACAAAGATAGGTGTCCTGATTGCACTGTTTCTTACCCTCTCGGCCCTGCCTGCCGGCGGTATTCCCCGGACCGTTGGCATCATCGTCATTTTTTTTGCAATCCTCACGATGACCGTGGGAAATCTCCTTGCGCTCAACCAGCGGGATCTCCGGTATGTCCTTTCATACTCAAGCGTAGCCCAGATGGGGTATATCCTTCTCGGGTTCGGGATCGGCATGGTCTATAACCTGCCCCTGGGGTTTGCCGCCGGCCTCTATTATGCCATCGCGTATGCGATGATGAAAGCGGGGGCGTTCATCGCCGCAGATGTGTTTGCAGCCGATGCAGGATCGTTTGAGACGGATAAGATGAAGGGCATTGGTGCCCGGCACCCGTTCCTCGGCATCTCCTTTGCCATATTCATATTCGGGCTTATCGGTGTGCCTTTCACCAATGGGTTCCTGGGAAAGATGCTCCTTGAACAGGCGGGTATGGTCACATCCATGATGAGCGGTGTCGTCCTCGCGCTCATCCTCGCGCTAAACAGTGCCCTCTCTCTCGGGTACTATGTTCCGGTGATCTCGAAACTGATGTTCTCAAGCGCGGAGAAAGGCCAATGCCCTGTCCGTTTAAAACCCGTTCCTCCGGGTGCTCTTTTTGCCGTGATATTTCTCGCGATTGTCACGGTCTATTTCGGGCTTTTCCCGGAGTCGTTTACCTGGATTTCGCATGCAGCCGGGCAGATTTTCACGTGGGGGGTGGCATGAATGCCGCTGTTGGATCTTATCACGTCACCGATCGCCATTATGGCGGCTGCTCTCGTGATCGGGTGCCTGGTTTACTGGTGGTCACGCACCATTGCACCGGTATCTGCACCGTCCGTCAGCAAGACCATGCCCTACGTTGGGGGAGAAGTTGCAGTAGCACAGACCTTCCAGCCGGGCTACCATTTCTTTTACGTGGCCTTGTTTTTCACGGTTGTTGACGTGGCCGCACTGGTGCTTGCGACTGCCCCGCCCGATGCTCCCCCCTGGGGGTCACTGGGGTACTTAGCTATCATTGCGATTGCTGTCACCGTCCTGAGGTGGGAACAATGAGGGGAGATGTGACCGGCTCTGCCGGTGAGGATGTATTGATATGTGGCTTACTATCCGTGCCTGGAGGTGATACCTGATTATGACTGTCCCGTCAGCCGGTTTGAGCCGGCGCCTGGTGAACTGGGCGCGGATCAAATCCCCGTGGATAACGATTTACAACAGCGGTGCCTGCAATGCCTGCGATATCGAGATTATCGCGTGCCTGATGCCCCGGTTTGATATCGAGCGTTTCGGTATTCTCGTCGAAGGCTCCCCCCGGCATGCGGACATCATGATTGTCACCGGCAACGTCACGCTGAAACAGGCCTCCCGCCTGCGCCGGGTGTGGGAGCAGATGCCGGAACCGAAATACGTGATCGCCGTGGGTGCCTGCGGTGCGTCGGGTGGAGTATTCAAGGGCCTGTATCATGTCATGGGCGGTGTTGACTGTGTCATCCCCGTGGATGCCTATGTGGCCGGGTGCCCCCCGCGCCCGGATGAGATCATCAACGCGGTTGTCACCTGCCTGAACCTGCTCAAAGAAGATGCAGCCCATGGCGGAAAGGAATGGCGGCAGAAAAAGCCCCTGCCGGGTATGGATGCGAAAGGCTCCCCGGTGATACTATGACTGGTCCGGTAACAATCGACATCATAAAGGAACGAATGAAAGAATTCGGACCCACAGAGCAGGTCCATGCGAACCGTGTTCTTGTAAAAACGGTGCCCGGCAAGGTCCACGATGCCATAGGAACCCTGCAGGCAACACTCGGATGCAACCGCCTCATCACGATCAGTACCCTCGACAATGGCGAAACGTTTGAGATCTTGTACCATTTGATCGGGCCTCACCGCATTATCATCACCCTTGCCATCGATCTCCCCCGTTCGCAGCCGAATGCGCCGACAGTCTCGGACATTCTCCCGCCGGCAGGCATCTACGAACGGCAGATCCACGACCTGTTCGGTATCACGTTCGAAGGGAATCCCAACCTGAAAAAAATTATCTTAAACGAGGACTGGCCCGAACATGAATATCCGTTGCGCAAGGACTGGAAACCCGGGCCGGATACGTTCTATGGCGGGATAAAAGTGGAAAGATCGGAGGGGAGTTAGATGCCCGAAGTCGTTATACCTATCGGACCCCAGCACCCGGCACTCAAGGAACCCGTGAATTTCCGGATTATTGCCGACGGGGAAAAGATCGTTCGCCTCGAACTTGAACTGTCCTATACCCACCGGGGGATCGAGAAGGCGGCCGAACAGCGGAACTTCATCCGGGTCCTCCCGCTGCTGGAGCGGGTCTGCGGTATATGCTCGCATTCCCATGCGACGGTCTTTGCCAAAGGGATCGAGGAGATCATGCAGCTGGAAGTCCCCCCGCGAGCGCAATATATCCGCACCATCATTGCCGAACTGGAGCGGATGCACAGCCATCTCCTCTGGCTGGGTGTTGCAGCGCACGAGATCGGGTTCAATACCCTGTTCATGTGGACGTGGCGCGACCGCGAGGCGGTGCAGGACACGCTTGAGGAAATGAGCGGGAACCGGGTGCATTATAACATGAACGAGATCGGCGGTGTCCGGTGTGACCTGAACCCGGCACAGGTAAATGCTGCCCTGTCCCGCCTGCCCTCCCTTGAGGAACGGATAAAAAAATACGTGGACATGGTAAACGACGAAGAGACCCTGTTGCTCCGGTTCCGGGGTGTCGGCAGGATGAGCAAAGAGGAGGCACTGAAATATGGGGCGGTCGGGCCGACGGCACGTGCAAGCGGTGTAGATTATGATGTACGCAGGGACGACCCGTATCTCGCCTACGCAGAGGTGCCCTGGAATGTCGTGACGGATACCGAGGGGGACGTGTATGGCAGAACACGTGTCCGTATCGGGGAACTGCGGGAGAGCGTGCAGATTGTCAGGTACTGCCTGGAAAATATCCCGGCAGGACCGATCCGGGTTGATGCGCCAAAGAATGCGCCAAAAGGCGAGATCCTCTCGCGGTATGAAGCACCACGGGGGGAGCTGGCCCACTACATCCGGACGAACGGGACGGATAAGGTGGAGCGGGTTGATATCCGCACGCCGACTCTCGCGAACTGGACCTCGGTGGCAATGTGCCTTGTCAACCAGAACATCGCGGATATACCGGTAATTGTTGCCGCGATCGACCCCTGCCTCTCGTGCACATCACGGCTGACGGTCACTAACCGGCAGAACCGGCCGGGTGTTGCGGTGGTCCGGGCTGCACCGAACGGGAGGAGTCTTCCCGGTAGTGAGGGTGAAGAGAAACTATGACCGATCCCGTGTTTATCCTTCTCTATATCGTCCTGTTCCCAGGATTCATCTTCCTGTTTGTTTACTCCCTGTTCCTGTCGTTTTTAGACCGGAAGATCGTGGCCCGGATGCAGAACCGGGTCGGGCCGCCGTTCTACCAGCCGTTTGCAGACCTGGTAAAGATGCTGGCTAAAGAGGTGATCGACCCTGACGGGGTGGACCGGGCGCTGTTCGACGCGATACCCCTTGTCGCTCTCGCGGCGGTCATGACCGCGTTCCTCTACGTCCCGGTAACGGGATACAGCCCGCTTGCATTCCCGGGGGATCTTGTCGTCGTCCTCTACCTCATGCTTATCCCGACCTTCGCGCTCTTCCTTCTCGGCTGGCTCTCCCGCAATATCTTTTCCACCATTGGTGGGATCCGGGCAGCGACGCAGATGTTTATTTACGAGGTGCCGTTCTTCCTTGCCCTCCTTGCGCCCGCCATCATGGCCGGCACCTGGTCGATATCAGGGATCGTGGCCTGGCAGCAGCACAACACCTGGCTCGTGTTCTTCCAGCCGATCGGCTTTGTTGTTGCCCTGATCTGTCTCCAGGCAAAACTGGAGAGGACCCCGTTCGATATTCCCGAAGCGGAAACGGAGATCGTTGCCGGGCCCCTGACAGAGTTGACCGGGCGCAGGCTCGCCTTCATTCATCTGACGACCGAACTATCGCTGGTGGTCGGCAGTGCCCTGATTGCCGCCCTGTTCCTTGGCGGCCCGATGATCCCGTGGACCCTTTCCCCATCGTGGCTGAACGAAGTTGCCGGTTTCTGCGTGTTCCTCGTAAAGACCCTCGCCGTGCTCCTGATACTCTCGTCGATCAAGGTAGCAACCGGGCGTATCCGTATCGACCAGCTCAACGATATCGGCTGGAAATACATCGCCAGTGCAGCGTTAGTCCAGGTGGGGATGGTGCTTGTCATCAACTATCTCTGGGTGACCCTATGAGTGTCCTTTCGGAGATGATCAAAAACCTCCTCTCCCGGCCGGTGACGATCCTCTATCCCCTGGAGCAGGTGCCGATACCGGTAACGTTTCGCGGGAGAGTGGCGATCACCGATGAGAAATGCATCGGGTGCTCGAAGTGCTCTCTTGTCTGCCCGGCACAGGTTATCACCATGATCGACGGCCCGAGGGAGGTTGAGTTCAAGGGAAAGAACCTTGCACGGAAGAAACGGCCGCAGGTAAAACTGTACCAGTGCATCCGCTGCGGTCTCTGCGAGCGGCATTGTCCAACAGGCGCGATTCATCTTGAGCAGGTGCACGGGGGTACGGGTACCGACCGGGAAGTTGTGGTAACATAATGCAGAATAGAGAGCCTTTGACCGATACCCTTCAGCGCAGGGTAAAGGGTGCCTGCAGGCTGGCCGTTGTCGGTATCGGGGATGAACTCATCCCCCACGACCGGCTGGGAATGTTTGTGGCACGGGAGATCGAGCACCTGCATCTCCCGGGCGTGAAGGTTTTTTTTGCCGGTACGGTCCCGGAGAGTATCACCGGCCCCCTCCGCAGGTACCGGCCGGAGCATGTGCTTTTTCTCGACGCCGCCGACATGGGGGAACGGCCCGGAACGATCGCGGTTATCGGGCCGGGAGAGATCCGGGCCAGCCTGGTCTCGACGCACGTCCTCCCGCTTTCGGTTGTCATGGACTATGTTGAAGGGGAGATCGGGACAGATGTCACGCTGCTCGGGATCCAGCCGGATTTCACCCATCCGGAGAAGGACCTGTCAGAGGAAGACCGGGAATTCCTGAACCATAACCTGCGGGTAGTGTCTGATATTCTCCGGGAACGCTGATGTACCCGGTGGTGCTCCCGGCCCCACCGCGATGCACCCTTGCTGCCCCAATCCCTGCTTTCATTTACTTTAACTTTTAAGTAAATAACAAAGTAAATAACCCGGGCCGCTGATCATCATGAAACAAACAAGGGAGGACCCCTCTATGCAGAATGATATCCTCTCGATCCTGAATGAATCCGAAGGGCTCAACGCGAAAGTCTTCTCGCTTGTCCGCTTTAAACTGCTTGCGAGCCTTGCCGCTCTCGGGCAGGACGGGGCAACCTACCGCGAGCTCAAAGCGGCGCTCGACATCAATGACGGCGTGCTGTTTGCGAATCTCAACGTCTTAAAAGACATGGGCTATCTTACTTCAGGGAAGATCACGTCCGAGGGAAAAGAACTCGAACTCTATACGATCACGCCCGAAGGACAGGATGAATGGAAGAGAACACGGACCTGGCTGTGCCGGTTCCTCCGCTGCGGAGTATAACGATGGAAAAATACCAGAAAGTAATAGCCTTCTTTAAGGAACTGGGTTTTCAGTTCGACATTTCCCGGTTCGACGACCGGCTGATCGCACAGAAACTGGTCTGCCTGCTGGAACTCAAAGGTATAGACCTCGGGTATTCGTGCAGCCTGTATGTCCGCGGCCCGTACTCTCCGGACCTGACCCAGGACCTGTACGCATTCCCCGCCGAGTTTGCGGCCCTGGTCTCCGGCTCACGGCTGACCCCACAGGAGAAGGAGACGGCAGGCGAACTCGGCCGGATCTTCGGCCTCAAGCCTGTCTCTCTTGAAGTCGGGGCGACGTACGGCTATTATACCCTGCGGCAGGGAAGCGACCCGCTCGAAGCGGTCCGGCAGGTAAAACGGCTCAAGCCGTTCTATTCCGAGGCGCAGGTAGCACTAGGGGTATCGAAGGCAAAGCAGTTCCTCTTTACCCCGACAGAAAAGGATCTCGAAGCCTTAAAAGAGGAGACCGGGATCTGGCAGCGGGCATCGCTCACGTCACGGGAGTACCGGGGCGAATGAAGAACGGGGATATCTGGCTCGTGGATCTTTCCGATGCAAAAGGGCACGAGCAGCGGGGCGAACGACCGGCAATCGTGGTCGGGGGAGCAAACGGTCTTGTCCTTGTCGTCCCGCTCACGAGCAACACCGGCAGTGCCCGGTTCTCCCACACCCTCCCGATCTCCCCGGATACGCATAACGGTCTCGATGTGGAGAGTGTCGCCCTTGTTTTCCAGATTGTCTCGCTCGACCGGGAGCGGTTCCAGCACCGGATCGGTACGGTGGGGGAACAGCACCGGCTCGCGATTGTGGCGCTGATCAGGAATTTGATGGGGATAGAGTAAATTTGCCCGGATAAACCGGTTTTCCCAATCAAGTGCCTCGTGATGTAGTATCCGTATCCCGAGGTAAGATGATGAATGGGCGGAATCTACACGGAGATGGTCGCTGATCTGAAGAAGAAAGAACCGGCGCCGGCGGCTGCGGAAGGGACTGCACAACTAGAACAAAAAAGGAATAATCTTTCACGTTTGTTAAAAAGTTTGACATTTATTGCGTTTGTTTAGTTTTCTTTTGTTTTTCAAGGTATGCCACCAAAAATTTATCGATAACCTCCTGTTGGTATTTGGATAAGTTTGAAAAAGCCATTTTATTCTCGTATATTTCTTTAATTCTGCAATTAATAAGGGAACAATCAACAAATTTTTCAAGGTCAGTTATATTGAAGGAGACGTTAATATTGTGATCATTAGCAGTTACATGGTATTCTACAATCGCGAATTCTACGAGAATTTTTATTAACTCATTATCATTATTGGATAATTTTCGAACCCATTTACCACATACTTCTTTATCCGTATCCCAGTTATACCAAGAAAAAAGTATGATCTTTAAATTGGGACTTTTCAATAATTCATTTGAGTCTGCAAATTTATGTAATTTCAAGATCAGTAATTGTTTAAGATCTTCAATATGCTCATTTGTGAGCGTATTTTTTTCTTTATTATTGTCGTTTTCGGTTGCAGCTCTTCGAATATCATGGACTATTGAATAGAATGTAGATGTAGAATTTATGACAGTTTTCATTATTTCGTACCGTTCTTGTTCATTTAATCTTGAAAGCAACTGTTTTCGCAAAAATTGACATTCATCAAAAACGGTTATTGAATTTGCATCTTGAGAATATTTATCGTGAAGAATCAGCAACGCATCTTGCAGGTCAAACAGTTCGGGTAATATTATTTTGACATTTTTTAAAGGAATATCATTTTCGGCATAATCGTTCAAGCGGGACAAAATATAATTTACTTTTCGACCCCCCATTTTATCTTTTGATGCCATTTCTAGCAGTTTTGATTTAAATTTTGTCTTATCCCCCGTCAAATCTAGGAGTTGCGCAATCTCATTATGGGGAATTCGATAATCGGGAATTGTCATCCAGAAATATGTTGGAAATATCTCTGTTATGCAAATACGCAAATCTCGTCTCAATAGTCTCCAATCAGTACTAACATGTCTATTCAAATTCTCGCAGTACGCTGGAAAGAGTAGGGAGGATATCTGATCAACAGCATGTTTTTTTGTTTTGGAATGGCTCAAAAAAATTTCATAAAAATTAGAATTATATCTAGGCTCTCTATCAGTTATCTTTCCAAATCCCGCAAATGCTAAAGGGTTTTCCCGAATTATTGCATATGTATCTGGTTGAAATATCCTTAATGATTCTATGGCAATGAAATCTATGGGGTTCACTTCACTATGGACTGAGGGGTATGTAACAGAAATTGAATTAACAAATCTAATAATGTCTCTTGGAGTGTCGATTAGTTCTGAGATCCCCTCATCAAAAATTTTAATCCAATACGGGTCTTTGAAGAAATCATCATTGTATGATAAAAACAATTCTTCTAATCTTCTAGATAATAACTTTTTAATTTGAGATCTTTCTGGATATGGAACATCGAATGATGCTTGAATAATTTTTTCAAGATATTCCTCTCCAGATATATTCTCGCTTTCTTGAAGAATTTGTGTAACAATTTTTTTATCGAATGCTAAAAGAAAAACAACATTGGGAAAATCTGCGACAGTTTTAATTACTTGAAATAACTGTCGCATTTCTTCGGGATTTAAGCGATCAATATCATCGATTATTACCAAAATTTTCTTGTCCTGCGATAATTCCTTTGTAATCTCCTCTTTTAATTCTTCAACGCTTTTTTGGCCTGGATCAAATTGCTTTTTTATGTGCTCTACGCTATCTGTATATCCCTTATTTATGGACTCATGAATCGCTTTAGGTATAATAATTGAGGAGAATGCAAGAAGATATTCTCCAAATAATTCTGTAATTTTTTCAGCGTTTTTTAGATTTTGGCTAATCCCCTTCCCAAAATGCATGAATAACTGTCGAATTAAATCATCTCTTCCTGAAAACCACCAAGGATTGAATTCAATGATTATAGGTTTTAAATCTTCAGGCTGTTGGTTGAGATAATATTTTACATAATTTAAAATTGTGGACTTTCCTGAACCCCATTCCCCATTAATTGAAATAACAAATCCATGTGGATTAAACATATTCTGGATACCATTCGCCAAATGTCGAGCGAAGGGTCCATAATATAATTGATCATCTTTTGTAGGATCGTTTTTTGGGATATCACAAAGTATCGAAAAATGAGGATCTGAGGGCATCGTAATAAAATGCACTTTAGTATCTTAATTGAAATATGTTTTTGATCAGGTGTTATGATCCCAAAGATCACAATTGTTTTTTGAATTCCTGCCCCCGATAGAAAAGAGGGGTGGGTACCCCCCACCCGCCCCGGCACATGGGTGGGGGGGTGGCCCCCACTTACGCGGACAAAGGGGGAGGGGGGTAGGGGATCACCCCCCTCCACCGGATTTGGGACGCCCGCCATTTTTGCACGGGAAATGCAGGGTCGTTCGCGTGGAGGCTCCGACGGAGGATTTTTGCCTGCGGTCGTTTTTTGGTGCGTGGTCGCGGGCCGGACCGGGCCAAAGGGGGGAGGGGGTACCCCCCTGCTGCTCCGGAACAAGGGTGGGGGGGTGATCCCCTGCTTGAGCGACAGAAGGGGAGGGGGGTGATCCCCTTACCCCCCACTTTTTTTAAAGAATGGAACAAAAACGGGCAGCCCCCCATCACAACCAGCGTAAAGTTATTGATAAATAGGTACTTTCACCCAATTTTGTTGTATGAAAGAGAATGGGGGGAACATACTAAAGATCGAAAATATCGTCGCCTCCGGGTCGATTGCAGAGTCCGTCGACCTGGAATTACTTTCCGACAAAATACCGGGCTGCGTGCTCAATACAAAGAGGTTCCCCGGTGCGGTCTACCATATGCAGAACCCGAAATCTGCTGCCCTCATTTTTGCATCCGGCAAGATCGTCATTACCGGACTCCACCGGCCGGAAGAATCAAAATCAGTTCTCCAAAATCTGATAAATACCCTCAAAGAAGCAGGAATTACCGTTCTGGATAACCCCCGGGTCAAAGTCACCAATATGGTCTGTTCCCATGATCTCGGGTACCCCTGCAACCTGAACAGGATCATGGTCGGATTAATGGACAGCGAGAATATCGAATATGAGCCGGAAGTCTTTCCGGGACTTGTCTGCCGGATTTCTGACCCCAAGGTAGTATTTCTTCTTTTCACCACGGGAAAACTCATTATAACCGGCGGAACGAATATGGCAGATATTGAAAAAGGACTTGTGATTCTTAAGGAAAAACTCAGTATTGTCGACCACAAAATCTGAAAAATCAAAAAATTTTACGTGGTAGAGAGCCTGAAAGCGGGAAAGCCTCCGGAAACGTCGCGTAAAAAGCCCATAAACCCCCCGCACGGTATGAAACGAGCGGACAGGCGGACGAGTGCGCCAATCCCTCCCGCATCAACTGCAAAAAAAGCAGAATTTCAAAGAGGATTTCAATTAACTGGCAAAAATGCAGGATTTGCGGCAATACCTACGACGTAAAAATTAATCGCAGATCGTAAGAAAAAGGATTTTTTGAAATCATCTGAAATATTTTTTAATCGTTATTGTCAGCAATACAGAGTTTTCTCTTAAAAACCCCGACTCCCCGTTTAACATCGTCCATATTCGTCCCCCCTGTAATAATGGTCTTTCCCGAGGAGAAGAGCAGGAATACGAGTTTTGGGTCAGAAATCCGGCAGACAAGTCCCGGAAAGACTTCCGGTTCATATTCGATATTCTCGCTGTCCATTAATGTGATCATAATCCTGTTCAGGTTGCACGGGCTCCCGAGATTATAGGAGCAGACAATATTTTTGATGGCGACCTGCGGGTTATCCTCACAGGGTATTTCTGCACGTCTGAAGTCCTGTAAAAGATTTTGTAACGCTACCGGGATATCTTCAGGAGTAATGAGGCCGGTAATCACGATCCTGCCCGATGCAAAAATGAGGGCAGCGGATTTCGGGTTTTGCATGTGATAGACCGCACCCGGGAACCTCTTTTTGTTGAGTACACAGCCCGGTATTTTGTCGGAAGTGAGTTCCAGGTCGATAGCATCTGCAATCGATCCGGAAACGACGACATTTTCGATTTTTAATGAGTGGAGTTCACTCTCTTTCATAATCTAAAAATGGGACAGAAGACCCTATTAATAAATAACTCATCCGGGGTGAAAACCGGGAAATAACTCCAAGGGGAGGAGTTTTTTATTTCCGGGCAACCCCCGGTTCCACCAAAATACCCGATCCATCTCCCACTTATTTCTGGGCAACCTGTGCCAGGGTATCGTGAGCTGCCACGGACGGGTTGTGCTTCTCCCTGATGAGCGCAACAAGATACGGCACCGCGAGCAGGAGCGCGATGCATCCAAATGCAAGGAACATATTACTGTATGTTGCCACGAGTGCAATGACGGGCAATACCGCAAGTGCGGAAGCAAACTGGCCGATGTTCAAGGACACCGAGAACCCGCCCATCGCCCGCCCGAGAAATTGTCGTGGCGTGATTGCAGCAATCCAGGTTAAGATCGTCGGCATCAGGAGCCCTTCGCCAATACCGACCAGGACCACGGCGACCCCTACGAGGACAAGCGACGTGGCAAACCCGAGAATGCACAGGCCCAGGCCAAAGGAGAGAAGAGTCACGGTGAGGATCGTGTACCGGTGGAATCTCCAGGCAATTCTCCCGTAAAAGATCCCGAGGATTGCCGAGGCACAGCCCCCGATCCCGAGGAATATCCCTGCGGTAAGCGCGGTGTTTTCTCCCATGATCCGTGCGGCATCCATATGGGCAATCAGGAAGGGGAACTTCGTCGGCATCAAAAAGAACAGCAGGTTCCCCATAAAGAGGGTGATATATGCCAGGAGAAGGGGAGTGGCCGGGAATTTTTCATCGGACTCCGCCTTTCTCTCACCGGGTGCTGCCCTGATTTCCTCGCATTTGCGGGCGGGCTCTCTCATCGTTAAGAGAACGCCGGCGAGAATGACAATCCCCAGGAGGTAGATGAGGAACGCTGCACGCCAGGAAATACCGGCGAGTAATCCACCGCTCACTTCAAGGATCAGTACCCCGACACCCATGGCCGCTGCCTGGTAACCGAGAATCCTCGCCCGGGTCAGCCCGTCATAATAACAGACAATCAGGGCAGATGTCGTGCAGATGATACCGGCAATACCGACCCCGAGGAAGAACCTGCCCACGAGTATTGCGGGAATTGAGTTGAGATAATATCCCGAACTTCCTGCAATGGTAAAGACCGCAACGGAGATGGCAAGGACCCTGATTTTGCCGATCTTATCCGAAAGGATCCCGAGGAATAAGCCCGTGATGGCAATGGCAAGCGCGGGGAGCGTAACAATTAAGGAGATGCTTGCATCTGATGCGTCGGGAAATGCTGCGCTGATTAACGGCAGAGCCGGCGCGACTGCTGCTCCTCCCATGAGGATCATCATGGCAGCAAGCATGAGGAAAAGAAATGTCCATTTTGATGGTTTGAACTGTGCCGAAGTCATGTCCTATTAAATCGTTAAGGACAGAATATTAAGAAAGTGCTCCTGAAAAGAGTAGCTGATGTTATGATTGATGATTCGTTACTTTCGCAGCTCAAAGGCATCGGGATGAGTGAATACGAGGCGAAGGTATACGTGATTCTCTCAGCTCTGCGGGTGGCAAGTGCCCGGGAAATCCACGAACAGACAAAGATCCCCCGGGGCAGGATCTATGAAACGCTTAACTCGCTCCTGGAGAGAGGGTTTATTGTCTCTTCGGGGAAGGCGCCGGTCCGGTACTCGCCGGTCGATGTCACCGCGACGTTTGAGCGGCTGAAACGCGAATCCGTGGCGTCTCTTGATGGATTGTATGAGCGTGTGAAAACCCTCGAAACCGAGACACCGGCCCCGCTCATGCAGGGATATAAACTGTATACCGAATGGACCCGGGATAACCAGATCCGGATGATGCTCAGGAGGGCGAAATCAGAGGTTATCCTGCTCTGCAATGATGAAGCATTCCTCACCCGGTATGGCAGCGATATTTCACGTGCGGCAAAACGGGTCGTCGTGTACCTTATTGTCGGGAGAAAAGAACTTGCGGAGTTTGCGCCGGTAAAATGCTATGTTGGAGGGAACGATATGGAGTCCTCCCTCATTCATCCCGAGGTGGGAGAACACATCGGGCTCTCGATGAAATTGTTATTGCTGGCCGACCGCCGGGAGTCCCTTTCGGTCATGGAAGAGAACGGTAAACTGACGGCGATCTTCATATCCCCTGATATTTTCGCCGGCTACCTGTCGCGAAAATTTGTGCAGGAGATAGAGCCGGTTGAGCGGTCGCGGAAGAGAACCTGAAAGGGACAGCTACCGGATACCCGGAAAACTATACTGTTTTGAATTTTTTATCGTAGTCGGGTCCCGAAGATCGCAGGTTTTTCTCGCGCGGCCGGCTCCGGCAGATGGCCGTACCACGTACCCTCTTCAGGTTCCCGCAGACCTCAGGCCTGCTGCCCGGCCGGGCCGGCAAACCGCGTTTTCATCAGGTACGCCATCAGGGCAACGAGTATCCCGAGGATGCCGGCCACCACAAAGACCGCGTCGAGGCCGAAGAAGACCAGGACTATCCCGAGAACAATGGGGGCAGCGCTCTGGCCCACGTATTTCATGCAGCTGTGGATCGCGATCACCCCGCCCCGGGTCGTCGGGGGCGAGAGCTGGATGAGCTGCACGTCAATCGCGGTCTGGGCAAGGATCAGCCCCACGCCAAAGACCAGCAGCAGCAGGACGACCGCCGCAACCGATTGCGCACAGGCTAAAAACAGAAGCGAGAGTCCGACGGCGATAAATCCCGCAGCAATCACCACCGGCAGGGAATGTTTCCCGGTCAGCGGCTTAACCTGCGGTGCAAAGAGGATGCACGTGATCCCCGGGACCGCGAGCATCAGGCCCGATGCCCCCGACGCGTACCCGAACGTTCCCTTGAGCATGAAGGGCACGTAGATCATCATCGCAAACAACAGGAAAAAGATCGAAAAGCCCATGAAGACCGTTGCGAGGATCGGCAGGTCTTTGAGGCATTTGAGCGCCCCGCCCATCCCCTCGTGGTGCACAACCGTGGCCTGGTCCCGGGTCTCTGGGAGAAACAGGATCACAAGCACCGCAAACGGCAGGGAGAGTGCAAAGAAGAGGAAGGCATAGTTCCATCCGAACAGGGCGAGCCCTCCCCCGATCACCGGGGCAAATACCGACCCAAGGGCAAACGTGATGCTGATCTTGCTCATCGCCGCCACCCGGTCAAGGCCGGTGTAGACGTCCCCGATCACGAGCATGGCAAGCGTTGTCATCCCCGCAACGCCGATCCCCTGCATGAACCGTAAGACAAGAAGAGACGCGAAATCAGCGACAAAAAAACTCACGAGCCCGGTGAGGCCGTAGATTAAAAGGCAGGGAATCAGGATCCGTTTCCGGTTCACGCGGTCGGTGAAATGCCCGATCACCAGGGTGAAAAACGCTGTTGAGATCGTAAACACGGACATCAAGAGCGCGACATTCTGCGCTGTTGTGTGCAGGGGACCTACCATCTCCGGCAGTACCGGTGCAAGGAGCGCCCCCCCGGCCATGGAAAAAAATGCCACGATGCAGAGCATCAGGAGATCGGTTTTATTAAATTCCGTGATTCGCCTCTTTACCTTTCCCGTATATGGAGTACCGTTTTGATCCTGTCCTCAAATAGACATCGCGCTCCTCTGATCTGGGTGTGCGGCCCCGGGAAAAAGGACAACGAACCGGGACCCGAGACCCTCCCGTCAGGACCGGTTGGCGGTACTCCCGGTAAAAAAGAATTAACTGTCCGCCCGCTCGGGATAATACATCTCATTCGTCAGCTTTTCACGCGCCTTTGGCAGGGAATCGATCTCATACTGGCTCACGATATGCTCGTTTATGGTCTCCCCGGTCTCCTTGTCGATGGACGCGGGCACCCGCGTATATTCCCGGAAGATCTGGGAGCCGCCAGAAGAGGCCGGGATGGAAACCCGGTATTTGTTGTCCCCAATCTTTTGCCAGGTACCGGACATCTTGAGCTGAGAAACAATCCTGAAGCTCGATCCGGAATTTATCGGTACGCCAAAGGTATAGGTCACGCTCCCGTCCGATAAGAATACGAAATCGTAGGCCGCCCATGGCATTTCTGAGGTAAACGTGGGGTATTCCCGAACCCATCGGCGGAGAATCGGATCGGATTCCAGCGTTGCGGTGGTCGTTGGCGTCTGTGTTGGGCTTGTCGTTATTGCTGTCGCAGGGGTGATCAGGATCTGTGTGGTCACCGGTGCAGATGTGACAGGCACGGTGGTTGTGGGCACGGCTGCGGAACTACCGGACGAACTCGTACATCCCGCAGCCAGAAGAACTGCGATGGTAATGATCGTGAGAGAAAAAAGAGTGATTTTTCTCATAGATCACCAGTTATATCGTGATCCTATAATCCTTCTCTTTTGCCTCCTTAAGGGAGCCCCCGCTCTCCCCTCACTTTTTTACAGCGTTTTTGGACAGGGTCGACACATGCAAGGAACCAAATAAAAGCCCCTGCCCCAACCATTAAACTGTCAAACGGTGCAGGGATGAGTAGACATCCATGTCACCTGTCATCCGGGCCGACTGCCCCTGCCCGAAAACAACCTGCAGCCGCCACACGCTCTGCGACGAATGCGAGGCGTTCCGCGTAGCACGGGGGAAAGTGCCGTTCTGCCGGCAGCAGAAGGTCTCGTTCCTTGGCAGGATCCGGAAGATGCTGGGCCTGAGGTGAACGTTTCCACGATCCGGTTGGCCCGGGGATCCGGCTTTTTTACGAATGTTCATCATGTCATCGATCATAAAAAAAATGCTAAAGTCCGGTTGGGTAACACCGGGCGGAGTGTGATACCGTGTGGGCCCTCGATATAATAACCCTCTTTCTGATCCTCTTCCTCGTCAATGTCGTCCTCACGCTGATGCTCTTTACCTTCTGGAGAACCCAGAAGACCTATGACGGCTTCCGGATATGGATGCTTTCCCTGCTGGTCACGTCCTGCGGGTATTTCCTGTACCTGCTCTATGGATCCGTGCCCGTCTGGATCTCCTCAACCGGGGCAAATCTTTTGATCGTGCTCTCGGTCATGATGCGGCTTGACAGTACCGGGAAATATTTCCGGTCATGGGCGCTCCCTAAGATCGTGTACGGCATCCTGGTACCGGCCGGGCTCCTCTTGTTCTGGTTTATGATCGTGACCGATTCGGTGGTCGCCCGTGGCGTCATCGTAGGGTTACTCATTGTCCCCTGCTTTGTTGCGACATCCGTCATTGCGATACGGTCAAAGGAACCGGAGACCCGGTCGCTCAGGTACAGTTTCAGTACGGCACTTCTGGTCCTGGCGCTCCTCTGGACCGCGATAGTCATCAACGGGGTTACAACCCCCGGGAATCACTCGCTGGAAGGTCCGGATCTCATCAATTCTGTCTTCTTTATCGTTACGATCCTCATGGACATCGTCCTCACGGCATCCTTCCTGATGCTTAATATGGCCCGGTCCCAGATCGAACTCCGAAAAAGCGAGGATGCACTCTCCCGGGCAAACAAAAAACTCACGATTCTCTCTTCAATAACCAGGCACGATATCAAGAACCAGCTCACGGCCCTCGCGTTATATCTCGAGCTTTCGAAAGACGAACTTAGTACCCATCCCGGCGCATCAGAGTATCTCAAAAAAGAGATGGCGATCGCTGAAATAATCGGGCTCCAGATCGACTTTTCAAAGGCCTACGAGGATATGGGAACAACGGCACCGGTCTGGCAGAATATCAATGAAAGTATCCGGCGGGCTGTTGCGGCCCTGCCGATGCAGGCGGTAAGGGTGGAGGTTGACCGGTCTGACCTCGCACTGTATGCAGATCCCTTGTTCGAGAAGGTCTTCTATAACCTGATTGATAATGCCCTCAGGCATGGCGGGAATACCCTTACGAAGATCCGCATCTCCTGCCATGAGACTGAAAAGGGGCTCGTCCTTATCTGTGAGGATGACGGTGCCGGGATTACCAGAGAGGACAAAGATCACCTGTTTATGCAGGGCTGCGGGAAACATACCGGCCTCGGGCTCTTCCTCTCCCGCGAGATCCTCTCGATCACCGGCATTACCATCGCGGAAACCAGCGAACCGGGGAAAGGGGCCCGGTTCGAGATGAACGTGCCGAAAGGGGCGTACCGGTTCGGACAGTCATGATACCGGCAGAAAACAAAAAAAACCCCGGATTTCCCGCAAAGCAGGTATCGATCTCCCGGTGACGTGTACCATGGACCCAAAAGAACACATCCACATCATCAGTGCAGGAGAAAAGATCCACGAGGCCTATCCTGCGGCACTCAGGGACCTGCCGACGATCACCCATACCATCATTTTTGCCGAAAAAGAGGTCTATACCAACTCGGCCCGGGACGATACCAAGAAACGGATGTGGAAGTGCGCCATCCGCGACGCGATTGAGGCGGTGAACGCCCTCTCCATCTCCAAAAATATACCCTGTTCCCTGGTCCGTATCGATGCGGCAACGTTTGATGCGATCCGTGACCCGGTGCTCGGGATCTACAGCGATCACCCGGATGCACGGTATTCGTTTGATATATCCGCCGGGTCAAAACGCCTCTCGCTTGGACTCTTCTCAATGTCGCTCTGGGTGGAGGGCGATTCCTATTACGCGTTTGGGGATTCCCCGATCCGGCGGGTTCCAGTACCGGTATTTCCCGTAAAGAACCTTGCAGCAAACCCGTATTATCTTGTGATCCTCACCATCCTCTTCCGGGGCCAGGAGACCGGGAAGCAGACAAGGACGCTCGTCCCAAAAGAGACCCTTTTTAACGAGACAAAAACCTGGCAGATCCCGGCGAGCGCTTTTAGTTCGGGCACCGACCGGCCCGAACTGTCACCGGCCGTGTTCTCCCGGTTAGTATCGACGCTGGTGGGCTGGAACCTTATTTGTGAGGAGTCCGATCCGGGGAATGACCGGGAGAAACTCTATTGCCTCACCCCGGATGGCGAACTCGCGATATACGTGTACCTGGCGCGCCTGAAAAAGCGGAATCCCGGGAGTGCACCGGGTCTCACGTGATTTGCCGCGAGAAAAACGAATCCTTACTCCTCTTTTAAGGTGCGTTCGTCTTCTTCGATCCATTTCTCGAAATTCTGGATACCCGCTTTGATCTCGTTTATCCGCCGTTCCACATCTGCCAGTTGGGCGGTGGCCCGTGCACGTTTCTCCGGATCGTCGGAGCTGGCAAGAAATTTTCGGATATGCGCTGCAGTGAGCTGGAAATTCTCAAGGGCTGTCGCCGCTTTCTGGTACCGTTCCGTATTGACCTCGAGATTCTTTTGGACCCGGGATCTATTTTCCGATTTCGGGTGCGGTTTTCCTGCGTTAAGTGTATTCCAGAGGCCGTCGTGAAGGGTGCGGGTTGCCTGGATGCGATCAAAACAGGTTTTTTTGTGCTTGGCGAGCATCTCGTGCTTGTACTTCCCCAGCAGATCACCGGCGGTTTTAAGTTCCTGGCCGCGTTCTACAAGTGCATGGATATTCCGGGGCGGGGCACCGGCAGGGAACTGTGCGAGTTCCACGTGTTTTATAATCTCGTCGAAATGACTCCGGGAAACCGATTCCAGTGTCCCGTACTCCGATTTCTGGTTCTCCTTTACTTCCCGGCACAGGGTATTAAACTGGTTCCAGAGCAGATCCCGGTCATCATGGGCAAGCGGTTTTAATTCTTTGAACAACCCGGTGATCTGTTTTGCCTTGTTCCAGAAATCCTGGTATTTGGTGATGATGGGGAGATTTTGCCGGATCGGGTCGGTTAATGACGCCAGTTTCTCGATCTCCCCTGCCAGATGTTCTGCATTTTTATGGGCATTGATAAGCCACGGATCATCTTCAGGTTTCATGGAGCATCTCTTCTGTTCACTGGTTATGGATCGTCTTATTTGTTTCTGCCGGGTGTTATTACCCATCTCTCCAGTACCGGAACGTAACTGTGAGAAGGGCACGAAATTTTGTCGTCGGTAAAAAAGGGAGGGCTGACACCATGTCAAAAAAAGATGGGATGAGGTATCCCCCGATCCCCTCAAGGCCCCTTACGTGCTTGTGCAGGGCTCTAAACTATGCCGTTTTTAGCAGCGCGAATTCTTGGCGTGACAAGATCCCGCGCCTGCGTCAATGGTGGAGTTGCCCCCGCGCCGGATCTCCAGTTTCATGGTACCGTCGGACTGCATGATACGGACCATCTTGGGCTCTGCCGGGGCGACCGGGACATCCGGCTGGCGTGCGGCGCTTCGTGGCAGGATTACCGTGCTGCACTCTTTTTGGGCTGCAACAAGCGGGGCTGCGGACGGCTCTTCAGGCATCGGAGATGCTGTGTCCGGCACTACCGGCTCCTGCGTAAACTCCACAAGGCCGGGTTTCCCGTTCTGCCTGGACATCGTCCTTGTGATCGCCTTGAAGTCGAGCATCTCATCGATCAGTCCCCGGACCGGGGTTTCCATTGCCGATACCTTTCTCTCAAGTGCTGTGATCCGGTCATCTGATGCACCGGTTTCAGAAAATTCCATACTCGTAATCAGGTTCTCCTGGTGATCAGGTTCATCACGGGGTTTGATCTTTGCATCTGACATCGCATATAAATCACTACAGATGTTTCCTGACATGTTAAAGGGATAAGTCGGCCTCAGGCACGGGATTTGTCTGGTATCTATACTTTCAGCATGATCATTTTCACACCTCAAGGACACTCATTTATAAGGCCTGCCATCCGGTGTGAACTAAGAGAACAAACGAGCATACGCAAATGAGCAGCAGTCCCGTCACGGAACCCGTCACACGGTCGCAAATCCTCTTTTTCCAGTCCGAAGACGGGAGGAGCCGCATCGAAGTCCGGCTTGACGGGAACACGGTCTGGTTATCACAAAACCTGATTGCGGAGTTGTACCAGATCACAAAACAAACGACCGGTCACCATATCCAGAATATTTTTGACGAAAATGAACTCTCCCCGGAGGCAACTGTAAGACAATATCTTACAGTTCAAACCGAGGGATCACGAACCGTTCAGCGCTCCATCGAGTATTACAATCTTGATATGATCCTCGCCATTGGCTACCGGGTCCGGTCCTCCCGGGGCACCCAGTTCCGTAGGTGGGCGACGGAACGGCTGCGTGAATACCTTATTAAGGGATTCGTGATCGATGATGAACGCTTAAAGGACGGTCGCAGCATCGGGGCCGATTATTTCGACGAATTGCTTGAACGCATCCGCGATATCAGGGCATCGGAGAAACGGTTCTACCAGAAAATCCGGGAGATCTACAAACTTGCCGTCGATTACGATCCCCGTGCTGAAATCACCCTTGAATTTTTCAGAACCGTGCAGAACAAACTTCACTGGGCGATCACCGGCCATACCGCTGCGGAGATCATTGCAGAAAGGGCGGATGCAGCACGTCCCAACATGGGCCTCACTTCGTGGAAAGGGGCGAAGGTGCGGAAATGCGACGTCACGGTTGCAAAAAATTATCTCAATGAGACCGAAGTGAAAAATCTCAACCGCATCATTACCATGTATCTCGATTACGCAGAGATGCAGGCCGAACAGAAACGGCCGGTGTACATGAACGAGTGGAAGGAGAAACTCGATGCCTTCCTCCGGTTCAACGAGCAGGAAATCTTAAGTGACAAAGGGAAGGTATCGATGGAGGTTGCACAGCATCTTGCACTCGGGGAATACGATAAGTTTTCTGCCCGGAGGCTTGTGGAGGAGGCTGCCCTGCCCGATACGGAATTCGATGCGATAGCACACCGGATCGAGCATAAAAAACGCGATCGGAAAAATCTGGCTCGTTAACATTCGGTCCTTTGGTATCTTTTTTCGGTCGAAAACATGTTTGCCGGATTTCTCTCACAAAAACGTAAACGTCTCCGGCACGAGCGTCTGGAGATCGACCATCACGGCCCGGGCCGGGGTCGGGTTCACGTTCATCTGCTTCTGGAACGCGGTCTGGGACTGCCAGGTACCGGCATTGACCCCGAGCACTCCCCGGTATTGGGTGAGTCCCGATATATGTACGTGTCCCGTGTGCAGGATCTCGGGAAGCGGGTCGATAATGAGGCGGTCGGCCTTTCCTGCCGCAATCGGGGTCCGCCTGCCATACGCGGGTGCGAGGTGCCGGCGCTGGAGCATCTCCTCCATCATTCTCCCGCTCTGCTCGTAGGAGGCACCCGGGATGAGTCCGATCATGTCATCGATCGACCGACCATGGTACATCAGCACCCGCACCCCCTGCAGGTTCACCATCGCCGGGTTCTCGACCAGCATGCAGTTCTCGGGGAACTTCTTTGTGAATTGTTCCGGGATCACCGGCTGGGGCTCGGCGCCCCGCACAACGTCGTGGTTACCCGGCGCGACAATAATTTTGATCCGGTGCGGGATCGCACTGATCAGATCGCCGAACGCGTCGTACTGCTCGTAGATGTTCTTGATCGTCAGTTCCTGCTCCTGGCCCGGGAAGACCCCGATCCCGTCCACGAGGTCGCCGGCGATGAGAAGGTAAGAAGCGTCGGATTCCGCGATCCAGTCGACAAACCGGTTCCAGGCGTCAGGAAGGAACGTGTTACTCCCCACGTGGACATCGGAGATCAGGACTGCTTTTCCCGGGGTTTCGCTTACGTAGGGCTTGTTGTCGATCCTGATATCGGGCCGGTACATCTGTTCGGCAAAGAAGAGTTTCCCGTCGTTTGAGAGCTTGCCCTTGACGCCTATTACCTCGTCCATGATCAGGCGCTCGGCATCGGCAAAGACCGGCCGGTCTTTCCGGAAAAGCACCGTGAGGTTAGCGGTCGTATCCTCGATCTCCGCGATCCGGTGGCCGTTAGTTGTGGTCTTGACCTCGGAGACCATCCCGATCACGGTGCACTCTTCCTGCCGGTACCGGTTCGAGCGGGTCAGCGCCTCAAGGGGTATCGCCCCGCACCGGCTCCGGATCATATTCCCGAGTTTGCTGAACCGGTCCCGGAAATAGTGGAGATAGTCCTCGGTGCCGTTGATGCTCCCCGAGGTCCCCGGGCACCCGGAGACGATTTCGACGGTCGGGTCGGTCAGGAAACGCATCCCGTCCCGGGTCAGGTTCATGCCCGGGATGTGCTTTGCCGAGACCACCACGGTATCCTCGGGCACTCCTGCGATGATGCGATCGATCAGCTCCAGGTTGTCCTGCTCCTGGATGTACCGCACGACGTCGGGGTGCACCTGGAGCCGGGTATCGAGGAACCGGAGCGTGATCTCCTGCGCATCAATCATAGTGATAGTATATTGCAGCATCGGGAAAATAATCATATCACCTTTGCATGTGCTCCCCCGGCACCGGTGTCGGGGAATCCTTGATATCATCGTCCGCTCAAACCCTGTTCACTTGACGGGTGCAAACTCCCTCCCGATACCATGCTCGATACCCTCCAGATATTTATCCTGGCATTTGCCCTCGGCCTGACCGGCGCCCTCGCACCGGGCCCCACGCTCGTCGCCACCATCAACGCATCGATCGCCGGAGGCTGGACGATGGGGCCGAAGGTGACACTCGGCCACATGCTCTCCGAACTGGTCGTTGTCCTCTTAATCGTGGCTGGCCTTGCCACCGTTGCCCTGCGGTACACAACGGCGGTCGCGGTCATTGGGGGCGTGGCGCTCATCATCTTTGGGGTTCTCACGATTGCAGGGAGCCGGGGGGCCTCGCTTGCGGGGAGCGGCACCGGGCCCTCCGCCGTTGCGGCAAACCCGTACTTTGCCGGTTTTTTCACGAGTGTTGCAAACCCCTACTTCTGGATCTGGTGGCTCACGGTCGGGAGCGCGATGGTGATCGCCGGCCTTGCCGGAGGTATCTTCCTTGCCTGCGTCTTCATGGCCGGGCACTGGTGTGCAGACCTCGGGTGGTACACCGTGGTATCGACCGGCATCTCCAAGGGAAAGACCCTCCTCTCCGACACCACGTACCGGCGGATCATGATCGCGTGCGGGATCTTCCTCGTCCTCTTCGGGGCCTGGTACCTCGTGCGGGTCGTTATCTCGTCGGCCTGACAGCTGGGGAACAGGGAGCGGTATATTAACAAAAAACGCCAATAGAGCGATGAGCAATGGCAGAGAAAGAACCGTCGCGGGATATCCGCACGATGATCCATGAGTTTCGGACAAGCGAGCACTGGGCGGTCTCCCTTGCCCGGGATCTTCTCTGGGTAGTGGCGGTCGTGGGCGGTATCGCGCTCGCGCTCTACCTTATCTGCGGGACGTGGCCGGCGGTCGTTACCGTGGAATCGGGGAGCATGGAGCCCCACATGAATATCGGTGATCTCGTCGTTGTCGTGCAGCAGGACCGGTTCGGGCCCGTCCAGACCTGGGACGAGGCGAAAGTGACCGGCTTTACGAAGTTCGGCGATTACGGGGACGTGATCATCTACCGCCCGAACGGCGAGACGGACTTCTGGGCACAGGTCGGCCTTCTCCCGCTTTCAAAGCAGCACCCGATCATCCACCGGGCCATGACCTGGGTCGATGCCGGGGAACCGGAGCCGTCGTACCTCAACCCGTACCGCGGGTCGGTCACGCCCTCAGGGTACATCCCGCTTGAATCTAGTAATACCACCGTGTACGGGTACCATATCCTCTACCCGGAGAATGCCACGCCCCCGGAAAATATCTCGACCGATGCGAAGGGCATGGGATTTTCCACGGCCACCCAGAAGTACTTCCTTCCCGAGCAGTACGTGACAAACGGGTCCGGGTATATCCGGTACATCAATGTGACGACGCATGGCGGCTACATCACCAAGGGAGACAATAACCCGGTGAGCGACGAAGGGTATCTCACTGTCGGCGACATCACCGAGATCGAACCGGTGGAAAAGGAATGGGTTGTGGGTAAAGCCCTCTTTACCGTTCCCTATGTCGGCCTTCTCCCGCTCCATATCTGGGAAGTGATCATCGTCGTTATCGTTGCGATGGTTGCCTGGGACTGGTATGCGAAAAGAAAGGAAGCAGAGTCCGGTAAAAAGGCCGGGAAATCCCGGAACCCGTCCAAAGGTTCCCGGCAGAAAAAATAACAGGATACGGTCTAACGACAATGACATCCGCACTTTCCACGCTCCTGCGCGACGTACAGGCCGGCCACCGGCTCAGCCCTGACGAAGGCGAATACCTTATGAAGACCACCGGCCGCGATATCTTCCGCGTCACTGCGGCAGCCGACGAGGTGCGGGAGGAAAAGGTCGGCGATATCGTCACGTACGTCAGAAACCAGAACCTGCACGTGACAAACATCTGCAAGAACCTCTGCGGGTTCTGCGGGTTCGGGAAGAAAGCGACCGACCCCGGGGCCTACTGCCAGGACCTTGACGCGACCCGGGCCGGTGTGCGGCTGGCGCAGGAACGCCATGTCACTGAGATCTGTTTTCTCTCGGGAGTCAACCCCGCGTTTAACCTCGACACCTACACCGCTCTCCTCGCCGCGGTGCACGAGATCGCCCCCGATATCCACATCCACGCGTTCAGCCCGGACGAAGTGGCCCACGCGGCAAAGAGAAGCCAGTGCACCACGGCGGAGGTGCTTGCCGCTTTCAAAGCCGCCGGCCTCGGATCGCTCCAGGGAACCGCAGCCGAGATCCTGATCGAGTCTGTGCGCAAGGTCATCTGCCCCCGGAAAGTCTCCGGTGCCGAATGGGAGCGGATCATCAGGGAAGCGCACGCGATGGGCATCCGCACGTCCGCGACGATCATGTACGGCTCGTACGAGTCAGCCCGCGACCAGGTGGATCACCTGGAGATCGTCCGGGAGATCCAGGACGATACCCACGGCTTCTCCGAGTTCATCCCGATGTCGTATATTCACACCAACACCCCGCTCTATACACAGGGGATCGGCCGGGCCGGGGCGACGGGCAGGGAGGACCTCCTGATGATCGCGGTCTCCCGTTTATTCCTTGACAATTTCACCAACGTCCAGGTTTCGTGGGGCAAGCTCGGGCTCAAGATGACACAGCTTGCGCTCCTGTGCGGGGGAAACGACCTTGCGGGAACGATGTTTACCGACGAGGTCTCGGTGGATGCCGGCGCAGGAGATGCGAGCTACCTTCCACCTGAAGTCATGGATCGGATGGTGACGGATCTGGGCCGGACGCTCCGGCAGCGGACGACGCTATACGATCTCTTATAATCCTCTGAAACGAAGGGAATTAAAAAAGGGTTTTTGGATATTTTTTCGGGGCCGAATCTGATCAGAGCAGTTCCAGCGCCTGTTTGCCGGTCATGCCGTTGGTGATCCCGCGGCTCATCGCGCCCCGGTTTGTCTCTTTTACGATACCGGTGAGAATGTCATCGGTGGTGACAATGGACGGTCCTTTTGCGGGCCGGACCTTTGCCGCAGGATAGCTGAACGAGTCAAGCGCAGCGACATCGAAGGCACCGCACCCGACGAGGCCCACATCGGTGATAATTGCGACCAGGTTTGCCGGCCCCAGCGGGATAACATACCCTTCTGCGACCTTCTTTGACAGATGAACAGAGACCTTTTGCATAATCCTCTTATGATGCACATTGGCGCCACGGTGTAATAATTATGACGGGGCCCGCAGGGGCCGACAGGTTTATCGTAAGTATGACACAGTGTGACACACAGAACAATGGATGGTGCCGGTATGGATACGAACCTTCAAACGATGCTCTCCGATGCGGTAAGCGGAAACCGGATCAGCGAAGCGGATGCACTGCGCCTTTTTGGGACACGCGACCGCGATATCTGGAAGATTGCAGCGGCGGCCGATGAAAAGCGGGAAAATGTCGTGGGTAATGCCGTCACCTATGTCCGCAACCAGAATATCAACGTGACCAACCTCTGTGTCAATACCTGCGGCTTCTGCGGTTTTAGTAAAAAGCCGGGCGACGAGGGGATCTATTTCCACGACCGGCAGGTGATCGAAGAGAAGGCACGGCTCGCGAAGTGCCGGGGCGTGTCCGAGATCTGCACGGTGAGCGGTCTGCACCCTGAATTTACCGCGCAGTCTTATATCGACGTCTACCGCTGGATCTGCGAAGCGGCGCCGGGGGTGCACCTGCACGCGAGTAACCCGATGGAGGTCGCGTATGCGGCGCGGCAGAGCGACATGAGCACAAAGGAGGTGCTCTCGCAGATGAAGGCGGCGGGGCTCAATTCGATGTGCGGGACGGCGGCGGAGATCCTTGTCGACAGCGTCCGGGGGAAGATATGTCCCAACAAGATCCCGACAGCCGAGTGGATCCGGATCATCAGAGAGGCACACGGCCTTGGCATCCCGACGACTGCGACGATCATGTACGGCCACTGCGAGAGCGATGCGGACCGGGTCCGGCACCTCGCGATCCTCCGGGAGATCCAGGATGAGACCCACGGCTTTACGGAATTTGTCCCGCTCTCGTTTGTCCACATGAATACGCCGATCTACCGGGCCGGGCTCGCCCGGGCAGGGGCCACCGGCCGCGAGGACGGGCTGATGGTCGCGGTCGCCCGGCTCTTCCTCGACAATTTCAGGAATATCCAGGTCTCATGGGTAAAAGAAGGTATCAAGATGGCGCAGCTGGGCCTTCTTGCGGGGGCAAATGACCTCGGCGGTACGATGTATGAGGAGAGTATCTCAAAAGGGGCCGGGGCGCAGAACACGGATTATCTCGATCCGGCCGAGATGCAGCGGGTGGCAGAGGATATCGGACGGCCGCTGTGCCGGCGCACGACGCTCTATAAAAAAGCATAACCGGGAAACACCGGGGTACTGGTCCCGCACCGGTACTCCCATCACCTGGGCTTGAGCAGCCTGACGATCTTGTCCCCGGTCTTTTTTGCATGCGCCACGGCTTTTGCATCTTTCATGATATCCCCTTCATCCGTTCCCGTGCCGGTGACCGCACCGAGCGATGCAAACTCGTGTGCGCCAAGGAACCCCTCGATCGTTGCTGCCGCCCTTTCTGCTCCCATTGAGGCGTTGACCGCGACGGCAATGCCCTTTTTCCCGGAGAGCCTGCGGTCATGGTAGAGCGAGTACGACCGGTCGATAAAATTCTTGAGCTGACCCGTGATATCGTAGTAATACGTCGGCGACCCGATCACGAGCACCTCGCACTCCAGCACCTTCTGCGCGATCTCCCCCCAGTCGTCATTCTCGATCACGCACCATTTCTTCTCCATGCATTTCAGGCAGCCCAGGCACGGGTGGATCTTCTTCCCGGCGAGGGTGACAAACTCCGTTTTGAGTCCTGCATTCTTGCACTGCCCGAGGATCACCTGGATGAGCTGTGCGGTGTTCCCCTCCTTTCGCATGCTGCCCGACAACCCGAGGACTTTCATACGTTACCCTGTCCTTATGGGATAATGATAGTTTTGATCCCGGGGGAAAGACCGAGACCGGAGAACGCCGCGACGATCTCTTTTTGCGGGTTGCGGGACCGGTACATGAGGTGGGACGGGCAGTCGCAGTCACTGCACCCGAATTGTGGCACACTTGTTCCGCCCCGGGCAAGGGCGGCAGCGAGCCGGCATTCAAGGCGCTCTTCTGTCGGGGCGCTCACGGCATACGCGACACAAAACCGGGGATCGGTGAGCAGGTAATCGATATGCCACTTCGGCTGCCTGTCCCTGTGCTCCGCGAGGCCGATATGGCGTTCGAGCCGCACGAGGCCGCCGGGCCCGAGGGCAGACCCGATGTAGCAGTGCCAGCCGACCGCAAACGGGAGCGGGCCAAGCGCCCCGACCCGTACCGTGCAGGCGGGATTTTTTAAAACGAGGCAGTAGATTCCCTTATCCATACCCGCCCTTCATGAGCTGGTTTGCCGCCGCGATGTGGCGTTTCCCACCGCAGTCCACCGGTTCCCCGTGTCCTGGGTAGAGCCCTTCCACGTCGAGCGGCACGAGCCGTTCAAGGGATTTGGCCAGTGTCTGCCTGCTCCCCCCAGGGAAATCGAAACGGCCAAACGCCCCGTCGGTAAAGACCGTATCGCCACTGATGAGCACCTTGTCCGGCTCTGAAAAGAGGCAGATGCACCCCGGGGTGTGGCCCGGTGTGTGAATGACCGTGAGGCCACCGATCGTGTCGCCGTCCGAGAGCACGATGTCCGGCACAATGCCGGGCGAGCGGGCGCCAAACTGCATCGAGAGACTTTTCCCGTCATCGATAAGCCCCCCGGCATCGTCCCGGTGGATCGCGATCTTCGCCTTGCACATGTGGGCGATCTCTTTGACGTGTGCGGTATGGTCGAAGTGGCAGTGGGTGAGGACAATCGTATCGATCTCATCTTTGTACGGCTGGATCGCCATCGGGAAAACACCGGCGTCCACGAGGACCGTGCCGAAAATATACGAGTTCGCGAGCGCCCCCTGTCCGGGAATCCACCTGACCTTCATGCACAATAATAAAGCATACCAACAGATGTTTGTTATGGATATGCTCATCCGCAGGTGCTCCTCTTCTGTTCCCGAAAACGTCGCTGTTGCGGCACGGGCTGAGGACATGGACGCGGAACAGATGGCCCGGCTCGTGGCTGCCGGGCGGATCGTGATCCCGGCAAACCCGCACCGGCCGCACCGGCTCTGTGCAATCGGCGAAGGGTGTACGGTCAAGGTGAACGTGAACGTCGGGACATCGGGCACCCGGTGCGATTACGCTCTTGAGGAGAAGAAGGCACAGGCAGCGCTTGACAACGGGGCCGACGCGATCATGGACCTCTCGACCGGCGGGGATCTTGTCGCAATACGGAAGAAGATGCTCGCCCTCGACACCACGGTCGGGACGGTGCCGATATACGAGGCGGTGCGCCGAGCGGGAAATGCAGCGGACGTGGACGCCGACCTGCTCTTCAAGGTCATCCGGGAGCACTGCGAGCAGGGCGTGGATTTCTTAACGCTCCACTGCGGGGTGAACCGGCAGGTGCTCGATGCCTTAAAACTTGACCCGCGCCTGATGGGTGTCGTGAGCCGGGGCGGGACGTTCCACTGCGCGATGATGATGCTCCGGGAGGAGGAGAACCCGCTCTTTTCAGAGTTTGATTACCTCCTCGATATCCTCGCGGAATACGACGTCACGATCAGCCTCGGGGACGGGATGCGGCCCGGCTGCCAGCAGGACGCAGGCAAACTTGCAAAGTCGGTGGAGTACGTGACGCTCGGGACGCTCGCGAAGCGCTCCCTTGCCCGGGGCGTCCAGCGGATGATCGAGGGCCCGGGGCACATGCCGCTTGACCAGGTGGGCTACAATGTGCGGATGATAAAGGAGATCACCGACAACGCCCCGCTCTACCTGCTCGGGCCGATCGTGACCGATATTGCGCCGGGCTACGACCACGTGGTCGCGGCTATCGGGGGAGCGGAGGCCTGCCGGAACGGGGCCGACTTCCTCTGCATGGTCTCGCCAAGTGAGCACCTTGCCCTGCCGGACGTTGAGGATATTATTGCCGGGACCCGGGTCGCAAAGATCGCGGCACACGTGGGGGACACGGTGCGCCGGCCCGAGGGATACAAGATGGAGCGCGAGGTAAAGATGGCCGAGGCCCGGCACCTGCTTGACTGGGATGCCCAGTTTAAGCTGGCGCTCTACGGCGACCATGCAAAAGCGATCCACTGCCGGGACGGGGACACTGATACCTGCTCGATGTGCGGGGATTTGTGTGCGGTGAAGATGGTGAATGAGCTGTTCGGGACCGGGAAGAAGAAAGGGAAGAGCGCGAAAGGGAAATAATCCCACACAATAACTTTAAGATCAAAAAGGAATCCTTGTTGATGAATTATGCCAATTGACCCTGCAACCGCAGCAACATTTGGAACATTCTCCAATCTTTCTTTTCAATTTGGGAAAAAAAATATGTCAGAAGTTCTGACATCAATGAAAGATTCCTGGTTGTTATGGAATCTTAGAAGACATATTAAAAATCGAAAACCGGACAATATAATTTATGACGACATATACGCCATAAGAAAATGTTTAATTGATGGAATTAGAAATCCTGATAGTTCTCGTATGAGATTTCTCACATTTAACTTATTGAATAAATCCGGGAACTTAAGTGAAATATCTCGCTTGGGAATCTCTCTAATGATTGAAGATATTATTGAAAACTATTCAAATCAGCCTTTTGTTATTGAGGATAGTTTATTCATAATAGAAACTTCTTTTTGCACTTTCTTAACAGAATGGGAGCAAAAATATCATCCACAAATCAATGGGAACGACTTTTTCATTCCAAATCCCTCTAAAAAAAACGAAGCTGAATTTTTTTTAGATCACACATTTCAGGGTACTTCGAACAGTGCACATATTCTCTATGATATTTGTTTAAAATTGGGATGCAAATCTAATGAAAATTTAATTCGAGTGGCGAATCATTTACATTTTAGAGCAGCTGCTGACAATTCTTTTCTGTATTCGAATCCGTTTTACAGTCGTATGTTCCTAATCGTAACAATTCAGATCGCCGCAAAGGCTCGTAATTTAAATCTGCATCCTACTATGGAAAAAATGATTGAAGTAATAAATTTTGCAAATCAAGAAGTTATCAAAGATGCTTTCCAATGGGCCCAAAATAAAAAAGATAATAACTTCGCTCAAATGGGTAATATGACCCTCTTTCTTGCAACAAAAGATGAGATTCATTCTTTTGAGGAATATTACTTTAATCTCTATCAGTTGAACTAATCCTTTTTTGGCTCTGTAGATGTCATCAAAAACTTCTCGTAACTTTGCTATGGATAAGTTACCGTGGGTCTTATCCATGGGTCCCAGGTGCTCAACGATCTAAATGAGGGAGGGGGTACCCCCACCTACCCGGACACAAGGGTGGGGGGGTGACCCCCTTCTAAAAAAAGAGAGTGTGGGGGGTAGGGGGATCACCCCCCTCCCCCTATGGCCGCGAACCGGCTCCTTTTCTGCATGGCCAAATCCTGTGTTTCGCGTGGAATCACCGGCGTGAAGTGTGGTTTCTGGTGGTTTTCCGGAATTGTGGTGGAAGGGCCCGGCCGGGACCAGGGGGAGGGGGGTACACCCCTGTTGGGCCGGCACATGGGTGGGGGGGTGATCCCCTCCTAGAAAAAAGAAGGAGGGGGGTAGGGGGATCACCCCCCTCCCCCCCACGGCGAATTGCCGGGCCGGGTGGAATGTTCACTGACACTACTGCGGATATTCCCATAACGCTGATATATCCCGGGAGTAAACAAAACCTGTATCCATGGAAAGAAAAGAAAAATCCGTGCTCGCAGCCAAAGCGATATTCCTTGTCGGCGGGATCGTTTTTGTTTCCGGTGCAGCACTCTCAATTTTTGCAAACAGTCCCTTTGGCATCCCGCTCTGCGGTATCGGCGCAGTCCTGATGGCGGCCGGGTTTATCCTGATCAGGCGACCGGAATATATCTTCCTGCTTCTTGGGCTGTAAAGATCCCGGCGAACATTTTCGCCCGCGGATAAATTATCTGTTTTTCTTCTGTCCGGTCACATATGGGCGATCTCTCCTGCCGCGACCGGCATGGTCAGGGAGAAGGGGACCTATTTAGGGCTCATCCGGAATGTTATTTTGGCAGTCCTGTCTATGGTCTGGTTATTGTTCAAGCCCGTCCCGCTCCAGCCATTTCCAGAGCGGCTCGTAGATAATCGTGCCTTTATTGCCAAACCACTCCTCCACAGTTTCCCGTTCTTCGTTTTCGGTCAGGATGCGGAGCTTGGTACAATGAAGCTCGTGTCCGGCCTTGAGAAGTGCCCGGATTTCCCGCTCTCTTGTGGCAGGAGTGGAGAGATGCGCACAGACCTGGATCAGCTCCGTGATCCGGTTCTTTTTCCGGATCACAAAATCCACTTCTTCCTGCTGCACATTTTTCCACGTGGAACAGGTCAGGATGCCGTTCATCTCGTGCCGTTTCAAGGTGATCGCGACGAGGTTTTCATAGAGCCGCCCTTTGTTCTCGGAAAATTGTGCGGCTTTTGCCTGTACAAACCCGTTGTCAATACAGTAGATCTTCCGGTTCGCGGTGATCTGCTCTTTTACCTTAAACGAGAACCTCGGGATGGAGAAGAAGAGGAATGTCTGTTCCAGGTAATCCAGATATTTTTTGACCGTATGAACGCTCCGGCTGCCGGTAACCTTTGCAAGCGTCGAGTAGGAATATTCACAGGCAATATTCGAGATAAGATACATTGCCAGATCTTCGATAGCGGGTATCGAACGGATGCGGTACCGTTTCACGATATCTTTGTACACGATGGCATCAAAAAGGGTGGACAGGTATTCATTTCCGTCTATCTCTTTCAGGATTACCTCCGGGAATCCGCCGTTTTTTGCGTACCGGGCAAGTATTGCCTGCTTTTCCGCGGAAGTTACTGGTTTTTCCCGGGTGCGCAGAACCTCCCGGTAGGAGAAAGGAAAGATGGTTGTCTGGAGGTATCTTCCGGTAAGGTGCGTGGCAAGTTCGGAGCTGAGAAGCTGGGAGTTGCTGCCGGTGAGAAGCAGGCGATAGCCTTCCCGCTGGAGCCGGTTGACAAAAAGTTCCCAGTTTGGCAGGTTCTGGATCTCATCGAGGAAAAGGATTTTCGGGGAGTCAAACACTTCGTTTACTGCCGCGATGACCTCGTCGCCTTCCCTTGTTACGAGCCGCTCATCGTCAAAGTTTACATAACCGAATTTTCCCTCAGGGGGCATCTGGTGCATGGCAAAAAATGATTTTCCCGCTCTTCTTGGTCCTGAGATCACCCGTATCAGGTTGCCCGTTTTTCCACCGGCCGCTGCATCCCGTTCTATATACCTCTCCTTGAGCCTGTTCTCGATCTCGCGCCGCTGCGTGATCAGTGCGTCGCTTACCTCCATACGCTCACCATTGATCCATCATAGTGCACGAAAATAGATAAAATCGTGCATTATGATGTAACCAATACATGAAAAAACAAGGACCGTACTGATGGGACCCGGCGCTTGTCACGGATCAGATCTCATCTTCCGGTGGAATAACCGCGTACAGGATCGGTATAATCATGGGGACAACATCCCATGCTATTTCCCTGATTAGTTCCCTGTCGGGCCTGCAAAAGTCTGCTTCAAATGTATCGTATGTTTCCATGAGGCGATCCCAAGGGATATCCGGGTATTTTTGGCGGGTCGGGGCATCGACTCTGTGAGCGGAGACGGCCAGCCACCGGCAGTTATAGGATATTGCGTGGAAGAGCATCTCATCCCTGTCGGGAATTTCGGCAGACGGGTTCCCGGTGATCTTTTGGATGTTTCGTGCAGAGATGAGCATATCGAGAAGGTAGGACATCTGGCGGAGGACGGGGGGTTTCCCGGAGAGCATTCCCTTCCTTCGGATATAGTTCTCGCTCTGCTCCACCGATTTGCGATCCGCGAGATCGATTTTACGGGAGAAGAGTGCTTCGAGTTCTTCCTGCATGGCGCTCATGTCCGGCAATGAGGTCTTGTCATCCGGAAAAAATTCGATCATCACATCGATATCACTGTCGGGCCGGAAATCGTCCCGCATGATGGAGCCGTAAAAACAAAAACTGCGGATATTCCACTTTTTACAGAATGCCCGAATGGTTTCTTCGGGTATGGCCATATGCCGGTTTGCGATACGGAGTTCGGGCTCGTTTGTGTCGCATTCAGATTTTTCACTCATCATCTGATCTGTTCTGCTGCCCAGCGGGTGACGGCCTGTGCATGCACAACAGCCGTGTCGTACTCTTTCTCTGTTACCGGCAGTTCGAAGCCCGGGTACCGCGTATCTGATGCATATGAGGTCAGGGTAACCGCGCCCCACAGATCTTCGGGAATGGTAAGGCCGTGCTGTCCGAGCGCGGAGAGGAGGGCGTTGATATCGTGAGTGTACGGATATGGGATCTTCCGGGCGACAAACACGGCTTTGAGCGCTTTTTCAGCGGCCTGTTGTGCCTGGTAGCAGAGGTCTTCATAGAGCACCCCCGGGGTTTTTGCACCGGCAAGCATAAGGGAACTCTCTGCCCGGCGGAGCCATTCGTCCGGGTTATCGGGCGAGCGCTTTTTTCCTTTCATACACCACCCTGCCATCTTTGAGTGCCGGGTGTACCACGCTGAAGGGGGAGTTCCGGTATTTCTCAACCTGTTGAGGTGTGACCACGACCAGATCGATTGCCCGTGCGATGCCCCGCATCCGCAGGTAGATCTCTCCTGCAACGGTTCTCGGGTTATACCTGCCTGCCTTTACCACGAGGAAATCGAGATCGCTTTCCGGGCCTGCCGTGCCGCGTGCAGCGGAGCCGAAGAGGAGAACCTGTTCGGGGCTGGCGGCCTCTACTATACGGCAGATGATCTCGTCGAGCTCGGTGTTCTGCCGGGGCGGTACTGGGGGGGTCATCTCTTCCTTAGTGTGGATGGGCGGGAGGAATAATCAACGTTTGGCCGGGACCCGTTTTACGGGTAGTCCTGCTTTTTCTGCCCGGTCACCATATGGGCGATCTCTCCCACGGTTACCGGCACGGTCCGGGTGAAGGGGACCTGTTTTGGGATCATCAAAAATTTTAGTTTGGCGGTCCCCTCGATTGTCAGCTCCAGTTTCCCTCCCGCCACAAATGCGGCGAGTGCCCCCAGGAGCGCGGCGTTGTGGGATGTGACCGGTACCGGAAGCACGGTCGCTGCATTCGCGGGGATCTTTGCGCTGCCGGTATCGCCGGTCGCAATCACCAGTGGCGTCCCGGCATTCCTGTACGAAACGGTAAACGGGCACGATTCCAGTGTCGCCCCCACGGGGTTCGGGTTTTCCACCCGGATCGAAACATCGAGATCGAGCGTGGAAAATGAGAGGTTCTTCAGTGCGACCCCCTCAAGGGTCACGACGGGATCTGAGAGGACAGACATCGTACGAGCATTGGCGAGGCGGGAAGATAATCCTTGACCGTAATTCCGTGTGAAGTATTCAGGGATCGATCCGCTCGATCCTGAACACCACCGGTCGGATCCCGTCCGAGCAGCAGGCAATCATCGTCCGTTCGTCCTTCATCCAGCCCTCATCAGGGGGCATGGGCTCCGGAGGACCGGGCAGCAGCTCCGATTCATCGTAGTACACGTTCAGCGGAACCTATACGCTCAATGGCGGGGGAACGCTCACGCCGGCGTAAAAACCCTTAAAAATTTTTCTTTTTTTTAGGAGTCCATAAGGATTTCGGATTTTTTTGGGCAGAAGATCATTTTGCATATTCAGATGCTTTGTCAAATCTGCAGCAATTCCGGCTTTTGCTCCATCAGGATTTTGTGGTATCCCCATAGCGATGGTACCGAATTACCCGTAATAAAAAAACCATATCCGCCATCAGATTATCAACATCACAATACGCTACGCTTAAAACCAGTCAGGATAATAAAAAATCTAGGAGAAAATATACGGATCCTGCAATATCCGGTTTCATTTCAGAAGATTTTTAAAAAGAGTGTATCTATGCGATCGACAATTCATGCACCCGTTTCCTGTATTTTTTTAACGACCCATTCCTCCGAGGGAAGACCCATTAAAACCAGTAAGGGTATACGAGCCGGATGGCGGCTGACCTGCTCTTTTCTGGCTGTGGCGATCGTGCTTTGCATGGTACCGCTCCTGGCAGTCCCGGTGGCTGCCGATACTGGTGAATCCTATGTATTCCAGTGGGCAATTCCAGCCCAGGTCAGTATAAAATATCCGTATGGTATCGCACAGGACGTAGCAGGAAACGTATATGTTACCGATACGGAAAACATGTCAGTCTGGAAATTTTCCCCCGATGGTACGAACCTTGCAAAATGGGGGAAGGAAGGTACCGGGAACGGGGAGTTTCGCGATCCCAGAGGAATCGCAACCGATCCTGACGGCTATGTCTATGTTGCTGACAGGGGAAATCACCGAATCCAGAAATTTTCGTCAGATGGGACCTACCTGATGCAATGGGGAACGAATGGGACCGGTGACGGTCAATTTATCGATCCTGTGGGTATCGGAACAGATCCGGGCGGCAATATCTATGTCACCGATACCGGGAGCGACAGGATCCAGAAGTTCTTCCCGAACGGCACGTACCGTACAAAATGGGGATCCGAAGGAACCGGCAACGGACAGTTCAAGGAACCTGCCGGTATTACAGCAGATGCGGCCGGGAACCTCTACGTCACGGATGGAGGAAATTACCGGGTCCAGAAGTTTGCACCGGACGGGACGTTCCTGGCCACGTGGGGGTCCAAAGGAAGCGGGCCCGGGCAGTTCAATGATCCAGTCGGGATCACGGCAGATATCACGGGCAATATCTCTGTCATCGACAGGGGTAACCAGAATATAACAAAGTTTGCATCTGACGGTACGTACCTGGCAGGATTCGGGGAGTACGGGACCGGCGACGGGACGTTTTTCAATCCGACCGGTATTACCGCTGACGCGGCCGGGCATTTCTATGTCGCCGACTTCTGGAACGACCGGATCCAGAAATTCTCCACCGATGGAAAATTCCTGGCCCAATGGGGAACCCCGGGACATGGAAACGGGCAGTTCTTTTATGCAGAAGGGGTTGCGGAAGATTCCTCCGGAAATATCTTTATCGCAGACACCCACAACCACCGGGTCCAGGTGTTCAGCCACGACGGCACCTACCTGTACCAGTGGGGATCCAAGGGAAGCGGGAACGGCCAGTTTCTCTACCCGACCTCCATCAAAATCGATGCCAATGGATATGTCTACGTTCTGGAGCCCATGAACAGCCGGATGCAGAAGTTCCTGCCAGACGGCACGTTCGTTGACAAGTGGGGATCTGATGGAGACGGGCCCGGGCAGTTGCATAAACCCTGCGCATTTGCCCTTGGTCCCAGGGATGAAATTTACATTGCTGATACCTACAACAACCGGGTCGTGAAGTACCTGACGAATGGTACGTTTGTTACGCAGTGGGGATCACTGGGAAGCGGAAACGGGCAATTCTACGCGCCCCATGGCGCTGCTGTCGATCCGGACGGGTCTGTCTATATCCTCGATACTGCGAATAACCGGATCCAGAAGTTCACGCCGGATGGCACGTACCTGATGCAGTGGGGATCGTTTGGGGCCGAACCGGGACAGTTCAAGCAGCCGTGCGGGATGGAGCGCGATGCCAGCGGGAATCTCTATGTCTCTGACACCTACAATTACCGGGTCCAGAAATTTACGTCCGCCGGTACATTCCTGATGCAGTGGGGATCCCATGGAAGCCTCCCGGGGCAGTTCGATAACCCCGAAGGCATCCTGATAGATTTTCGGGGGGATGTGTATGTCGCGGATCCCGGCAACCACCGGATCCAGAAATTCATCCGCCAGGTGAGCCCCCCTCCCGTTACCCTCGATGTGGGCGGCGACAGCTCCGGTGTTGGAGGGGCAGCGGTTGCCACCGGTACCGCAATTGCGGGACAGCCGGTAACCTTCGCCTATCACCAGAATCCCGATCCCCAGAGCCCGGTAGCCCTGGACCGGGTGGAGATCACCTTTTCCCAAAGCCTGGGAAACGTGGAAGTTGTTGGCACGCCCGTCATGAATGCCGGGAACCCCCCGGGAAATATCGTTGTCGGTTTCCTCCAGATAGTACCGGTGGGAATTAACGAGGATACAATAAGCCAGGGTATCATCACCTTCTCCGTGAACAGCCCATGGCTTACCGGCCACAACGTGGAACCGGGACAGGTTGTCCTGATGCGGAGCCATGACAACGCATGGACCCCGCTTGCGACCACGCTCGTCCGCACGGATGGGGATACCTTGTATTTCCAGGCAAAATCTCCGGGTTTCTCGTACTTTGCCGTTGTGGCGGGAACTTCCGGGATGACCGCAAATACAAGTGAAGTCCTGCCGGAATCCCGCAATGAAACAGCCGTTATTCATAACGAGCCACCGGAGACTCTTCCGGCAACGCAGCCTGTTATCCCGCAGGTCACGACCACAAAACCGGTGACAACCGAGACGACTGCGGTCCCGGCAGGGCCGTCCCCGGCCACCGGCATTCCGGTCATGGCTGTGGCGGGTATTGTCCTTGCTCTCGCGCTCCTGGGGGGATTTGTCCTTCTTCGCAGGATGTGGATCCACAGACAGAACCCGGCGCTTTTCCGGAAGTACCCATGATCCTGGTTCAGTCCACGGTACAAGTGAAGGTTTTTTGCTCTGTTGAAATCCTAAATCAAAAATAGGTGTACCGGCGATCCAAACGATCTAAGGATACATGAGTCTCCTTCGTTTAATCTGTGGATAAAAATGCCGGGTCCATCATATCAGCCATGCAGGGCTATTGCTTTTGGCAAGGTCATAAAAACCGAAGATCTTTTGTGGTATGCTAGGGATAGGGGTTATGACTCCCAGGAAAGTTTCAGGATCCGGATCGCAAGGTGCGCCGCGTTGTCCCCGTTATCAACACCCACGCACGCGACCGGCACACCTTTTGGCATCTGAACGATCGAAAGCAGGGCGTCAAGGCCGTTTAAGGTCCCGCTGACCGGGACACCGATCACCGGCTTGTCGGTCTTTGACGCGATCACGCCCGGCAGCGCGGCCGAGAGCCCGGCAATCGCGATGAAAACCTTACAGGTACTGCTTTTGACATACGCATCCAGCTTGTCCGGGTCCCGGTGGGCAGAGATCACCTGGTAATCCCAGGAAACCTTGTGCTCGTCAAGGACCTTCTTTGCCTTGTCGGCAATCGCGGCATCGGATGCTGATCCGCAGATGATAGCGACGTCTGCCATATAAGCCATCCAAACTTATATCCTGCCCATATAAATATAGTATTGGCAGATCCACATGGAAAAAGAATCACTCCTTATGCTCCCGGGCCCGGTACCGATGCCGGAACGGGTCAGGTTCGCAATGTCGCGTCAGGCGATCAACCACAGGAGCGCCGAGTTCGGCGCCGTATACGCAGACTGTGTGAGGGTCTTAAAGACCGCATTTGGAACAACAAACGACGTCGTTGTGATCAGCGGGTCCGGCACGGCCGGCATGGAAGCCGCGGTCTCAAACTTCGGCAGGGATAAGGAGATTGCCTGCTTCGTGAACGGCAAGTTCGGCGAGCGGCTCTTCAAGATCAGCCAGCGCTACGGGAAGGCGCACGAGATCCCGTCAGAGTGGGGAACCCCCCTGAATCTCGAGGCGCTCGAAGAGCAGCTCGAAGCGGGTGCACAGGTCGTCACGCTCGTGCACAACGAGACCTCTGCCGGGATCAAGAACCCGGCGGCCGAAGTCGGGAGACTGGCCCACAAGCACGATGCGCTCTTTATCATGGATGGCGTCACCTCGGTCGGCGGCGACACGTTCGAGATGGACAAGTGGGGCGTCGATGTCGCGATTGTCGGTTCGCAGAAGTGCCTTGCCGCCCCCGCCGGGCTTGCCGCCGTTGCCGTGAGCAGCCGGGCGTGGGAGCGGCTCACCAAGAACCCGCCGTACTACCTCGACCTTGCCGCGTACAGGAAGAGCGCAGCAGGTAAACCGATGGAGACCCCGTATACCCCGGCCGTCCCCTTATTCCTCGCGCTCCGCGAGGCCTGCCTCATCATCGAAGAGGAAGGCATGGCAAACCGGATTGCCCGCCACCAGAGGATGGCTAAAGCCGTCCGCGCCGCCGCACAGACCTGGGGCCTTTCCCTCTTCCCGAAACTCGATGCAAAGCACGAGTACGCAACGACCGTCACCGCGGTCTCGTACCCCGAGGGTATTAAGGATGACGATGTCCGGGCAACAATCAAGAAGATGGGTATCATCATCGCCGGCGGCCAGGACCACCTCAAGGGCAAGATCTTCCGGATCGGAACCATGGGCGCCGTGAGCGCTCCCGAGATCCTCGCGACGCTTGCCGCGACCCAGCACGGTCTGAAAAAGGCCGGCTACAAGGTCAAGGGCGAGGGTGTCGAGGCGGCAGCCGAGGTGCTGGGATGAGGGTTGGTGTTGCAGACACCACTTTCTCACGCGTCAATATGGGAGCGATCGCCATCGACGAGCTTAAAAAGCACGCGAGCGTGGCGATCGAACGGGTGACCGTGCCGGGTGTCAAAGACCTGCCGGTCGCCTGCAAGAAACTGATCGAAGAGCGCCGGTGCGAGATCGTGATGGCTCTCGGGATGCCGGGCGGCAAGGACAAGGACAAGCTCTGCGCCCACGAGGCATCGCAGGGCCTCATCATGTGCCAGCTCATGACGAACCACCACATCATCGAGGTCTTCGTGCACGAGGACGAGGCAAAGGACGATGCCGAGCTCGCGTGGCTCGCGGAGCAGCGCACCCGCGAGCATGCCGAAAACGCAGTCAAACTGGTCCTCCACCCAGAGGCCCTCACAAAAAAGGCTGGCACCGGCCAGCGCCAGGGATTTCCGGATGCTGGCCCGGCCCGCAGGTAAGAACCATCTACAGATTTATGAAGATAAAAATGAGATGATCAGCTATGTGCGATACAAAACCGACAAAACTGGGATTTGTCGTTGCGGAATTCAACCGTGACATCACCTACATGATGGAGATCGAAGCAAGGGAACACGCTGCATTCCTCGGAGCAGAAGTGACCGAGTGCCTGTATGTGCCGGGCGCCTTTGACATGCCGCTTGCAATCAAGAAGATGCTTGCCGCCGGCAAGGTGGACGCGGTCGTCACTATCGGCTGCGTGATCGAGGGCGCAACCCAGCACGACGAGATTGTCGTGCAGCACGCGGCCCGGAAGATTATCGACCTCTCGCTGGAGTTCGGGAAGCCCGTAACGCTTGGCATCTCCGGGCCCGGCATGAGCCGTCTCGAAGCGAACGAGCGGATCGATTACGCGAAGCGCGCCGTTGAATCAGCCGTAAAACTTGTCAAACGATTACAATGAGATCGCTTTCGGAGAAAGTTGCGGGGATCGCCCCCTCTGCGACCATCGAGATCTCCAACCGGGCAAAGAAGATGCAGCGGGAGGGCATCGATGTCATCAGCCTCTCGATCGGCGAGCCTGACTTCGATACCCCGAAGCACATCAGGGACGCCTGCATCGATGCGCTGAACCGGGGCGAGACGCATTACGCGCCCAGCAACGGCATTCCCGAACTGCTCTCTGCGGTCAGCGAGAAGATTACAAACGAGAACAGGTTCCCCTGCAAGCCCGAACAGGTGATCGTCACCTGCGGGGCCAAGGATGCAATTTATGAGGGTATGGAGGCCGTCTTAAATCCCGGCGACGAAGTCCTCCTTCTCACCCCGGCCTGGGTCTCGTACGAGCCCTGCGTCCAGATGGCGGGCGGGAAGATCGTCAAGCACGCGGTCAACCAGAAGACCTTCCAGCTCGACGACTCGATTCTCGAACGGGTCAACGCCCGCACGAAGATGATCGTGGTGAACTCTCCCTCGAACCCGTCCGGCGCGGTGTTCGATAAAAAGTCCATGAACCTTGTCGCAGATCTCTGCCAGGACTTCGATCTCTACGCGATGTCGGACGAGATCTACGAGAAGATGGTGTACGGGAAAGAGCATCTCTCGCTTGCCGCCATCGGCGACATGGCCGGGCGGACGATCACCATCAATGGGTTCTCGAAGGCGTACGCGATGACCGGCTGGCGGCTCGGGTACGCGGTGGCTCCCACAGAGATCATCAAACAGATGTCCAAGGTGCAGCAGCACTCGGTTTCCCAGGCAACCACGTTTGCGATGTGGGGTGCGGTTGCGGCACTCAGGGGCGACCAGCGCTGTGTCGAGGAGATGCGGGCCGAGTTTGACCGGCGGCGCAAGTTCGTCATATCAGAACTCAACCTGATGGGCTACACGACTGCCCCGGCCGATGGCGCATTCTATGCGTTCGTGAAAGTGTCCGGAGACGATATGGAGATCGCGACAAAGTGGCTTGAACAGGGCCACGTGGCGGCAACCCCGGGCAGTGCATTCTATGCACCCGGGTGGATCCGGCTCTCGTACGCGACATCGATGGAGAAACTCAGGGAAGCGCTCCAGCGGATCCGGAAAACCGGCGGGAACTGATCCTTACCTGTTGGTCTGCTGTATATTTTTTTCAATGATAGTACCCTCAAATCCGGGTTTTCCGATAATATCCCCGGGATGGAAACCCCGGCGTCACCGGTTCAAATACCAGCAGCCCCTCTCCCGTTTACCCGTATCAGATCATTCTACCGTCACACTTTTTGCAAGATTTCTTGGTTTGTCAATGTCCCTCTCCAGTGCCACTGCGGTCCGGTATGCTAGAATCTGGAGCACCACGAGACTCGTGAGTACCTGGACAAAGGGATGTGTCTTAGGCAAGGGGATAAACCGGTCGACAATATCGGGCAGTTCCGAGTCCCCTTCGCTCCCGAGCGCGATCACCGGCGCTCCCCGGGCCTTGATCTCCTTGATATTGGAGATCATCACCCCATACGTTTCCCCTGGCATGCAGATGGCAATAACCGGTGTTTCCGGTGAAAGGAGGGCAAAGGGCCCGTGTTTTAACTCCCCTGCCGCGTATCCTTCTGCATGGATATAGGAGATCTCCTTCATCTTGAGGGCACCTTCCAGTGCAACGGGATAAAATGGCCCCCTCCCGATGTAAAAAATGCTCTGTGCACCTTTGCACTGCTCAACCGCTTCCGAGAGATCCATCAGGAGGACCTCTTCGATTGCCTGGTGCGCGTGCAGGAGAACCTCTTCGTACCTGCCCTCCGATTGGGCATCAATGATCTGCATGAGAACTGCCAGTTGGGCGACAAACGATTTGGTGGCGGCGACGCTGATCTCGGGTCCTGCACGCATAAAGAGTGTGGCATCGGCAACCCTGCTCGCAGAACTGCCGAGCACATTTGTTATGGCCAGGGTCCGGCAGTTATGTACCCGGGCCTGCCTGAGGGCGGTCAGCGTATCGGCAGTCTCTCCCGACTGGGTGATCCCGATCACGAGGCCGTTCATGGGCGGAGGAAAATACCTGAACTCCGAGGCAAAATCCACGCGTGCAGGTACCCCACAGGACTCTTCGAGCAGGTATTTGAAGATCAGTCCGGCATGGTACGATGAACCGCAGGCAACAAGAGTTACTGACGGGAACTGACAGACAAATTTCGGGAGGGACCCTTTGTTGACTGCCCGTATAGTGTTGAAGAATGCCTGTGGTTGTTCGTAGATCTCCTTGAGCATGTAGTGGGGAAACCCGCCTTTCCTCGCGTCTTCCGGTGACCAGTCGATCAGTTCAACCTGGTGGTTCACCGGTTCTGTACCTTGGTAAATATCCACACCGTTTCTGGTCAGGCAGGCAATATCCCCGTCTTCGAGAAATATGGCACGCTCCGTGTACTCCAATACGGGTGTCATATCCGATGCGGCAAAATACTCCTTGTCGCCGATCCCGAGTACCAGCGGACTTCCGTTCCGTGCTGCGATCAGGTAGTCTGCCCCGTCCGCAATAACCAGGATGGCATACGAACCTGTAAGACGTGGGAGTGTACTTTTGACGGCAGACAGCAGATCCGCGGTTTTTCCAAATTCTTCCTCGATAAGGTGAACCACGACCTCCGTGTCGGTCTCTGACCGGAACACATGACCTTTTGCGGTCAGTTCTTTTTTTAGTTCCGCATAATTTTCGATGATCCCGTTGTGGACTATCGCGATCCGATTGTTGCAGTCCATATGTGGATGGGCATTTACATCGTTTGGAATACCATGCGTTGCCCAGCGGGTGTGACCGATACCAATGGTGCCATGCAACCTGATCCCCCCCGTGTATTCGGAGATCCGGCCTTTGTGCTTGTCAATTTCAATGTGGCTTTGAAGCGTTGCAATCCCAAACGAGTCGTACCCCCGGTATTCGAGTTTTTTTAAGCCGTCGAGGATCAGGGGTGCCGCCTGCCGCCTGCCAATGTAACCGACAATTCCGCACACGTCATATCACCAGGGAACTGTCGGGGATGATCCGGGAACACACATCCCGGTTTCCTTCCAGCGTGACATTGTTCCCGACGATGCAGTTTTTGAACCGGGCAAATGAACCGCTTTTTACATGATCCCCTATAATAGCCCCGAACTCCGAGCGGGTTGGGATCCCCTCGATCTCCAGGATGCCCCCAACCGTCTCTGTTGAGGTATGATCGGCGAGCGTGCAACGCTCACCAATAACAGAGTCCACGATGCGGGAATGCGAGGAGATGGTCGTGTCATCCATAACGATCGCGTTCCCAATCAGGCTCAGTGGTTCGATCGTGACCCGGGAACCGATACTGGTGTCGGGCTGGATACAGCAGTTCGGCCCGATCGTGCAGTCATTTCCGATGATGACCGGGCCTGAGATAACCGTATTCGGCCCGATTGTCGTACCCTTCCCGATATAGACCGGCCCGTGGATCGTGGCATGACTGCTGGATGTACCTTCCCGCATCGCAGGGAGATGTTTGAGGAGGCGCAGGTTCAGTTTGAGCAGATCCCATGGGTAGATTGCATCCTGCCAGTCATCAGCGGTGACGGCGTTGATGTCAGTACCGGCTTCTATCATGCAGGAAATGGCGTCTGTGATATCATTGCCCCGGACATACCGGAAAAAATCTTTGTTTAATGAATAGATCCCGGTACTTACCAGGAAACTGGGTGCATGGTCAGGCTTTTCCACGATACTGTCAACCCGCCCGTCCCGGAGTGTGACCACGCCAAAATTAGAGGGACTGGGATGCTCTTTGATGAGAACTGCATTTTTGATGTCCTTGATCTTTGCAATAGACAGTGCGTCAATGTAATTGTCTCCGGGCAGGAGCAGGAAATCACCCTTGATACGGGACTCCGCCTGCTGGAGTGCATGTGCTGTCCCGAGTTGCTTTTCCTGAACGACTACTTCAATGGGCAGATCGAGCTGGTTTAAGAACCTTGTCACCTGTTCCTTACGGTATCCTACAACGACTATAATGTCGCGGATGCCATTTTTTACGAGTGCATCGATCGTATACGCGATGATGGGACGGTTTGCCACCGATATCATCGCTTTTGGCCGGCTCCACGTGAGCGGGCGGACCCGTTTTCCCTCTCCTGCTGCCAGAATGACTGCCTGCATAATTTTTCTCTCCTACTGGATCGTTGAGTTCTCTCCAAAATTCCCTTTGATGTATGAACCGGGCGCGAAAGCCGCATTACTACCGATCACCGAACCGACGTTGACCGAACAGTTGATTCCAAACCTCACGTTGTCCCCGATAACGGCGCCAAACTTGGTGTGTCGGGTATCCTTTTCGCCTACCCTGACCGGGGCATGATCGTGCCTGAGGTTTGCAATCTTTGTACCGGCACCGAAGTTGCACCCGCTCCCGATGACTGAATCCCCGATATAGTTGAAATGGGGGATCTTTGTCCCTGCCATTACGATGGAATTTTTAAGTTCCGTACAGTGCCCGATGTGGCAGTCGTCCCCAATGCTGGTGGCTCCCCGGATGTACGCGTGGGGGCCGATACGGCAGTTGTTCCCGATAATACAGGGGCCCTCGATGTATGTTCCCGATTTTACCACGGTGCCTTTTCCAATGACCACCGGACCGGAAAGGTGCACCCCTTCTTCCACGGTTCCGTAATTTTCTGAAGCGAGTGCAGTAAGAAGTGTAGCGTTTGCATCAAGCAGATCCCAGGGATAGCCGACATCCATCCATGTCGAAAGAGGAACGGCCCGGAGCCGGCGTTCTCCAATTAAGAGATTAAGGGCGTCGGTTAGTTCGAGTTCACCGCGTGAGGAGAGTCCGACCCGTGTCAGCAGGTCAAAAATCTCCGGGGTAAAAAGGTATGCACCGGCGTTTATGATGTTGGATCTGGGCTGCTTTGACTTCTCTTCAAGAGCCGTGACCAGATCGTTCTCTACGAGAACAACCCCGAAATCACCGGGATGATCGGTTGTGCTCGTGCCCATACAGGGTGCCGGTGTCCGGATCATGCATGCGATATCGGCACTCGTGAGGATCATATCCCCGTTCATGGCAAGGAATGGCCCGGTAATGAGATCCTGTGCGGAACGGAGCGCGTCGGCAGTCCCCATCTGCTGGCGCTGCGGGGCATACGAGATATGAATCCCGAAGCATGACCCATCCCCAAAGTGACCCCGGACTTCACGCTCCCCGTACCCGACCACAAATACAAATTCCGTTATACCGGCATCACGGGCTGCGAGAACGAGATGCTCCATCATCGGGTGGTTTGCCACCGGGAGCATCACTTTCGGGCGCCTGGCGGTGAGAGGACGCATGCGTTTTCCTTCACCGGCCGCCAGAACAACGCATTCCATAGGTACAACTCCTCCTGCAATATTTAAGCAGTTTTCCCCTGCCGGATGAGGATTTTTGCCTCTTCCAGCATCTCCTTTGCCCACGGGAGCGTGGTGCCTTCAGCGGTAATCCGGATCTTGGGCTCGGTGCCACTCGCCCGTACAAGATACCACCCGTTTTCCCGTGCAACACGGATGCCATCTGTCGGGTTTGCTGCGCCAAGACCGGTGACTATCTCGCGTGCCCTCTCGTTCTGGATCGATTCCCTGAGGATCGGGTATGCCGGCATGGCATCCAGACGCTCCGCGACATCGCAGCCTGACGCGATTTCGCAGAAGAGGGCTGCTGCAAAGGGACCATCCGGACAGTACGAGTGGTGCGGGAATATCCAGGCACCGCTTGGCTCACCCCCGAAATCTCCCCACGAAAGCAGTTCTTCTGAGACAAATGCATCCCCAACAGGGGTGCGGTGAACCTCTGCAACATCCTCGATGATCATAGAGGCGTCGCTCGTTGTCACTACTTTTTTTGCTCCGAGGTGCTCGGCAAAGAGCATGAGCAGGTGATCACCGTCGATATACCGGCCCCTGTTGTCAAATGCCATCATACGGTCGGCATCGCCATCGTGGACTACCGCACAGCCTGCCCCCGTCTTTTTTACCATTTCTCCCACGTAATCCAGATATTCTTTGAGTGGTTCCGAGGGTCGGGAGAAATGCCCGGCCGGGTTACATGAGAGACAGACCGGTTTTACCCCGGCATCGGTTAAAAGACCGGGTGTCAGCACGGAACCGGCACCATTCCCGCAATCGATGACAACCGAAAGACCGGGATCGATGGAGACTGCATCCAGGATCGCTTTTTTATGGGGGGTGAGCGCATCGAAAGCACATTCTTCGCCCTGGTGGCGCCAGTCTGCCCAGTGCGGTTCTTTCAAGGATTCCTCGACCTCTTTCTGCTGGGCCTGCGTGAACGAGGAGCCCTCCGGGTTAAACAGTTTGATCCCGTTGTACTCCTCGGGATTGTGGGAAGCGGTGATCATACACCCGGCTTTAGCAGTGCGGGCACTGTATGCGACAGACGGTGTGGGAGCAATCCCGGTGAACCGTGCGTGTCCCCCTGCTCCCAGTATGCCGGCAAGTATGGTCCGGGCAAGCACCGGGCTTGTGGTTCGCGTGTCTGTCCCCACAATGCAATCGGGGAATCGTTCCCCCATGACTGCACCGACCGCAAGTGCGGTCTCCACCAGCGACCGGTCAAAACGCTGACGGATGCCCGATGATCCAAAAAGCATGCATCATGGTGGGTGTTTTGTATAAAAAGAGTTTTAGCAGTTTTCACTGTGATGGAGCCGGGCAGATGTCCGGCGTTTGCTTCCCGTACGGGCACCAGTGTTCCCCCTGCTGGAGCCGGCAGACCCCCGCAGTGGATGGCCCAAGGAATATGATCTGTTTTTTCTCACGCAATTTGGCCACCAGATCCCCGGTCCCCGGTGCGATAATCCCTTCGTTGTTAATAAGGATGATATCCGCTTCATCAATATTCGTGGTCACGGTCAGGCCACGTGCCCGCTCCAGTGCCGGTATCTTTCCGACACAGAATACATGGTGCCCTTTGAGTTTTTCTGTCAGTTCACCCAGACAGGCTGCGTGCGATGCCACCGGGCAGGCATGCATTACCCGGGAGAGGCAGAAGAATCCTGTCGCAACGTTGATGATGGCGCATGCGGCACTGCGGACATTCGGGGTTTCCAGGGGTATCCCGAACATGAAGGAGATCTTTGTCATTGCCCGGATCGGATCGTCCGTAACAAACTCCGCATTTCTCCCTCCGAACGAAGCGACCATGCAGGCACCCCGTTCGTACTGGCAGGTTTTTGCATCGGGATCGACGTCGATATGGACTCCCGTGTCCTCGCAGCCGCAGTGTTCGAGATGTTCCTGAAGCCGGTTAACTGAATCCGTGACAATATCCATTATTGCACTCCGTCTTTTTGCATGAGCACGACCCGGGCAGGTGCACCGTCGAGTCCGGAAAGCCGGAGGGGAAGTGCTGCCAACTCGTACTCTCCCTCATCTGCCGGGGAAAGGTCGAGGAGTTCAATAACCAGGCAGCCCCCGCCAAGCAGCGTGCGATGGACCGACCCGTCGCAGACTGACGCCTCGATCGAGAACGAGTCGATTCCGACAGAGAGCATGCCGTTTTTGATCAGCAGGTCCGCTGCATCTTTGGTAAGATGGGGGTAGTCCTCCCGGAATTGTGTCTCATGGGAAAAGGCTGTCTTTAAGAGGATCCTTTTCGCTCCCCCGAGCCTGCCTTCGAGTGCCGCTGCCGTGATAGCGTTCCCGGCGTCGGTCACATCAATTACCCGGCAGGGCCCGATAATGTGATCGAGCGGGACGGTGTCTATCGTATCTCCGGTTTTTAAGTAATGGACCGGGGCATCGATGTGGGTGCCCGAATGGCTGCTCATGCGTATCTCGCTTATCAGGTACAGCCCTGCGTCCCGCTGGGAAAACTGCGAAGGGGCATCCCCGGGGTAGGCTGCGGTCGTATTGGAAAGCGGGCGCGTAATGTCGATAATTTTCATGATTTAGTTCTCCTCCCAGCCGTGTTCCCCGATGAGCGGAACAAACCGGACGCCACCGTGTCGTTCCTCTGTGAACCGGTCCCCGTGCCGTTCGAGCACGACCAGTTCCTGAAGGATGCGGTCCCCGACCGGGGCGACCAACCGTCCTCCCTCTGCGATCTGGGTTTTGAGCGGGCCGGGTATTTCAGGTGTTGCGGCTGTTATGATAATCCCGTTGTACGGGGCTGCGGGAGGATACCCGAGTGTTCCGTCCCCGAGAACAATTGTCACGTTGTCGGCATGAACTGCCTCAAGGTTGGCTTTCGCACGTGCTGCAACCTCTTTGATACGTTCGATCGTAATCACCTTTCGTACGAGTGCCGAGAGGATCGCTGCCTGGTACCCGCTCCCCGCCCCGATCTCAAGGACCGTGTCCGTGGCTTTGGGGTGGAGCAGTCCGGTCATGAGCGCAACGATATACGGTTGCGATATGGTCTGGTTGTTCCCAATCGGGAGCGGTGTATCCGCGTACGCGTCCTGGTCGCAGGGTGACGGGATAAAAAGGTGACGGGGCACGTCCCGCATTGCGGCAAGGACACGGGGGTCGGTGATCCCCCGGGCCTCGATCTGCTGTTCTACCATCCTCCGGCGCTCGTCCGATCGCGGGTACTGGGGAGTCATAACAGATTCTTTTAATCTAAAACCCGGCCTTTTCTGCCACATCGATGGTGGCATCGATCTGTTTCTGGAGCGCTTCAGGAAGACCGGTGATCTTAATGTCAAGGAACCCCCGGATGATCGTCGCCGTCGCCTCGTCCTCCGAGAGTCCCCGGGCCATCAGGTACTCGATCTCGTCCTGCGCGAGTTTCCCGACCGCTGCTTCGTGCGAGAGTTCGGTCCCGACAACTCTCCCGTCGATCTCCGGGATTGCATAGATTGTCCCGTCCCTGAGGATCAGGCCCTTGCATTCGAGATGGCCCCGGGTGCCGGCAGTCTTCCCGATGATCTGGCCCCGGGAGATGATGGTCCCTCCCTTGGTGATCGCCCGGGTCAGGAGCTCTGCGCTTGCGCCCTTCCCTTCAAGGATCGCCCGCGACCCCACATCGATATACGATGTAGGGGAAGCAATGGTGATCGTGGAGAACCGGGCAACGGAATTCTCGCCTTTTAAGGTGGCGGTCGGGTACATCTGGACCTTTTTCACCGGCTGCATGCAGACATAGTTCGAGAGAAAAACCCCGTTCTCTTCGACAATGGATGCACTCCGGGGGAAGACCTCGACGTTCTCGTTCCAGGTGTGGATCATGGTAAAACTGATCTTCGCATCCTTTTTAATGTAAAACTCGGAGACCCCGTAGTGCTTTGCCCCTTCCCCGACATGCCCGCTGCTTGCACAGCCCGAGATCATGTGGAGCTCTGCACCCTCTTCGGCGATGATAATGTTATGCACGTGCTGGATGGTCTCGCGGCCGAGGTACAGGCAGGCCTGGATCGGGAGGATGTTCTTTGACCCTTTGTGGGCGATGATCACGTAGCCCTTCGGGTCGGGCTGTTCCGCAACGTATTTTGTGATCTCGTCCTTGTCCTGTGCAACCGCCTTCCAGAGGTAATCCCTGAGCCAGGCGTGCTTTTCCATTGCTTTTTTAAACGAGAGGACCTCGATACCCTCCTCGCGGCACTCGGACTCTACCACATTCTGGTCCACCTGAAGGTAGCTGCCGCACCGGTTCTCAAGGTTGAAATCGATACCTGACTGGACGATCCGTTCCTGGTCGTCCTTTGCAATTCCCGGTGTGTTCAGTTGCGACGACATTCCCGACACTCCGTGTATCCTCTCTGTTTGATGTCCTTTAAGATCTCCCTTGGGTTCCCGTGGCAGGAGATCATGCCGTCGCACATCACATGCCCCTTGTCTGCGTCAATATAATCGAGAATAAATCCCGTGTGGGTGATCACAAGGCCGCTTTTTTCCCGTTTTGCCATGCGCTTGTCTTTTTCGAGCAGGTCGCCGATGGCCTTTCCTATGAGCGATATATTTTCGAGGTCGACCCCGCTCTCGGGTTCATCAAGCATGACAAAACCCGGGTTCTGGATCATCAGCTGGAGCACCTCGCTCCTCTTGATCTCCCCACCGGAAAACCCCTTGTTGATGTCCCGTTCAAGGAACCCGCCCATGTGCACCGATGCAGCAAGCCCCGGGATGTCCACGATCTTGTCGTGCGAGATGGCCGTGAGGAGCTTTCCCAGTTTGAGCCCCGATATCGTGGGCGGACGCTGGAAGAGCATCCCGATCCCGCGCTTTGACCGTTCGTCGGCGTGCATCGCGGTCACGTCCTCTCCGTTGAAGGTGATCGTTCCTTTCGTTATTTTATAGCCGGAAAATCCCATCAGCGTCATTAAAAGCGTGGTCTTCCCGGAGCCGTTCGGGCCCATGAGCACATGGGTCTCCCCGGCATCGATGTGGAGGTTGATGCCATGCAGCACCTCTTTGTCACCGACATTCACATGCAGATCCTTGATGTCCAGCATACGTGTAACCGGATGAGTGTATGTCGATGTCTGCATTAAACGCTTTTAATGTGCTAAGGAGAGGGGCGTGCCAGCCGGAAATGAGGCAGGCCCGACCGATCCCTGAGATCGATCGGTCAGATCCCGCAGGAGGGGATAGCCGGGTTCCCGGATCTCTGCAAGGGTGTATTCTCCGGGATAGGATTCGGTGATACGGGCTTGCGGGGCTTATGGGGCCACAGTACGTGACTGATGTTTACCGTTAGCATCGTTTTTTACATTTTGTTTCCAATGTTCACTGTTTTCGTTGAAGATGAAGATGAATTCCCGGCCCCGTTTTTCCCTGATGAGGTACCCGAGATCGGCAAGGTGGAGGAGATCCGTCCGGGCGGTCTCATAGACGGTGTTATACTGCTGCATGATCTCGCGGATGGTGAAATATTCATCGCTCTGCTCTATCATCGTGCGGAGGATGTCCCCTTCCCGCTGGTTGATATCCGGTATCTTTTTTATGAGGGCTTTTGTGGCGTTCTGCTCAGTCTGTTTTTCTTCCAGATAGTTCATCAGATCTCTTTTTGCCGCATTGATACAGTCAAGATTGTAGAGGAAGAAATACGTGAGATCCATCTCATCGTATTCGGTATGGAGGTATGCGAGAGAGTATTTCTTCTTTGACCGGAGGATGATCCGGGAGATCGGCATGTATTCGAAGAGCCAGTATCCCCGTGAGATAACATACCAGTAGAAAAGGCTGCGTGCGGTCCGCCCGTTTCCGTCATTGAACGGGTGGATGTACCCGATGAGGAAGTGCAGGATGATCCCCTTTATTACCGGGTGGATATAATCCCCGTCTCCGCTGTCGGTATCTTCTTTTTCGAGGTTTGCAAAGGTACACAAGTCCGTGATGTACCGGGGGATCTCAGGGTATTCAGGAGGCGTATGATATACGACGCCGGTTGCCGGGTTTGCGACAACGATATCGTTGTTTGTCCTGAACTGCCCGACAGCTTCCTCATCGATCGTTCCCTTTGTTACCAGCCTGTGGATCTCAAGGAGGAGGGCAGGGGTGAGTGGGTCGTCCCTGTGTTCGAGGATGAAATTCATCGCCTCGTAATTGTTGAGCACCATCTGCTCGGAGCTGTTTTTGGGTTTCCTGCCTTTTTTGAGCATCTCTTTTGCGACGTTCCGGGTCGTTGCTGCGCCTTCGAGGATGCTTGAGGCGATTGCCTCCTCCATGAACGAATTGATGATGTAAGACCGTTCGAGCCGGATGGTTTTGTTGTGGATGCGTATTGTGCCGGTGAGGTAACTGTCGATTGCATGGAGGCTTTTCACGATTTCCGGAATAATCGAATATGTGAGCCTGAAATGCGGATAGGGAATCTGTTCCTGCCGCATCGACCGGTACAACTTCATGACCGCCCAGGCCTTCCTCTGCTGATCAGGGTTTGGCACCCGGTATTTCAGCTCGTCCCAGGAGAGGTAGCGCCGGTTGTATTCCGTTACCTCTTTTTTGAACTGATCGTCAGCAAAATAATTTACCTGCCCGTCGGTGATATCCTGCGTCCAGTCAGAGGGTGGTTTGTCAGGTAATTGAGTCATGGCACCGGCTCGCTAACTACTAAATTAGAACAAATTAGTATTTATTGGTAATTGGGATTCAGATACGGTATTTTAAGAAACCAGCCTTCGAAGCAACTACTAATTTAGCAGGAATTAGTATATTTTAGTAATAAGAAATACGATGGGAAAAGACAAAATCCCGGCTGTTCCCACAGTCCGGGAAATTGGCATCTGATCCTAGGTCCTGCCGTCCGGCACTCTGCCAGCGTGTTTCCTGAAATACTCCGCCTCACATCCGCGTTGTTGTGGAGCTTGTCAGCGGTCGCCCTGACCGATCCCTGATATCGATCGGTCCGACCGGTTTTTCTGCTGAGTGAGTGGTAGGGGGGAGGGGGGTGATCTCAAATCCGCGTGGATCAATGGTCGCCCTGACCAATGATCATGATCGGTCGGTCCGACCTCTTGTCAAGTACGGTCGGGGCGATCCCCCGTTCTCGTCTGAACCTTCAGTGGAAACACAGGTCATGGCACTGGAAAAGGAGAGGTCGCCCCGACAGATTTTAAAATTGATCGGTCCGACCATTTTTTCTGCTGAGTGGGAGGTAGGGGGGAGGGGGGTGACCGATTTTTTTGGAGGGAGGGGTGGGTGATCGTGATAAAGGGTAAGGGTGTTACTATTCGGTAATTGAGGACACTAAAAAAAGAGCACGCAGCATTACCTAAAGAAAAATGCTGATGATGATCCCCCGCCCCGGCTGTCTTTTGTGCAAATCCGTTTTACCAGTTACTGCCGCACCCCTGAGTATCCTTCTTTCCGGCCCCGGCAGGTGCTTATGGCCCGGGCAAGTGGATGCGTTCTTAATCTTTCCCGGGATACCAGTACGTTACAAGCAGCGTGGTCTTTTTGCGGCAGGAAAAAGTAAAGGACAAAGCAGGAAAGGCCCGGGTCCGGAAGGGTTCAAAGGATGCCAAAGAGATCCACCTCCCCCGTGAAAACCCGGCAATCGAACCGTTCCTCAACCGGATCATCTGCGGCGACGCGGCAGAGGTCCTTGCCACAATCCCGTCCGAAAGCGTCGATCTTGTTATCACCTCGCCGCCCTATAACTTCGGCCACGCATACGCCCATGACCCCCACGATGACACCCACGAGTGGAACGAGTACTTCGCGACCCTCAACCGGGTCTGGATCGAGTGTTTTCGGGTGCTCAAACCCGGGGGCAGGATGGCAATAAACGTCCAGCCGCTCTTCTCCGACTACGTCCCGACACACCACATCATCTCCCGGCAGCTCGCCGGGCTCGGTCTGCTCTGGAAAGCGGAGTTTTTGTGGGAGAAGAACAACTACAATGCGAAGTACACCGCTTGGGGGAGCTGGAAATCGCCGTCCATGCCCTACATCAAGTACACATGGGAGTTTGTCGAGGTCTTTGACAAGGAGACTCACAAGAAGACCGGCCGGCGCGAGGACATCGATATCACCGCTGACGAGTTCAAGGAGTGGGTGATCGGCCGGTGGACGATCCCTCCCGAACACCACATGAAAGAGTACGATCACCCGGCAATGTTTCCCGAGGAACTCCCCCGTCGGATCATGAAACTCTTTTCATACAAAAACGATATCGTGCTCGATCCCTTTAACGGTGCGGGAACGACCACGCTTGTCGCCGCAAAACAGGGACGCCGGTTTATCGGGATCGATGTGTCGGAGCAGTACTGCGACACCGCCCGGCAGCGGCTGGAGACGGTACCGGGCGTTGGTGAAGTGGCTGCCCGGTCATAACTTTTTTCCTTTTCACTCCGGCATATTTGCTTTTACCCACTCATATGTACCTTTCCGGTCATATGCGTGGGTCACGATGTAATTGTGGACCTGCGCATAGGTATCGTACGAGGAGACGAGACTCCTGTACGTGGCAAGTTCGGCGTTATAGGCCGCGACGAGCGCGTTGTGATTCGAGACCTGTGCGTTGTAGGCCCCGACGTTTCCTGAACGTTTCAGGGCCTGCATCTGCGATTCGAGTCTCGCGATCGGGTCCTGCTTTGCTGTAAGGTCAGCAGCAAGCGGTTTGATCTGCGTTTCCATGCCCGGCACCTTCTGTTCAGAACTGGAGGAAATATTGTGAATGTAGGTAGTCTCGATGCCGCTGCTGTACCTGCTCTTCTCCGGTTACAGGATCGTTCTTATATCTCCGAGAGAGTTTATGACAGCAGCGGGTTTTACCCGGGCGTTTTCGAGCGTGTCCTCCCGGAACTTGCCGGTCCGGACAAGAACGCCCCGCATCCCGGCTCCCTGTGCCCCACCGATATCGGTAAGGATATCATCGCCGATCATCACCACCCCGCGTGCGTCAAGCCCCCTATCGCGCAACGCGAGATCGAAGAATGCCTTTGCAGGTTTCCCCACGACAGTTGCCGTTTTACCGGTCGCAGATTCCAGTGCCGCCACAAACGGCCCGGCCGAGAGCGAGAGCCCGTCTTTGTCCATCCAGTACCGGTCTTTTTCAAGCGCAATGAGATCTGCTCCCTCCATCAGGCAGCGGAAGGCGTGGTTCATGCTGGCATACGTTACCCTGTCCCCTGCGTCTCCGACAATTACGTAATCAACGGCTATGGAACCGTCATCGGTGCAGGTTCCGGCAAAGTCCCGGTCCACATCCCCGGTTGTGAGGAGGTATGCCCGGTGTTTCCCGGTCTCCTGCATGAACCGGACTGCCGCAAGCGGCGGGGTGAAGATCGCGGATTCAGGAATGTCAAAACCCATTGTTTCGAGTTTTGCTGCAATGGTCGCCCGGCATTTGCGGGTCGAGTTGGAGACGCACCGGAACGGGTATCCCTGATCCATAAGATATGCGATCGCCTCACGGGCACCGGGGACCGGGGTGTCACCAGTGTAGAGCACGCCGTCAATATCGATAAGAAACCCGGTTATCTTCTGGCCATCCATCCCCGCACCTGTCACATCTTCCAGCCGTTGAGGAACGCATTCACGATCGCATCGCACAGTACCCGGTTGCCATCCGTTTTTGTTGCGGTATCTTTCATTATCGCGAGCCGTTCGTGGTCGCCGAGATCCTTTGCCCAGAACGCGATCACCGGTTCCGTCACTTCCGGGTGGAACTGGACGCCGAGCGTGTGGCCGAGCAGGAATGCCTGGTTTTTCACTGCGGTTCCTGTTGCAAGGAGGCGTGCCCCCTCCGGGAGATCGAAAGTCTCCTTATGCCAGTGGAAGACCTCAACCTCCCCCGGGAAGAAACGGTGCCCGGAAGTATTGCAACCCTGGATCTTCCGCCAGCCCAGTTCCTTCTCGCCCGCACAGACTTTCTTCCCGCACGCGGCCGCGATCATCTGGGCGCCGAGGCAGATCCCAAGTACGGTCGCGTCGCGGGCGATCGCTTTTCTCACCAGCGCTTTTTCGGGCGCAAGGAACGGGTACTTGCTCTCATCGTTGACGCTCATCTGGCCGCCAAGAACAATAAGCCGGCCGGGCGGATCGTCCGGGAGCGCATCGCCTTCGTAGAGCCGGAGGATCCGGAAGGGTTCGTTTCGGGCCGCCAGGCATTCCTCTACGGTACCTGCCGGTTCGTGTTCCCCGTGCTGGAGGATCGTGATCATTAAAAACCGGTGTGCGTGGGATCATGATGAGGGTTCGCATCACTTTCACCCCCCACGGCCGGCCTTTAATCATCCGGTCCCCGGATTTCCTTATTACAGATGGCTGTCATGCAGGCAGAAAGCAGGATCGGGGCGCTCTGGCAGCAGCGGATGGATTCCCTGAGAGAGTATGATGTTGTCCGTGACGGGAACGTCTTTGGTGCGGGCCTTGCCGGCAGCTGCCTCTTCTCTTCTGAATATGACAAGGCCCGTGCCCTTCTCGGAGATCTCATCGCCCGGTACGAAGGCATTGCATTCGAGACCCTTTTCCCCGGGAAGGAGATCTCAAATGATGGCGGCACCTGCATCGCGCTTGAGAGCCGTCATATCCTGCCCAGAACCGCAATCGACACGGAACGCCTCTCCCGGGAGATGCTCTCCGATCTCACGCTCGTGCATGGGGTAGGCGATCTGTCGGAGCGGCGCCTGAAGGCCCGGGGCTACCGGACGATCGCTGACCTTGCAGAGCACCCGAAGTTCCGGTCTGCGGCCCGGCAGGTGCTCGGACGGCTGACCCGGGCTGACCCGGGTGATGTCATGGACCTTGTCGGCAGCCGGCATGCAAAGTCCCATCCGTTTGCGCTTGGGACGGCCGGTTCGTTTGAACCGGAGGATTACGTTTTTCTTGATATCGAGACGCTCGGGCTCTTCTCCCGGCCGATCATCCTCTTTGGTGTCGGCACGATCCAAGAGGACCATCTTGTCGTCCACCAGTACCTGCTGCGCGATATCAGCGAGGAAGCTGCCGCGCTTGCCGCGACCGTGGAACAGGTATCTGGAGATCGCCCGGCACTCGTGACCTTCAACGGGAAGGCGTTCGATCTACCCTACGTGCAGGACCGGCTGGCCTACTACGGCCTTCGTGCGATCTCACGGATCCCGCATTTCGATGTACTGCACTTCTCCCGGCGCCGGTGGAAAGGGCAGTTTGCCTCATGCCGGCTCTCCGCGCTTGAATCCGAGGTCCTTGGCGTTACCCGGACTGACGACGTCCCCGGCCAGATGGTGCCGGAGTTTTATGCGACCTACTTAAAGACAAAGAACTGTGGCCCCCTTGTCCCGGTAGTCGACCACAACCGGCAGGATGTGGTCTCGCTCGCGCTTCTCTTCTTTTACCTGCTGGGGGAGACCTGTGGCTGTCGCTGACGTGGTCCGGCTCCTCCTGACGAACCCTGTGTACCGCAGCCGGGTCACCTGCCACCAGGTCTTTGACCCTGAGCCGGCCCGGTACGGCACGCTGGATGCACCGCTCCCCGCGGCTATCGAAGCGTATCTTACTCACAGCGGCATCCGGCTGTACTCCCACCAGTGCGAGGCGATCAACGTGCTCCGGTCCGGGAAAAATGTGATCATCATCACGCCCACGGCAAGCGGGAAGACCCTCGCGTTCAACATACCCGTGTTTGCCGGCCTCACGGCAGACCCCAACGCCCGGGCGCTCTACCTCTACCCCACAAAAGCCCTCTCGAACGACCAGTTTGCCACCCTCAAAGCGATGGAAAAATTCACCGGAATCCCGGCAAAACCGGCGATCTACGATGGCGACACGCCGCAGTCAAAAAGGGCAGCCATCCGGGAGAATGCCCGGATCGTCATCTCCAACCCCCACGAGATCCACCAGGTCCTCTCGTGGCACGCGAAATGGAGCCCGTTTTTCTCGAACCTGAAGTTTATCGTGCTTGACGAAGCCCACCGGTACCGGGGGGTTTTCGGTTCCCAGATTGCACTGTTGATCCGGCGTCTCCTGCGGGTCGCACGATTCTACGGCTCCGACCCGCAGTTTGTCCTCTCGACTGCAACCCTTGCAAACCCGGAGGAATTTGCCGGTCGGCTCGTGGGCCGTCCCTTTACTCTCGTCGACATTGACGGTTCACCGCACGGGACCCGGCACTTTGTCCTCTACAATCCCTTCTATGACGGGATCGGCGAACGCTCCTCCCACCAGGAGACAAAAGACATCCTGCTCTCCTGCGTGAAAGGGGACCTCCAGACGCTGTGCTTTACCGGCTCTCGGAAGATGGCCGAGCTCGTCACCATCTGGACCCGGGAGGATGCCCGGCGTACTTCCGCACGGCTTGCAGAGAGTATCTCCGCGTACCGGGCCGGCTACCTGCCCGAAGAGCGGCGCACGATCGAGCGGCAGCTCAAAAGCGGGGAGATCCGGGGTGTCGTCTCCACGAACGCGCTCGAACTCGGTATCGATATCGGCTCGCTCGATGCGGTGATCATCGACGGGTACCCGGGCACGATGATGTCGACCCGACAGCAGGCCGGGCGTGCCGGCCGGAAAGGCGGGGAGTCGCTTGCTGTGCTCGTGGCGCAGGCAAACCCGCTCGACCAGTACTTCATGCACCACCCGGATGCGTTCTTCTCCCGCTCCCACGAGCACGCGATCATCGATACCGAAAATCCCTACATCGTCTCGGGGCACCTGCTCTGCGCGGCGGCGGAACTGCCCCTCCGCGAAGAGACCGATGCCGGGTTTTTCGGTGAATCGTTTGTGCCCCTGCTTGCGGAGCTGGCAGAAAGCGGCCTCGTTACAAAGACGCCGCGCGGGTGGGTGTATGCGGGTCGGGGCCGGGCTGCCGACGCGGTGAGACTCGATGGCATGGCGGCCGAGAGTTTCCGGATCATGTGCCAGGGCCGGCTGCTTGAGACGATGGACCGGGCGCAGGCCTACCGCGAGGCGCACAAGGGAGCGATCATGCTCCACCAGGGCGAGACCTACGTGGTAAACGAGATGGACCTCGAAACCCACACGGTACGGGTGACCGAGACGGATGTCGATTACTACACGCAGCCGTTAAAAGAGGTGGACCTCCGCGTCATCGAAACGCTGGAGACCCGGGACGTACAGGGCACACAATGTGCGTTTGGCGATGTCGAAGTGACCGAGCAGTACACCGGTTACAAGATCAAGAAGGGCGACACGATCATCGGTGTCGAACCCCTCTCGCTCCCTCCGCTCACCTTCCGGACAAAAGCCTTCTGGCTTGTCCTTTCGGACCCGGTCGCCACCGCCGTCTCCGCTGCCGGCCTCGATCTCGCCGGCGGGCTGCACGGCGCCGAACACGCCATCATCGCTCTCATGCCCCTCCATGTCATGTGCGACCGGTGGGATATCGGAGGCCTCTCCACGCCCGCGTTTGGCGAAAACGGCGAGCCGACCATTTTCGTCTATGACGGGTATGAAGGAGGCATCGGCCTTGCGGAGAAAGCGTTCGGTCTCCTGCCCGCGCTCTTTTTGAGCGCATACGAACTGGTGCGCGACTGCCCGTGCAAAAAAGGCTGCCCGTCCTGCATCTACTCCCCCAAGTGCGGCAACGACAACGTCCCGCTCGACAAGGAAGCGACCGTAAAAATTCTCTGCGAACTCTCACGGGTGCCGGAAAAATATGATGGTACCGGGATCACGGCCGGGCCGGAACCTGCCGCCCCGTAAATACCGTGTGAATTTTCTGGTTTAATCTACGAGCACGACACGGCTCTCGGGCTCCGGCTCATCGCCCTCAAAGATGAACAGGTCGTCGATACTCGCGTGCAGGGCCTTTGCAACATCATGCGCCAGCTTGAGCGACGGGTTGTACTTTCCCTGTTCAAGAAAGACGATCGTCTCGCGGCGCACCCCGACTTTTTTTGCGAGGTCGTCCTGGGTAAGGGAGTGCCGGGCCCGGTATTCTTTGATTCGGGTGATCATCATCCCACTCCTTGAGTTTTATTCTCCATTGATGTCGCCCTTCCTGTTATAATACCGTGACAAGAGAGTGGAACTCAGTCCCATGGTAAAGAAAATTATCATAATTACTGAACGGGCATCCAGATCCAGCAATCCCGAAAAGTCAAGCATAGCGAGAATGCAGACCACTGTGAAGGAAAAAGAAAACGCTTTCATGAATGTATGAGCCCGGATTTTCAGGATCCGTTCATCTAAAACACTGGATTTTTCATTAAAACCCTGTTGTTGAAATATTGAAATTACGATAAACAGAAGGCCTGCTGAAATAAGAACACTGGAGAGGAATATGATCGTTTGGGGCTGGGGCATCCCGTTCCGAATTAGGACAAGGAGTAATCCCACAGCTGTTGTACAACCGCCGATTACCAGGTTCCGGCGAATTGTTGTCATCATTACTCGACATCTCCTTTCCGGAAAAGGTACATCTGGTAAACGATCGCTGAAAATGCCAGCAGGAGCACAGAGACTGCGAATGCATTTTGTGCGCTCATTTTTACGATCCCGAAATAATCTGCCCAGAACAACAGCGTGATCCCGATAATCCCGGTCAGCCATGCATATGAAAGTCCGTAAGCCCCAATCTTTCTGGACCGCTCGTCCGATTCCGGGTCGTCCCCGTACCGCTTGTTCCGGATAATCCCGGTGACGAGGAATGCACACCCGGCCGCGAGGAGGGCAGCCGGCAGGATGGCGTCGTCGGGGGTTGTGACAATCGATGCGCCCCCGGTCAGGATGAAGAGTATCCCGATGACAATACGGTAGACATTTCTCGGTTTCATTTTTTCTCACCTTTATGTTATCTATTTCTAACACAATAAACATCTTAAAGTTATCTATTTCTAACATTCACCGGTGACAAAATCCGGCTATTCCGTGACGCGATCTTAATGACCGATGGCATCGCAGGTACCGTTACACTATGCCCCGCATCCCCCCCTTCAAGGAGATTATCGCCCGGTCGCCGCTCGTCTTTGTCATCGGTGTCGCCGGCGACAGCGGGTCGGGGAAGACGACGTTCACAAACGCCATCCGCCAGATCTTCGGGCCCGACCTTGTTGCCACGATCACGCTTGACGATTACCACAAGTACGACCGGGAGGAGCGGAAAAAACTCGACATCACCCCGCTCCACCCGGACGCGAACAACCTCGCGCAGCTCGAAGCGGATGTGGCCCGGTTAAAGGAAGGGTACGCGATCACAAAGCCGGTTTACAACCACGCGACCGGGACCTTCGATCCCCCGGTCCCATTTGCATCCAAAAAGATCATTATCCTCGAAGGCCTCCACACGCTCTTTACCCCGACACTCCGGGAACTGCTGGACTTCTCGGTCTTTGTCGACCCGGACCGTGAGGTAAAATACGCGTGGAAACAAAAGCGCGACACGAAAAACCGGGGGTATTCCCCGGCTGAAGTCACTGAAGCGATCGCCCGGCGCGAGAAGGACTACGAAGAGTTCATCGCCCCTCAGCGCTGCCTTGCCGATGCCGTGATCCGGATCAGTGCGTCCCGGTACGGGAAGGAGAAGGGAGCGTCGGAGAATATCTACCGGATCTCGCTGTTGCAGCACCGGATGAACGGGACAATTGCCGGCGCCGCCGACCTTACGATTGACCTCAACTCGCTCCTCCTCTTTCATGACCGGGACTTCTCCATCGAATTCTCGACCGAGAACGTGGCCTGCGCACGGATGCGGGCGCTCACCTTCGATGGCGAGATGAACTACGAGACGGTACGGAAACTCGAAAAGAGCATCGAGCAGCAGACCGGCGTCCACCCGATCACGCTCTTTGAGAACCGCACCACCGTCACCGCGACCGATCTTGTCCAGCTTGTCCTCTCGTGGCGGATCATCCACCGGCGGATCTTTTTGCAGGAACGGGGCTGAAAAAAAAAGAAAAAATTACTTTGCAGAAAACCCTTTTTTAAAATATGCGGCCCCCTAGAGCGTTATTTGACCTCTTTTGGGTGTTCTACAGAGCGCAGAAAAAAAGATTATCCGGAGATCTCGGATTTTACCGCCAGGAAGACCGGTCCCCTGACATCGATCTTCTTCTTGTTGTCGGTGATCGCCCGCATCGCGTACTCTTCGATCCTGAGATTGATGTCGCTCGGGTGCTTTGCCATCTTGACCTGCACGAGTGTCCCCTTGCCGCACCGGGCTGCCTGCTCGATCTCCGCTGCCGCAAACGCGGACGCGGCGGCAAGGTAGGAGATCCCGGTCGGGACGCCGGTTGTCCTCACGTCCTTCCACTTCTCGGCGTCGGGCACACCGAGGATGTTTCCTTCGTGGACGAAGATCTCGTTTGCGCACGCCGGCCCGCAGAGCTTTGCGTTCGCCTCGGTCTCCTCGACCGTCACCTTCACGTGCGTGCCAAGCAGGGTGCCGTTCCATGCCTCAAATGAGCAGGGTCCCTGTGCCGTGGCATTCGCTGCTGCGACCTGTGCAATCGCGAGCGCGAGCGCCTTTCCTTCCACGGTCGCCGGCTCTGCTTTAAGGTGCACCGCCCGTGCGGTCTCCCGGTCGGTGAGCGGCCGGGGGAAGAACTGGGGGTACGAGAGCTGCCGGATATCGTTTGCACTGTACGCGATCATCGCGAGCCGTTCGACCCCAAGGCCGAGATTCATGACCGGGATCCCGACACCGTACTCCCCAAGGGCCGAGGGCGAGTACATACCAAAAGTTGCGACCTCGACCCAGCCGTGGACCGGGTGCTTCGCGTAGACCTCGGTCTGCGAGTCCGGCATGTAATACTTGGAGCGCTTGTCGTCGGGCTGGAACCGGAAGTCCTCGTACCCGAACGCTGAGAGGAGCGCCTCGCTGATCGCTTTCCCGTCCTCAAGCGTGACATCGTCACCGGCAACAACGCAGGACGCGGAATGGTAGGCCATGAGCCGGGTCGGCCCTTCGGCCTGCTCGCGCCGGAAGCAGCGGTCGACCGAGAAGAGCTTAATGGGGAGAGGAGTCTTCTCCCAGATCGAGCCAAGCGTCATGAACCAGCCGCTCGTCATGTGGCTTCTCAAGGTACTCCGCGAGGACTCGGGCACGAGCGACTTGAACTCGGGGAAGACCGAGTCGAGGATGTGCACCACGTTTCCGTCGTCCGTGTCGAGCACTTTTGCCAGTTCGTGCGTGAGTTCGTCCCCGTCGATCTCCGACTTCTTGTACGCGTGGAGGGTCTCCCTCAGTTTTTCCTCGGTCGCGGTTGGCATCTGTTTCTTTAAAATCTCGTTTATCGCGTCGAGCTCTGCCCGTGCGATCCCGACGTTCGGGCGCGGGAGCCCGCCGATGTAGAAGACTCTGTCGAGGACCGCCATCGCTTCGGGGCCGAACTGCCGGTAGATGTCGCTCTCCTCCACGATCACCGGGTTCTCGATCTCGTCAAATCCCATCGAGAGATAAATTTCCCGTAACCGGTTGATGGTCTCGAAGATCGGGTGCGGCTGTGCCCGTTTGTACTGAAGGCGGGGGTATTTTCTATCCTCGCATGGCGGGGTGATGACCGATGGCCCCTCGTGCCACGCCCCCTCGAAGTTCGCATGCGATTTTTCTTTCCATTCCTGCGGGTTGAATCTCAAGTTTCCTCACGCTCCAGGCAGATGACCCTGCTTAAAGGATTTTCATCCCGGATCTTATAATCGCACGATGCAGTAATCCGCTCTGCGAACTCCCGCACCTGTGCATGCTCCGGCATGTTGTTCCGTTGCAAACGATTTCTACTGTATCCCAGATACATGTATCCTTTTACCTCGACAAAGGTTGCTCCTGCGTCCTGCAGGAGCCGTGCGTAGCCCTCCGGCTTCGTGTCATTGTGCCCGGCAACGAGCGTGATCCGCACGGCCGAGCGTTTTGTCGAGAGCCGGGCAAGGCTCTCCTGTATCCGGCTCCAGTATCCGTCCGCGTCGCCCATGGGCCGGCAGGTCTTTTCGTATGTTTCCAGATCGGGTGCATCGAGCGAGACATACTGCTGGAACGGCCGGCATTGTGCGAGCACATCCGGGTTCGTGCCGTTACTGACGACAAACGTGGTGTAGCCGTTCGCGTTAAAGAGGTCCACGAGTTCCGGGAGCCGGCTGTACAGCGTGGGCTCGCCCGAGAGCGATATCGCCACATGCTTTGGCGCGAGCGCCTCCTTCCACTTCTCTTCGGTCACGGTGTTGCCGAGCACGGAATTATACCCGGCGAGGGCTTGTTTCTGGAGCTTGTGGACGCCGGCAAGAATCGTCTCGGGCGGGCACTCCTCGACTTCCGCCATCTCGTGCTCGAACGACCGCCAGCAGAAGAGGCAGCGCTGGTTGCACCGGAGCGTCGGGGTCATCTGGACGCAGCGGTGGCTGTCGATCCCGTAGAACTGGTGCTTGTAGCACATATCTCCGCCGGCGAGCGCCCGCTTGCACCAGAGGCAGGGCTTGAGCGCGGCAGTGGATGTAGGCGAAAAAAAGAGGTATCCCTGTTTATTCAGGGCCTTACATGGTTCGGATGGCATCGATCCCGAGCGTCTCAAGCGATTCTATTAAGGTGTTCTGCACGGCCTTCACAAGCGTAAGCCGGCGGTCCCGGACTTTTCCCTCGCTCTTTAAGACCGGTTCAAAGTGGTAGAACGAGTTGAAGGTGTCGGCGAGCTCGTGGGTGTAGGTGGCAAGAATGTGCGGGCGGAGTTCAGCAACCACTTTCTCTATGACACCGGGGAACTTTGCGATCTTCTTTGCGAGCGCGATCTCCTGTTCGGTTTCGAGCTCGTAGCATTCGGTAAAGTCGCCGGCCTTTTCTAAGATGCTGCACGCACGGGCGTGGGCGTACTGGATGTAGGGCCCGCTCTGGCGCTCGAAGTCAAGCGCCTCCTTCCAGTCAAAGACCGTGCTCTTCTCGGGCGAGATCTTCACGATATCGTACCGGATGCCGGCAAGGGCGACGGAAGTTGCGATACTCTTGCGGGTCGCTTCATCGAGTTCGGGCCTGCGGGTCGTGACCTCATCAAAGGCACGCTTCGTGACCTCGGTGATCAGATCGTCTGCCGAGACAAACTTTCCCGCCCGGGTTCTCATCGAGCCTTCTGGCAGCGAGACAAACTCGAAGTTCACGATCTCCGGGGCTTTCTCACCGAGGAGTTTTAACGTGCACTGGAGCTGCGCCCCGATCAGCTTGTGGTCGGCGCCCAGCACATCGATCGCCCGGTCGAAGTTCACGCTCTTCCAGGTGTGGAACGCAAGGTCACGGGCCGCGTAGACCGAGGTGCCGTCGCTCCGCCGGATCACGTACTTGTTGGTAAAGCCAAACTCGGCGAGGTCAAGCGCGATAAGGGTGTCCTCGTGCCTTGCCTGCGGGAGTTTCTCTATTTTCCCTATCACCCTTTTCGTGTCGCCGTTCCTGACAAAGTCGCTCTCCCAGACAAACCGGTCGTGCTTCACGTTGAGGTTCTTTAACGTGACCGCAAACCCGTCAAGGCAGCGGGAGACTTCGTTCCGGAATTTCTTTACCGTTTCCGCATCGCCGCTCTCAACAAGCTGCATCAGTTTGTCGACCTGCTGGGTGATACCGGGGTCTTTTTCAATCTCCCGGTTCGCCTCGATATAGATCCGGGCGATGTGGGCATCCTCCTTCTCGCCCTCGTGCTGTGCGTGTTCGAGGTGGTCAAATCCCCAGGTCACAATCGCGATCTGCCTGCCCATGTCGTTTACATAGTACTGGACTTCGAGCCGGTAGCCGGCCTTCCGGAACGCCCGGGCAAGCGTATCGCCGATGATCGAGTTCCGGATGTGTCCCACGTGAAGCGGGCCATTGGGATTAGCGCTCGTGTGTTCGAGTACGATACGGGTGTCCTTTGCCGGGAGCGAGCCGTAGCCGGGCTGTGTCGCTGCTTTGACGGCCGCACTGACGTAGGCACTGCCGAAGACAAAGTTGATGTACGGCCCTTTTGCCTCGACCGTGATCCCCTGCGCTGCGAGCTCTTTGTTGTTTTTGAGGGCGGCAACAATCTCCTGCGCTATTTTTACCGGTGCCTGTTTTTTTGTTTTTGCAAGGGAGAACGCGATGGTCGAGGCAAGATCCGCATGCTCCCCGCCATCGATGAGCTGGATATCATCTAGTCCCGTGCATTCCGTCAGTGCTTTTTTTATTACTGTCGTGGTGTCAAAAACCATTTAGAATCCCGTCCTGTACCGGAGGATCGCAGCAATCCCGCCGAATGCCGAGTAGAGGATCGACCCCTCCTCGAAATCGTCCGAGATCAGCTCCACTTTCGCGCTCGAAGCATCGGCGAGTTTCGCCAGTTCTTCGATGATATCGATCTCCTCTTCAAGCACGAGCGGCGCGGTGCACTTCGGACACGAGCCAAACTCGATATCGCGGACAGTTTTTCCCACCGGCATACTCACGGTCCGCTCCTCGGTGTGGTCGCAGCTCTGGCATTTTATCCTGAGCCGTGACTTCCTCAGGTTTGCCGAGAGGATGAGCGTATCGATTGCGCCGATTTCGAGGTTTTTCCTGATGCTCTCTTCCCCGTACGCGGCAAGGCCGTTGTTGTCCTTCACCAGTTCTTTTAAGAACTTCTCCATGAGGGACTTCTCTTTGACGACTGTCATGCCCGAGAGCGCGTCTTTTGCGGCATCCACGAGCTCGGGGAGACCGTCTTCGTTCGTGTACGCGACGTCAAAGAGACCGATAATCTTTTTCTGGATCTCGTGGTGGAGGAAGTTACCCGCTTCGAACTCCTCTTTTGTCGGGCTCGGGCCGCCGATCAGAAGACCCTTGAAGCGCTTGAAAAAGTCTTTTTCCCCAAGGAAGATCGCGCTTGACCGCTCGCCGACTTTCGTGTAGAACTCGTTGATGGCGATCTCACGGAGCCGGCCGAACCGGGCCGCCGACTGGCCGCCTTTTCTCATTTTACCGGGAACGGTGGAGGTCGAACCTCCGATCGGCTCGATACGGTTGCCGCGCAAAAAGCCCCAGTACGCCTCCCGCCGGTCGAGTACGAGGAGACCGTAGACAAACTTCTCCTCGAGCATCTGTTTTAAGGGCTCGAGCTCGAAGTTCGAGCTGCACCGGTACATGTAGAGGTTGAGGGGCTCGGGCGGCTCGATTACTGTGCACTGGAGATCGGTGCGGTCGCCATAGAGTTTGACGGTACCGCAGAAGACTGCCATGCCCTTCTCGGGCGGGCGCTTGTAGTATTTGAGCCGTGAGAGGATGGAGGAGATGGCGCTCTGGACGTTTGTTCTGGTCTGCTTGCTCTTGATGTTCGCGCACTGGCCGTACTCATCCTTGAGCTGGTTCGTGACATCGTAGATCTGCTTGTCGGGCGGGATGTAGAGCGTGATGAGCTCTGTACCGTCTCCCTCCTGCGCCTGCAGTTTTTCGAGCGTCTTTTTGAACTCATAGCGCTTGCGCGCGTCGTCCATCTCTACGGGTTCTGTCATGTACGAAATTCAGCCTCTTTTCTAAAGCTAGTACCTATTCATGTTTGTGTACCATAAATTTGCGCCCATTGAGCTATGAGCCGGGTATCGACATCGGCATTGATCCCGTGGTCGCCGTTAAATTCGGTGAAGTTTTTCGGCGCATTTGCGGTTGCATAGAGCTCTTGTCCATAGGCATACGGAATGATGGGGTCGGTCGCGTTGTGGAACATCCAGACCGGGCGCGGCGAGATCAAGGGCAGGTAGGTGCTCGGCTCTAACGAGGTTGCAAACCTCAGGATATCTCCGGATCCGCCCTGTGCGGAAACAGAGTCTTTGAGCCCCCAGTCCGCAGTGGAGATCCCGACATACCCGGCAAAGTTCCTGTCGACCCCTGCCGCGACCGCCGCGTACCGGCCACCATTACTTCCCCCGACCGCGTAGACCGGGACGCCGAACTTTGTGGCAAGCACGGCCCGGGCTGATGAGATATCGCAGATGGTGAGGTAATATTCGGGCCAGGTCTTCTCTTTGAACTTCGCGTAGTCCGCCTGCGGGGAAAATGCGGAGCCTGCTGTCTCCCCGCCCCGGCCACGGTAATCAACGAACATAAAGGCGTACCCGGCCGCTGCATAGGTTACCATCCGGCTCTCGTGCCCGGTGATCTTCTCGCCCGCTCCCGGTATGTACACGATCACGGCTTTCGGGGTTTTCGGGTAACTCAGGTACGTGACTACATCGCCGGTTGTCGTGTGCAGGACAAGTTTTGATAAGGTGTACGTATCGTTTGCAAAAATCACGGTCTCGGTTGTCGTGAGCGGTGCGCAGGTGAGCGAGAGGACGCCATTACTGTCCACGGAGTAGGAGGGAGTAGTTGTGCTGCTGCTTGTACAGCCGGCAAACGCGGCCAGCACGACAAGGAGGGTGAGGCCGGCGCAGGCTACTATCCCGCGTGTCATGCATCATCCCGGCACTGGTGGATCAGGCAGATCGTTTTTGCATCGCAGACGGTCCCGTCACGGATCATCGTATCCATGTTGTCCTTTGTGACATCCATTACTTCGATGACTTCGTCCGGGTCTTTGTGGAATTCATCCGAAGGCACGAGGTCCCTGGCCTCGAAGAGGAAGATTTTTTCATCGGTAAACCCGGGCGTAGTGTAAATAAATCCCCGGGGGATCATCGTCTTTGCCGCAACGCCGGCTTCTTCAATGAGCTCGCGGTAGGCTGTCTCTGCCGGTTTTTCCCCGTCTTCCATTGTCCCGGCCGGCGCTTCGTAAATATACTGGCCGACCGCGTACCGGTACTGGCGCAGGAGCTTGTAGCCGGTCGGTGTCACCGGCAGGATCGCGACCGCGTTTTTCGGGTGGACGATCACCTTGTCCTGCACGACACCATTGGGGAATTTCACCGGAGAGTTCTCGATCCAGAATTTCCTACCCCGAAAAATCTCCATCATTTCACCTCATAGGGGACAGGGTCTGTCATCCCGAGTGCAGCAAATGCCTCGCGCCGGAAATGACACGAGCCGCACGTCCCGCAGGCCCGGGTTTCGTTCTGGTAGCATGACCACGTGTGCTCGTACGGGACACAAAGATCGTTTCCCAGCCGCAGAATATCGGTCTTTGTCATGCTGATAAACGGTGTGAAAAGTTCGATATGCGTGGCCTCTTTTGTCCCAAGCTCCATCACGCGCCGGAAGGCGTCGATGAATGCGGGCCGGCAGTCGGGATACCCGGAATAGTCAAGTGCCTGCACGCCGATAAAGATCGCATCGGCCCCTTTTGCCTCGGCATAACTTGTCGCAATCGCGAGCAGGTTCGCGTTCCGGAACGGGACATAGGTGTTGGGGATATGCGTCCGGGCCGGGTTGAAACTGTCGACTGCGATTGTTTTGTCTGTCAGGCTGCTTGCCCCAAACTGCGAAAAGTACCGGAGATCGATTTCTGTGAAGTCCTGAGCCGAAAGGAGGGCGGCGATCTTTTTCGCGCAGGCCCGTTCCTTGTTCTCCGTACGCTGGCCGTAGTTCGCGTGCAGTGAGAGGATATCGTAGCCTTTGCTCTTTGCAAGGTACGCAAGGGTTGACGAATCCATGCCCCCGGACATCAGACAGACCGCTTTCAATTATTTCACCCCGAGGATCTTGTGCAGTTGGACCTGGAACCGGACCGGAAGGTTATGGTCCAGGATAAACCGGACGACCGGCTGGTAATCCGTACCGTAGACCGGGGAGAAGAAGACCTCGCCCGCGATCGCGTGGTGTTCGATGACCTCCTGCGCGTACCGGCAGTCCTCATCGTTCCCGACAACAAACTTCACGCTGTCTTCCGGCCGGATCTTCGCAAGCAGCGAAAGGTCGCTTTTCTCCCCGGATGACGGACACTTCACATCCATGCAGATATCAGCGTACGGCTGCACATCAGTAAAATCGATCGTACCATTTGTCTCAATGTCGACTGCCGTCCCGCGTTTGTGGAGGGACACAAGCAGGCCAAGGAGCGCATCCTTCTGGAGCAGCGGTTCGCCTCCCGTGATGCAGACCAAGCGTGGGTTCTCCCGCCAGACCCGTTCGAGAATTGCATCGCAGCCGGTCTCGACCCCGCCTTCTTTTGCGTACGCGGTGTCGCACCAGCGGCAGGCAAGGTTGCAGCCCGTAAGCCGGATAAAGAGGCAGGGGTTCCCCTGCCGGGTGCCTTCGCCTTGGAGACTCGTAAAAATTTCAGAAATCCTCATTCGATGATCTCGGCATAACAGTTCGGCGATTCCCAGACCCGAAGCCTCGTTACGTGCGCCGCGATGTGCTGCGCCTTACAGTACTCTTCAAGATCGTCCCGAAATATTCGTGCGAGCAGTTCGCTTGTCGGGTCGCCCGGGGTTGTGAGCACGTGCTGGAACTTTTCGATGGCAGGAACCATCGGGTCATCCTTATTGAGAATGATCTGGTGGTCGTACTTCGCGATGGTCTGTTTGATTACGTTATAATCGATCAGGATACCGGTCGTCGCATCGGGCTCGCCTTCGACCCAGACCTCGATCTTCCAGCGGTGGCCATGGAGGTTCGCGCACTTCCCCTGGTAATGGAGCAGCCGGTGACTTGCATCGATCTGGACTTCCTTATAGATCGCGACGGTCATTGCTTCTAACATTGGCTGGATGAAGATATAATATTACTACGATTGAGAGATAATAGTACAAGACAGGCAGGTGGGATGCCACAATTTATAAATCGGTTCCCCGCTTTAGTATATATCTCAGTGTGGGTTATCGATAACCACGAAAACAACTGAAATGAGGCTCTTTAATGGGACAGGGTAAATTTGCAGCCAGAAAACTGGTTCGGGACTCAAAAAAATTCCGGTGGAGCGACAAGAATTACGCACGCCGTGAACTTAACCTCGATGTGAAGTCGGATCCGCTCGAAGGCGCTCCACAGGCGAGAGGTATCGTACTCGAGAAAGTCGGTGTTGAGGCCAAGCAGCCCAACTCGGCGATCCGGAAATGCGTGCGTGTGCAGCTGATCAAGAACGGCCGGCAGGTCACCGCGTTTGCGGTCGGCGACGGTGCCATTAACTTTATTGATGAGCACGACGACGTCGAAATCGAAGGTATCGGCGGCCGTCTTGGCCGGTCCATGGGAGATATCCCCGGAGTCCGGTATGTCGTCACCCGCGTGAACAACGTCTGCCTGCATGAAATGGTCATCGGCAGGAAGGAGAAACCGCGCAGGTGATCGTGATGGCAGAATCAGAAGCAAAAGTAAAAGCAAAAGCAAAAACCGAAGTTGCAACCGAAGCGAAAATCGAAGTAAAAACTGAAGTAAAAACCGAAGCTGCAACTGAGACAAAGACTGTTGGAAAGAAACTGCTCTTCAACAAGTTGGATGTATCTGAAGTCAAGGTTACCGATCCGAGCCTTATCAGGTACGTAAATCTCACCCCCCAGATCATCCCCCACTCCTGCGGCAAGTTCTCGCGCCAGGAGTTCAATAAGGCCAATATGATGATCGTAGAAAGGCTGATCAACGGCCTGATGCAGACCGAGAATAACACCGGCAAAAAGGAGCTGGCAATAAGGATTGTGCGGGATGCATTCGAGCTCATCAACAAGAAGACGAAGAGAAACCCGATCGAAGTGCTTGTCGAGGCAATCGGGAACGCCGGTCCCCGGGAAGAGACCGTCCGCCTGAAATATGGTGGCATCAATGTCCCGAAATCCGTCGACACATCCCCGATGCGACGTGTCGATTCCGCCATCGGTTTCCTTGCAGAGGCTGTCTTAAAGTCCTCGCGCAAGAGCAAGAAGCCCGCGAGTGCGATCCTTGCTGATGAACTGATCGCCGCCTCAAAGGGTGACGCAAAGTGTTACTCGGTCGGGAAAAAGGAAGAAAAAGAGCGGATTGCAAAATCCGCCCGGTAAACATCTTTTTTTGAGGTTATTTTATGGCACGAGGCAAAAAATCGGTTGAGCGCGTAGTCGAGCTCATGAAGGACCCCAAGCACATCCGTAACATTGGTATCGTGGCACATATCGACCACGGCAAAACTACCCTGTCTGATAACCTGCTTGCGGGTGCCGGTATTATCTCTGAGGAGCTTGCGGGTAAGCAGCTTTTCATGGATTCGGATGAAGAAGAGCAGGCCCGTGGAATCACCATCGATGCGTCAAACGTCTCGATGGTCCACGAGTTTGAGGGCCAGGATTATCTGATCAACATGATCGATACGCCGGGCCACGTGGACTTTGGTGGCGACGTCACCCGTGCGATGCGTGCAGTGGATGGCGCTGTCGTGCTCGTCGATGCGGTCGAGGGTACGATGCCCCAGACCGAGACCGTGCTCCGGCAGGCATTAAAAGAACAGGTCCGCCCGGTCCTCTTCATCAATAAGGTCGACCGGCTGGTCAATGAGATCAAAGTTGACGAGACCGAGATGCAGATCCGGCTCGGGAAAGTCATCGACAAGGTCAACAAGCTCATCAAGGGCATAAATGAGGAGTCCTACAACAACGGCTGGAAACTCGATGCCTCGCAGGGCACGGTTGCCTTCGGGTCCGCGCTCTACAACTGGGCCGTCTCGGTGCCGTACATGAAAAAGGGTGGTGTCTCGTTCAAGGAAGTGTTCGAGAAGTGCCGGGCCGGCGACATGAAGTACCTCGCGAAGAAAAGCCCGCTCTACGAAGTCGTGCTCGACATGGTCGTGCACCACCTGCCAGACCCGCTTGTAGCACAGAAACGCCGTATCCCGGTAATCTGGCACGGCGACAAGGAATCCAAGGAAGGAAAGGCGATGGCCGGCTGCGATGCAACCGGCCCGGTCGGGCTGATGGTCACCGATATCTCGTTTGACCCTCACGCGGGCGAAGTCGCCACCGGCCGTCTCTTCTCCGGGAGCCTCAAAAGGGGCGACACCCTCTACGTCATGGGTTCTGCAAAGAAAGAGAACCGGCTCCAGCAGGTCAGTATCTTCATGGGCCCGAAGCGTGTAGAGGTCGAGGAGATTGTCGCAGGTAACATCGCGGCAGTCACCGGTATGAGAGATGCGATGGTAGGCTCCACGGTCACTAACCTCCAGGAGATGTTCCCGTTCGAGTCGCTCAAGCACTACTCTGAACCGGTTATGACCGTTGCGGTCGAAGCTAAGAACATGAAGGACCTGCCAAAACTCGTTGAAGTGCTCCGGCAGGTCGCTAAAGAGGACCCGACGCTTGGTGTCGCCATCAACGAAGAGACAGGAGAGCACCCGATCTCCGGTATGGGCGAGCTGCACCTTGAGATTGTCACGGGCCGTATCAAGCGTGACAAAGGTGTCGAGATCGTTACCTCCGAACCGATCGTGGTGTACCGTGAGACGGTTACAGGCAAGGTCGAGAATGTCGAAGGCAAGTCCCCGAACCGGCACAACCGGTTCTATTTCACCCTCGAAACCCTTCCCGACGAGATCGTCAACCTGATTAAAGCCGGCGATGTCTCAATGAACCAGCCGGCCTTAGAGCGCCGTGACGTGCTCCTGAATGCCGGCATGAATAAGGATGAGGCAAAGAACGTCAAGCATATCAAGGGCACGAACATGCTCGTCGATATGACGAAAGGTATCCAGTACCTCAACGAAACGATGGAACTCATTATCGAGGGTATCAACGAGGCACTTGCCGGCGGTCCGCTCGCGGACGAACCGGTCCAGAACCTCAAGATGACGCTTACCGATGTGAAGCTGCACGAAGATGCCATCCACCGTGGCCCGGCACAGGTCATCCCTGCGGTCCGTGGCGCGATCAAGGGCGGTATGCTCATTGCGGGCGACTCTCTGTTAGAGCCGGTCCAGAAGATCCAGATCACGGTCCCGCTCGACCAGATGGGCGCCGCGACCTCCCAGATCCAGGGACGGCGCGGACAGGTCTTTGACATGCAGAGCGAGGGCGACACGATCACGGTGGTCGGCAAGGCCCCGGTTGCCGAGCTCTTCGGGTTTGCCGGTGACATCCGGTCAGCAACCGAAGGCCGTGCGATGTGGAACACCGAGTTCTCGGGATTCGAGCTGGTCCCCAACAACATGGTAAAAGACGTCGTCGTTGCCATCCGCAAGCGCAAGGGCTTAAAAGAACAGATGCCCACTCCGGCGGACTACCTGTCCGTTGTATAAATTTTTAATTTTTTTACCCGGTCCCTTTTTTTAATAGTTTCTGAAATTCTTAAAATTGATTTGCTGGTCCCTGCCGGATTTTTTACGGATGAACCCGGTCCAGATCGGATTTCATAATCGCATGGCTTCCTGTATCACGGTCTGGAGGAAATTTAGATGGATCCCGTTTACTGATAGATTATCAACATCCCGCCCGGGCAGCCCTGATGAGTTCCCGCCGGAATGCGTCGGGGATGAGAAGTGACGTATCTTTGAGGGAAAATCACTATTTTTTTATACCCCGACACCAGAGACCCAATAATGTCTCTATCCGAACGCCAGGTGTACATTTTTCTAATTCCTCTTCTCGTTGGAATTCTGGTTCTGGTATCCGGATGCCTTTTTGAACAATCCTCTCCTGGGGTACCCCCGCAATCGCCCCCAGAAAACCTGACCTACTATACCGAACAACTACCCCCCTACAACTACCAGGAAAACGGTACTCTGAAAGGTTTTTCCGTTGATCTTCTCGAAGCGATCACCGCAAAAATGGGAACGAAGGTGACCCGGGAGAATGTGCACCTCGTCTCATGGACCGAAGGATATCAGACCGTGCTTACCCGGAATAATACCGTGCTCTTTACCACCGTGAGACTTCCCGAACGGGAGCAGTCCTTCAAATGGGCAGGGCCTATCTATACTTATACAAATGTCCTCTTTGCCCGGCCGGATCGGGGGATCGTTATCACAGGCCCGGAAAGCCTGAAAGGATACCGGATCGGGGTAATTGCCGATGATGTCGCGATCCAGCAGCTGTACGATGCCGGTGTGAATAAGAGCCAGCTCGTGCCCGAGACAAACGTATCTGTGATTATCGCAAAACTCAATAGCGGCGAGATCGACCTGTGGGCATACCCACAATCCCCGGGCCGTTACTTCACCGGGCAGGTCACCGGGAACTATTACTCTTTTAAAATCGTCTATACGTTACCGGGTCTGGAGGGATACTATGCTTTCAACAAAAATGTTCCGGATTCGACGGTGCAGTCCTTCCAGCACGCATTAGATACCCTCAAAAATGAGAAATATGCAGGCAGGACTACAACATACGAAAAAATCCTCGGCCAGTACCTGCCATCAATCGGCCTTGCACATCTCCAGTACCTGACCGAAGAATGGGCTCCCTTCAACTACCAGGAGGGCGGGGTCCCTTCCGGTATCTCTGTCGAGATCCTCGATGCGATCTTCCACAACCTCGGGGTGAACCGCACCCGGGCGGATGTCCATATCGTCCCCCTGTCGGAAGGTTTCCGCCAGGCACAGGGTAACACCGGCACTGTCCTCTTCTCCATCGTTCGCACGCCGGAACGCGAGCCGCTCTACAAGTGGGCAGGACCGCTCACCAGGGCCGGCTTTGTGGTCTTTGCGCCTGTGAGCAGGAACATCACGATAACGTCACCGGAGGATCTGAACCGGTACCGGATCGGCGTGGTTAAAGACTCTGTCGAAAATACACTCCTCACCGGCCATGGCGTGAATTCATCGAACATAGTCCCCGGACAAACCCCCGGCGATCTCATCAGGATGCTGGAAGGGGGTGAGATCGATCTCTGGGCTACCGGCGATGTAACCGGGCGATATGAGATGAAGGCGTCCGGGGCGGATCCCGCCACCTTCGAGATTGTGTATACCTTAGGCGAGAACGACTTTTATTATATCTTCAGTAAAGATGTCCCCGACACGCTGGTCAACGCTTTTTCACAATCTCTTGTGACGGTGAGGAACCAGAAGGATGCACAAGGGGTCAGCGAATACGAGCGGATTATCTACCGGAATATCGGAGTCGGCTGCACCCGGCAGACGTATACTGATGAATCTGTGGTCGCACTCGTTAACACGACTGCTCAGGCAATCGAGAAGAATGCACCCGATACATTCCGGCGCATCAACGCAGGGGAAACCCCGTACCGTGACTCACAGAACCCGGCCCTCTATGCATTTGTGTATGATATGAACCTGACCATGGTCGCTCATGCGGACAATATACTCCTTGTCGGGGTCAATTTCAAGGGTAAGACTGATGTTACCGGCAAACCGTTCCGTGACGAAATTTTGGCTGGAGCACAAAAGAACGGGACCGGCTGGGTGGAGTATGTCTATGTCAACCCGGTCCAGACGAACCTGTACTACAAGACCACATACTACCGGTTAACAAAAGGAAGCGACGGGAACTCCTATGTTGTAGCCAGCGGCAATTTCAAGGGCTGTAAAACATGACCGGGGCTTGATGAAGCCCCCGGTCTTTGCGGATTATAACTTCGACGGGATAGTCGACAAAACGGTAAAATTCGGCACGAATGGCGACACACCCGTAGTACCGGCAACAGGAAACTGGGCGTAAAGGTACCGGTTAAAACAGTTCTTTTTATCCCAAAAAACCAGGGAGACGTATCCGTGGATTTTTAAACCCGGGGTCCCCTGGATTTTAACGCTTTTCCATTTCATGGGAACGCAAATCCTCGTTTAAAACTCCGGCCTTTTTGCCGTTCTGGCCTTTATAATTGTACTAACCCGGCGGTTCGATCATTTAACCCGAAGTATCTGGGGAATATACACGCCAATGCGAGTAACATAACGACTGGTAAAAATGTAATGCATGGAGTACATATATGTCCCAACTCGTTATAGAAACAGAAACGATCAAAAAAGCAGGTCTCTATTTATTTGCTATTCTGGGCATTGTGATCATTGGATGCCTGATCGGGATGAGCCTCGTGGACCATTATATCCTGCAGAAGGCACAACAGTCAAGTGTTCCTGCCGTTACAGCAGTCACGGCTCCCGCACCAACGGTTGTACCAACAGTGGTACCAACACAGTCATATCCCTCCGTAATAACATACACCGTCCTTAGCATGACAACGAGTACAGGGCATTACCAGATCCTTACTACCGCCGGGAATATCCTCTACTGCACCAATTATTATGATTGGTACTCACAGCAAACACAGGACACCTACACAGCAACCGTAACCGGTACAGATGGATCAGCATACCTGATTGCAAATCCGATATTGATTGCCCAGCACTACAATCACATTGTGTATTTTCCAGAAGAACCACGCTATTACGAATATAATGGGCGCTACTGGCAGTGTGACAGAACCTCGTGCGATCCGATTCAGTACAAACAAGTTAGTGGGGAACGTGTGATACATGGGCAACCGCCCTTTCCCTACCTGTATTGGGACTAATCTGAAAATAGCGCATACAGTAATGGGAATCCTTGGGCAAGGTGGATGATTAGATAAAAACAATCCCCCGTATTTTATCGTCATATCCGGTAACATCATCCTACATTCCGGGCAGTACTGCGGTGGATCGTGAGGGTCATGTCCGCATGTCCTGCAGGCCGGCACCTGACCACGGCAAACGTCCCGTCAAGCACGGCGGCCTTACCACTTATCACCCCAAAAACTCCAAAATAATCCCGTTCAGCCTGCTGTTTTCATTCGGGATCCTCAGGTGACCCGAACCAAATCCGGGCTCAATTTGAGCCCCGATCACCTCCCGCCCGCCTTGAAAGAAACCCGTATCGGGCTCCGTTTAAAAATACCCTCAAATTGGGCTTATTTTGAGAAACGGACAAATTAAAATGGACCCGACAATGGGGTTATTTTGGCAGATCTCATGTCAGACTACCATTTACACGTCCGGAAAAAAGAGGGCGCCAGAACGCGAATACGGGGCTGTGAAGGGCAGTATATGGGGCTCAATCTGGGCTTTGTTTTGGGAATAAAGTGAATATATGGCGTATTTTCCACGGGAACCAAAAAGGAGGGATATTACGGGGTTTTATGATGGGAACCCGAACATTGGAATGGGAAAAAGACCCATGACCATTTCATCAATCAGTTAAAAAATTCATCCATCGTATCTTTCCCGGATAAGAAACCATCCGGATTACCAAACACGGAAGATCCCAAAAAAAGAGTGGAGGCTTCACATGACACCCGATGACAGGAACGGAGATCCCGATACCGCCATTGCAGTCGATCTTGGGGCGACCAACCTCCGGGTCGGGCTCGTCACGAGGACCGGGCGCATCGAACGGATGAATGTAGCCGCGATTCCAAAAGACCTGCCGGATGCAGAAATTATAAGCGATCTCATCATCCGGACCATTCATTCATTGGTACCAGACCCGGAGATCGAGACTTTGGCTGGCATCGGTATCGGAGCAGCGGGGCCGGTTGACCGCACACACACGGCGATCGTGCATCCCCCGAATATTCCCCTTGACCAAATCCCGCTTTCAGGCCCGCTCAGCGCGGAATTTGACCTTCCGGTGAGACTGGTCAACGACTGCTGTGCCGGTCTGTTAGGAGAGGCATATTTTGGCGAAGGAAAGACCTGTAAGAATTTTGTTTATGTAACCATCTCAACCGGTATCGGGGCGGGGATACTTGCAAATGGGACTATCGTTTCAGGCCGGGCCGGAAACGCCGGGGAAGTGGGTCACCTGTTCGTGGACAGCGATTATAACCTGACCTGCGGGTGTGGCGGAAAAGGGCACTGGGAAGGATATGCATCCGGCCGGTTCCTGCCCCGGTTCTACCATGAGTGGCAGCAGAAAGCAGGCATCGTATCCGGAAACCAGCCGATACTCACGGCCCGGGATGTGTTTAACGCCATTCGGGAACAACCGGGTTCTGGCGAGAGCGATTTTATTTTGGAGCTCGGGAGAATTAATGCCCGGGGGATCTCAGATCTCATTGTTGCCTACGACCCGGATATTATCGTCCTTGATGGTTCGGTTATCTTAAACAACCAGGACCTGATCATACCTCCAATTGAACAGTACGCCGATCGGTACCTGCCGATGCCTCGGTTGACGGTGAGCAGTCTTTCAGGTTTTGCACCGCTTCTTGGTGCGTCGGTGATAGCCCACGGGTATGATACACCGTTTGGATCAGTAGGATAAGGAGATTTTTGTCGGCCGGTGCCGGGGGAGCAGGACTCTGGTTCATGCACCGTAAAGAGAGTATCTCCGGAAAAGAGGGCGACGGGTGTTTCCCCCGGGACGTATCGGTTGCCAGGTAACAGATATATTCGGGTATATGCCCGCCCACCACCCGGCCGCGAAAGGAGATGTGGCTTTCGGGGGTACCCCATGGCACGTGAGGTACCCCCTCATGGGGTATGGCGTGGAAGAGAGTACACCCCCGGGCAGGGTACCTCCTCTTTTTTTCGGAACATCAATCTGTAAATCACGACGAAATTCCCGGAGAAACCGGGCCAAGCGTTTTTAAAAACGGGGAGGTACCCCCCGTGGGGGTACCTGGCTGTACAGGGGATACCCCCAAGTGGGGTGGGTGGCACTGAGGGATGGATGGGACCGGGTAACCTTCGCAATGTAACTCATGCCCCCTCCTGTCATTACCTGCGAATGTATCCCTGCCATCAATGCCCGAGATGAATCAACTCCACCCTGTGAGAATGATTCGTTTTCTGTTTCGGCTGCAATCGAATTGTTGGTAAAATCTGGCTATTTAGGTTATTGATGGAGATGATCACACCGATAAAAAAGTTTTTGGGGCTTGAAGATCCCGTTCCGATTTTCATAGGAAAGATAAGAGGTCTTCCGGCTCATACCCAGTGTCCCATGACCGGCGTGTCCCCTTTAGTGCCGAAGTCAACCTGTTTGTCGACCGTTCCATTGAAGGTGTAAGACAAATACCAGAAGCCGGTTGATGACCGGAATACACCGATTTCGGTGTGCCCGGCATTATTCCAGTCCCCAACGACCGGAATGTCGCCACTCTTGCCGAAGTCAACCTGTTTGTCGACCTTTCCGTCTAAATTATAATCCAGGTACCATGTCCCTGTCGATGGACGGAATACGCCGATCTCAGTATGCCCGGCATTATTCCAGTCCCCAACGACCGGAATGTCGCCACTCTTGCCGAAGTCAACCTGTTTGTCGACCTTTCCGTCTAAATTATAATCCAGGTACCATGTCCCCGTCGATGGACGGAATACGCCGATCTCAGTATGCCCGGCATTATTCCAGTCCCCAACGACCGGAATGTCGCCACTCTTGCCGAAGTGCGCCTGTTTGTCGGAGGTTTCATCGAAGTTATAATCCAGGTACCATGTCCCCGTCGAGTTCCGGAACACGCCGATCTCAGTATGCCCGGCATTATTCCAGTCACCAACGACAGGTGTGTCGCCACTCTTGCCGAAGTGCGCCTGTTTGTCGACCGTTCCATTGAAGGTGTAAGCAAGATACCAGGAGCCGGTTGATGGCCGGAACACGCCGATCTCAGTGTGTCCGGCATTATTCCAGTCCCCGACTACTGCCATATCGCTGTTCGTACCGAACTTTACCGTTTTGTCAGCTGTTTTATCGAAGTTGTAATCCAGGTACCAGGTGCCCGTCGAGTTCCGGAACACACCGATGTTCGCCCCCGACCCGCTTCCGCTCACCGCGATATATCCCCTCTTTTGCATACAGTCGTACCCACCAGCATTGAATGCCTGCAATGCGACTGAATAGGTTCCCGCAGTTGTATAGATGTGCGACGGGTTCTTGAGGGATGATCCTGCGGGCTGGAGCCGCCACGTGTCGTTCAATGA
>NZ_JBAYLY010000011.1:0-86079 GCF_041663825.1 Methanoregula sp.
CTTGCCGCCGACCGACGAGATATCCTCCTTCCTGATCTCTTCGAGCCATAGAATATTGGGCACTTCTTTCATGCTCGCACCACTTATGATCTCACCTCCCCCCTGTTTAAGTATTATCATCTGTCAGTACGTCCCCATGGATGCCCCGGCCGGCCTTTTTTTTGTACGAGACAAGAATAACCCTGATTAGGTATTGCGCAGATATTGTATGGGTTTTTATGGCAAACGCGAGAGTGCTCGTCAGCGATCCGCTGGCGGAAGAGGGGCTTGCTATCCTCAAAGAGGCTTGTACTGTAGATGTCAAGACAGACCTCAAAGAGGACGAGCTTTGCGGGGTTATTAAAGATTACGATGCCCTGATCGTGCGGAGCGGCACGCAGGTAACCGCAAAGGTGATAGCGGCCGGCAAACATCTGAAATTTATCGGGCGTGCCGGTGTCGGTGTGGATAATGTCGATGTGGATGCAGCGACAAAACAGGGTGTCATTGTCGCAAACGCCCCTGAGGGTAACACCCTTGCGGCGACCGAGCACACGATGGCGATGATGCTCTCGCTTGCACGGAACATCCCGCAGGCGACCGCGAGCCTGAAAAAGAAGGAGTGGAAGCGTTCGAAGTTCATGGGTGTCGAGCTCAACGAGAAGACGCTCGGGATTGTCGGGTTTGGCCGGATCGGGCGCGAGGTGGCAAAGCGTGCCATCGCAATGGAAATGAAATGCGTCGCATACGATCCGTTCATTTCCAAGGACCGGGCAGCCCAGCTCGGTGTCAAGGTGATGACCCTTGAGGATCTTTTCAAGGTTGCCGATGTGATCACGGTGCACACGCCGCTGATCAAGGAAACCAAGCACGTGATCAATGCCAAGAGCATCGCGACGATGAAAGACGGCGTGCGGATCATCAACTGCGCACGCGGCGGCATCATTGATGAGAAAGCGCTCTACGATGCGATCCAGAGCGGCAAGGTTGCCGGTGCGGCGCTCGATGTCTTCGAGGAAGAACCTCCGCTCGAATCTCCGCTTCTGACCCTTGATAAGGTAATTGTGACCCCGCATCTGGGGGCAAGCACGGTCGAGGCGCAGAAGAACGTGGCAATCCAGGTTGCAAAGCAGTGCGTCGAGGTCTTAAACGGCGGCTCGGCAAAATACGTGGTAAACGCGCCGATGGTTCCGTCCGAACAGGCCGAAGTGCTCCAGCCGTATGCGGAGCTTGCCGAGAAGATGGGACGCTTTACGATCCAGACCGTCGAAGGGCGGCTCACATCGGTCGAGTGCATCTACGGTGGCGAACTCTCCAAGTATGCGGGCAGCATGAAGTTTGTGACCCGTCTGGTCCTCAAAGGATTGCTCGATCCGATTCTCCAGACACCGGTCAATATCGTGAACGCCGAGTTTGTTGCAAAGGAGCGCGGCATTGCGGTGAGCGAGACCGTGACCGAAGAGTCCCACGGGTTCAAGAACCTGATCACAATCAAGGTAACGACCGACAAGACCGAGATGGCGGTGAGCGGTGCGGTATTTGGAAAAGACCGCAGCCGGATCGTCTCGGTCGGCAAGTACACGATGGATCTGATCCCGGAGGGTTACGTGATTGTCTCCCGCCACATGGATAAGCCGGGCGTGATTGGCAGGGCATCTACGATTCTTGGGAAGTGTAACATCAACATTGCCGGCATGCAGGTCGGCCGGATCAACCCGGGCGAAGAGGCGCTTATGGTCTTAAATGTGGACAGCGAAGTACCCGAGGACGTAATGAAGGAGATCCGTTCGATGCCGGGTATCTTCTCAGCGACGTTTGCCAGGATTTCATCAAAGAAGATCTAAATCTTTTTTATACGTTTTTACGGGATTTTCATTCGAAGCTGCGCTGTGCCCGAGCCAAAAAAAGAATAATGGGGTTGCCGGTTACGCTTCTTCCTCGAACACCAGGACCTTGACCGGCATAATGTTGGGGCGCTTATCGTTCATGATATACGTGTAACTCATCACGTGCACCAAGTACTCAAGATACCCTTTGGCAAAGTCCGAGAGCCCTTCATGTCGTGTGCCGAAGATAAGGATGTGGAACCACTGGATGATCAGGCAGATAGTAGCGACGATGCCATATACGAATGCAACAATACCGATCAGGATCCAGTAGACGATACGGATAAGCAGTTCAAGACGGCTTGATTCATGCACGTACGTGAAGAGCTGGGTTGGTTTCGGGGTTGTTCCATCGGTCATAATATACCAGATTCCTTTTTTGAGGTCAGGAGTGATAAACTGACCGGTCTTTTGTGCGCCCTCATCCGGGTCTTGGGGGGTGCGGCAGCGCGGATCTCAAGCATGGGGACACTATTTTTTAATAATAGGATGACAAACATTGTAGAGCATCAGATCGACGCGGGCTCGTGGTCTAGTTGGCTATGACGTCGCCTTGACATGGCGGAGATCCTGAGTTCGAATCTCAGCGGGCCCATTATTTTTAATTTTTCAGTGTTTTCCTGTTTTAGGTTTCTGCTCATCTGCGTTGGCACCCGGATTCTCCACGCTTTTCATGATACTGCTGGTGGTACTCCCCGGCCCGCCAGAACAGGGTTGCCGGGACAATCCCGGTGACAAACGGTCTCCCGGCCGGAATGGTCGGGGTCTTCCTTTGAGAGGGTAGCGGAGTATCCCTTTTTTGGCAGCCGCCACTCTCTTTAGTCAGGAGGGGGTACCCCCCACCCCGGGTCACAAGAGGGGGGTGGGGGGTAAAACTTTTAAAAATTGGTCGGGGGGTCAGGGTACCTCTCATTTTTGGGAGCGGGGGGTACCCCCTTAGCAAGAAAAGAGGCCCCTACCCCCCCAAGCCACCGGCCGGCAAAACATACGTTCAGACGATAACTCCATGCGAAGCACAGGTTTTGGGAATGCAGGAAAGAGGGGGTAGGCCCCCTCTTATACCCGGACAGGGGGGTGGGGGGTAAAACTTTTAAAAAATTGGTCGGGGGTCAGGGTACCTCCCGTTTTTGGGAGCGGGGGGTGCCACTCCGGGCTGGCTGGAGGGGGTACCCCCAATGGACCGGGAATCGCTTCGGCAGGTCCTATTAAAAAATTCTGATCTTTGCAAAGGAAAATTCAGAGAAATACAGGGTTTTAAGTTCCCCTATTTTACCCCCCTCAAAGAAGATCCTTTTTTCGAATACCTGTTAAGATCTGAGTAAAACAAGGCTCTCATCATTACGGCAACCATCATAATCGATAACAACACACGATCCAATGCTATAATTGTAGTGCCAGTGTGTTCCGGCGGTATCATCCTGTAGTCCGGATTAAAAGGGGTCCCGTGCTTTGATGCCGTTACTGCGGGTTCCCTCTTAAAGTGAGGAAACAAAAAAATGCGGATACTGTTTGTCGTGTGCGGCGAAGGTCTGGGACATTCGTCCCGGTGCATCCACCTCGGCCATTATCTGGAGCAGCACGGGCATTCGGTTAGCTTTGTGGCTTACGGGAAATCCTATGATTTTTTCCACGACCATGGGTGTATCAACGTGTACCGGGGGGAACGTGAGGTCTGCCTGGAAGGGGCAAACGGGTTTTTCTCCTTAAAAAAGACCCTCTGGTGCTCGAAATGGACGGCCCTTAACCTGGCACGTTCCGGATTTCGTGCCCGCCGGTTGATCCGTGAGCACGGGTTCGACTGCGTTGTCTGTGATACGATGTACGGGGGGGTTATGGCGGCACGGTTCCGGAGGGTACCGGTCATCTTTATAACCAACCAGAACCGTTTCATCGGTCCCGGCGGCCGGAAGAACCCGGTCTGGTTTATTCTCAATTTTTTGATCCGAAGGTACCTGTGTCTTTCTAACACGGTAATCGTGCCCGATTATACCCCACCGGATACAGTAAGCCAGTATAACTTGTTTATTCCGGCACACGAACGGAACCACTATCATTTCACCGGCCCGTTCCTCGATATTGACCTGTCCCGGTACCATTTCTCACAAGAGACGATTTTTGCCAGTTTCGGGGGAGAGCCGTACAAGCTTCCACTCTACCAGCTGCTTCGGAAGATTGCCGATGAAAGAAAGGATCTGCTCTTCGATGTATTCTATACCGGGGCAGACCTTCCCGGATCTTCGGATAATTACCTCTCCCACGGGTACGTGCCCAACCTGTATGAACATCTCGCAAAGGCACGGATTGCCATCGTGCATGGCGGGCTTACCACCCTGCATGAGGTCCTCCTCTTTAACAAGCCGGTCCTTATCATCGTGGACCCGGGTCATCCCGAACAGCAGAATAATGCAAAGAAGATTGTCGAAATGGGTGCCGGTACTGTTGTAGACGGGCGGACGATCACCCGGGAGATCCTTGAACAGAAGATCGCTGAGACGCTGGCGCTTTCCCCAAGCTCATATGGAAAGGAGCATTCGAAGGTGAACGGAAGGGAGAATGCAGCGGAGATCATCGAATTGGTGGGATCGCGCAGACAAAAAAAATTATGGCCGCTGATCCACCGCCAGTGAAGGAGACCGATATGGGCATTTCTGAAGAGATTAAATCGATAAACCCCGGTGAGGAACTGCATACGTGCCCGGCCTGCGGGTACGAATACGGGTTCCATACATCCTTTGTCAGCGTGAACGCCGGGAAAAATGGGAAGGCGTCCCCGGTGAAATCAACCCGGGAACTCTACCGGGTGATACTGATCTGCCCGGAGTGTGGGTCGCGGTTCGATGCGGGCTGGCGGATCTCGTTTCATGATGAGGAGAACCGTGTTTTCAAGACAACGTGTATCCTGCACTGATACATTTGTCCCGTCCCTGTTGCAGCCGGGGAACGGGAATGGCCACGCGGAGCCGGGAGGCGGTGCGTAATGCAGTGTATCCGGTGCAAGGGGAAAGGCATGTGCGGCCTCGCCCGGTGTCCCATCACCAGCAGGTTCCATGCACAGGCAGATGTAAAACCCTCTGCTACTTACCAGGGCAGCGCCCCTTCGGTTTTTGTCGGCAGTTTCGGGTATCCGGATGTCCAGGGCGGCCCGCTCATGATAAACGACAGCGATCATCCCCCGGACTGGCTGGGCCGGAACCTCGGGATCGAGGATATTGTGGGTATACGTGCACGGACGATCCGCGGGAGATCGCCCCTCCAGCGGTTCACGGGCAACCTCCAGGAGATCGCCCTTTCATCGCAGCCTCTTGATGTCGACGTGGCGTTTGAAAAACCCGTCTCCTTTGCAATGACCTTTGACGGCACGGTCGCCCCGGTGGGATTTTCCGGGGCTGTCCGGAACCTCGACGTGATCGGCAGCGCGAGAGTGGGGCGGGTGGTTGACAGAATCACGTCAGATGTGGATATACGGGCCACCGATGCCTGCGTTGAACTCAAGCAGGGCGGGAGCGATGTCTATGAGATCACCAAGCTCATGACCGCGGGGCTTCTCGGGAAACGCCGTCATTTTGTTCCCACCCGGTGGGCGATTACGGCGGTTGACGATACCCTTTCCACGGCGCTTAAAAAAGAGATCGCACGGTTCCCGTCCCTTGACGAGTGCCGGGTCTTCTCCGGGGAGGTTTTCGGGAACCATATCGTCTGCATCCTTGCACCGGGGGACTGGCGGTACGAGATGATCGAGATCTGGGGCCGCCGCACGCTCTGGGCCGGGGATACGGAAGTGATCGTCGAGGACCGGGAAGCGTTGAAAAAACAGGGATATTCGCCGATTTCAGGCGCCTATTACTCGGCCCGGCTCGCTGCGTGCGAGTATCTCAAGGGTATCCGCCGCTCGGCCCGGGTGATCGTGCTGCGCCACATATCGAGCGATTACTGGGCACCGCTCGGGACCTGGGTGATCCGGGAGGCGGCACGCAAAGCGATGGCATCTTCCCCGGTTTCATGCGAATCTCTGGATGCGGCGGTTGCCGTGGCGTCTGCCCGGCTCGGGTTTGATTACTGGCAGCAGCACAGCACCCTCATCCCGGAGATGCGCACGCAGCGGACGCTCTTTTCGTTCTGATCCCTTAACCTGTGTATGCCTGCGCCGACTTTGACTGCCGCTGGTACCGGTCTTTTATGCTGTCGAGTGTCTCGATCTCGGTCGTGTCCTTGTCGTCCCTGAGACGGATGAACCGGGGGAACCTGAGGGCAAACCCGGCCCCGTAGGTCGGGCTGACCTGTAGTTCGGCATATCCCACTTCGAACACAAGTTCCGGTTCAAAGCGCACCTCTTTTCCGGCGCTTGATATCACGGTGTCTTTGAGGAGTGCGTAGACTTCGGCCAACTGGTCATCGGAAAAGCCGGTCGCCACCCGGGAGAGGGGGACGAGTTTTCCCTGGTCCTGGCAGGCCACCAGAAAAGAGCCAAACACGTGTGCCCGCTTCCCCTCGCCCCACTCTGCCCCGATGACTGCGAGATCGAGCGTGTCCACCTCGGGTTTGATCTTGATCCAGTTCTTTCCCCGCTGGCCCGGGGTGTAGGGCGAATCAGCGACCTTGAGCATGATCCCTTCGTGGCCGGCGGCAAGCGCACGGTTGTAGGTGTCCTCGATCACCTGCGGATCGGCACTTACTACCTGCGGGGCCACGTACTGCGTGACCACATCCACAAGGATCTTCCGGCGCTCCAGGAACGGGAGGTCGATCAGGGTTTTGCCGTCAAGATAGAGGATATCAAAGACATTGGGCACCAGCATGATCTCTTCCTGTGCCTCGGCAATATCATGCCGGCGCCGGAACCGGCGGAGCACCGACTGGAATGGCATCGGTTTGCCGTCTTTGATCGCAATCACCTCCCCGTCGAGGATCACATTGTGGGTGGTCGAACCCTGCAGGAGTCCGATCACATCGGGAAGTGCCCCGCTGACGTCTTCGAGCCTGCGGGAGTACATCATTGCTGTGACGCCCTCCTTGTGGAACTGGAACCGCGATCCGTCGTACTTGAACTCCGCTGCCACCTCGCCGTGCTCCTGCACCATTCCGGCAATCGAGCCCTGTTGGGCAAGCATCATCCGCACCGGGTGAAAGGGGGTAATGCGTATATCCATAAGGGCGTCCGGCCCGATCCGTGCGAGGCGTGCTACTTCGCCCAAATCGTTCTTGGCCTGCATCGCGTGCTCAACAAGAGCGGAATCAACCCCAAATGCCTTTGCGATCGCCTCGCGGACACTTCCCTCCCCGACGCCGATACGGAGTTCTTCGAGCATGATCCGGGCAAGGTATCTCCCTTCGAGCGGGCTGGCATCCCCAAGCAGCAACTTGACCGTACGCAATTTCTCCTTCTGGGAAGTTGCCCCGCCACGCGCTGCTATGCTGATGAGTTTATCGTATACATCGACAATTTCAAGATCCTGATGGGATAACGAGACCTGCGATTTTTTAGAAAGGAGTTCTTCTACGGCTTTTCCAACGTCCCCGTTTTTGTTGATTTTCCCGATTACCGCGTCCTTTTTTATCCCGGCAACGTAACCCACGGCTTCGTAGAGCAGGTTCGGTCCGATCCCGAGTTTTTGCGCACTCCAGTCGGGAAAGATCCTCCCCATAATAAACCGGACAAAGACCGGGAGTTCATCCGGTGAAAGCCCGGGCAGGACCCGGCTTATCACATCGATCATGTCGAGACGGCCGGAGATGCCCTCAATCTCTTCACAGCACCGTGAGAACTCCAGAAAGAGCATGACGTTTCTGCTTTGTGAGTTGGCGACCGGAGCATTAACAATTTACTGTATCGCCGGAACCGGCAATCCCCCTCAAATAATGTTATTTCGAGTCAAAACAAAAAGTAAAGTATTTTTAATGACCTGCCGATAGGTTATGTAGTGCAGGTCGTGGATTATCTCTATGGGTAATGAGTGGCTGCCAGAGGCGGTTGTCCGGTTGAGACTGGAGCGCCGTAAAAAAGAGTTTATTGATTACATTGGTGTCAACAGCGAAAAGATTGATGCCAACATTCCGGTTTTTTTCGGCCAGGTCATTTCGTCCCTTGAGAAGACGCTTCCCGGCCTCGGCGATGAGTTTATCGACCCGTTCATCGATGCGATGGCATTTGCCGTGCTTGCAGCATCGAAGCGATCTGATGATATCCCGTTTATCCAGAAACTTTTCGATCATGCCATGCGCAGCAAGCGCGGGAACAGGAGCCGTGCTGTCTATGACATCCTGATTGGCATGAAGATGATAACCACCGGGAAGTATGCGGAGGCTGTTCAGCAGCTCAAGAAGTACCAGGCTTTGGATGTCATGATCTGCCCGGCGATCGCCTACTGTTATTTCGTCCTTTCCACCCAACAGACCCCCATCGAGAAAAACGGGAGATCCCAGCGCCCCAACAATATGTCGCTTGCTGCACGGGAGCAGATGATCGAACTCGTCCGGCTCAATCCACCGATCAACCGGCTTCAGGATTTCGAAATTACCGAAGACCCGCAAATCGACAAGATCTTCTGGTTCATGATCAAGCAGGCAATCGACTGGTTCCCCAGCGAGCGCGAGTTTGTCCGCATCGGGATAGAAAAGGCATCTTACGACGGGAAACGTGACGTAAAAGAGGAGCTTCTCAATATTGCGATCGAGCGGTTTTACAATGATAAGTTCTTCCTGCGCGAGTTTTACAAATTTAAGCTCGAAAACCGGGACGCTGGCGGCGTAGCCGGGGTTATTAAACAGATGACCCAGCAGTATCCTGATGACATCGAGCCGATCTACTATGGCATGACTCTCTCGATCATCACCGGCCGCATGGACACCTATTTCCGGTTCCGGAAACTTGCCTTTAATAAGAATATCCCGGCACAGGCGCCCCTCCTGCTGGACTATGCGTTCGAGGTGATGCGTGACAGGAAGATCGAGGCTGCCGCCTGCATGGTCGAGATAGAAAAACAATTCGGCCCGCAGCACTATTTTGTGACGCTGCTTGAGTACGTGGCACACGATTTTCAGTCAGAGGACCTGAAAAAAGTCAAGCGGGCAAAGAAGGCGAGTTTTGATGCAATCAACCAGTATTGTATGAAACTGCTCAAGATTGAGGCGGGATAAGGAGAAGACATATGATGACAGGTGCCGGCGAAAGAAGAACGGTTTTTTGGGGACAGATGGAGGTTGTGTTATGGCAGTAGTGCGAATCCTTATCGCAGCGGGCGACGCGGTGGATGCAGATGATCTCTCCTGTCTGGCAGAGGCGGCAGGGTGCCGGGTGGAGGCACGGGCGTCTTCCGGGAAAGAAGCAGTTGCGCTGGCAAAAAAGGCCCGGCATCTGGATCTCGTGTTGATAGACACACACAGACACGGCGACATGGGCAGCTCTGCAGTGGTAAAAAAACTCCAGACACTTTGCAACACCCCGGTAGTGCTGGTCGCCGATTCCGATGAGGCAGTCCCAATCCTGCACCGGAATGCTGCTGTCCCGTACGGGTGCCTGGTACGGCCGTTTGGTACCCGGCAGTTTCGTCAGGTTATCGAAGCCGCGGTCTACCGGCATTCCCGGGAGCCGGGTCTCAGCGGAAACGGCGGAGGTAAAAAGACGTACTCCGACCCGGCGGTGCGTAAGATTGCTCACGATATCAACAACTCACTCAGCTCAGCGCTTGCGAATATCCAGCTTTCCCGCCGGTCGTGCCCCCATAAGGATCGCGTATTGGAGCACCTGGACAGCGCTGAGGCGAGCGTGCTGCGGGCGCGGGATCACTCCCACCAGCTGCTCACGCCATCAGTGCGGCCGAAGAAAGAGGCCGGTGCAAAACGTGGGGCAAAGGACCTAAATGAGTCTCTTCAAAGTGCGCGGGTGCAAAAAGAAGGGGTGACCACACGGTACAGGATCCTGCTGATGGACGACGAATCGGCGATCCTTTCGGCCACAAGCGATATGCTCTCGTTCATGGGTCACGAGGTTACGGTGGCAGAAAATGGCGATACAGCCCTTAGGCTGTATACACAGGCAAAGACAGGTGCCGTGCCTTTTGATGCCGTCATCCTCGATATCACCGTGCCGGGCGGCAAAGGGGCACAGGAAACCCTGCCCCGGCTTCAGGCGCTCGATTCCAACGTGCGGGCGATCGTCTCCAGCGGGTATGCCACGCATCCCCTCGTTGTCAGTTTCGCCAACAGCGGCTTTATGGCGGCCCTTGTAAAACCCTATGGGTTCAAGGAGCTCGAAGAATCTCTTTCACAGGCGTTTCGGTCTTAAGTGGACTACAACCGGATTTCCTGTGGGGAATCCGGGGACGAACCCCGTTGTGTCGCTACGATCAGGCTCTTTTCTTCAAAGAAGAGTCCGAGACCCCCGCGTGCACTCGCCATTGCACGGTCCGGCGTATTGTTGATCTCGCTTAAGTGGGAGAGTACTACCTGCGACACGTCTTTTCCGAGCACCTGAAGTGCTGCGGCGGCCGCCGGGTTTGAGAGGTGTCCCCGGCTGGACCGGATCCGCCGTTTCAGTGACTCGGGATATGGCCCATTTGCAAGCATCTCCGGGCAGTGGTTGCTTTCGAGCACGAGGCCGTCGCAACGCCGGAGCAGGTTCAGCATATGAGGGGTAACAATACCCGTATCGGTGCAATAGCCAAGCCTTGTACCGTTTTCTGCAATGACAAACCCACATGGCTCTGCCGCGTCGTGGGAGGTAGCAAACGGGGAGACTGTAAACCCCCCGACAGCAAAGGGGTTATCATACTGGCAGGCATGTGTCGCGAGTGGTTTATCCGATGTGCGACGGTGGTTGAGAAAATCTTCAAGCGTACCCCTGGTTGCATAAATGGGGCATTCCAGTTTTCTTGCGAGCACGTCCAGGCCCCTGATATGATCCACGTGCTCGTGGGTAACGATGATTGCACTAATTGCATCGGGAGCGCAACCGGTCTGCGTGAGCCGGTTCAGGGTCTCCTTTGCACTCAAGCCGGCATCAACGAGGATAGCACCGTCACTGCCTTTAATATACGTACAGTTACCTTTGCTCCCGCTTGCAAGAATCGTGCACCGCATGTCTTCCTACCCTAAGCGTTTTTTGTATTAACCTGCTTTCATCCAGCCCCTGCCGGGGTACGGGAAGAATGCAAAAAAAGGGGAAAAAGATGGTTATTTTTTCGCTTTCATCGCTTCATACTCCGCGAGCACCGGGGCAATGGTTTTCGTGGAGACAGAACGCCGCACAAGCTGTACTAGTTTCCGGCAGTAATTGATGTGGGCGATCTGGATACTTACAATCAGGCCAAAACAGAAGCACGTGATGCCGATCAGGATATAACTTGTAATTTCAACCATCGAATATCCCCTCAGGTCTCCTTTGCGAGTTCATCCACGAGCGGTACTAAAGAGTCGGTATCGGAGCATTCTTTTGCGAGCACCATAAAACGCTTCGAAAAATTCAACTTCAGGACCTGATACCCGATGATCATTCCTATCGAGAACATAATAATCCCAAAGCCAAAATAGATAAGCAGATCCATCAGCAGGTCAGTCATGACACCACATTGACTGTTACGGCAGGATACAGATAAATTTATTGAATCAGGGTCTCTCCGTTTCACAGAGATGGCTTTATGTCCCGATCATTGTCTTTTTTTAGGGAAAGAGAGAAAAGACCATTAACGGCAAGAACGTTGGTATCGTTGTACGGGGAGAAAACTCATGGATTGTAGTTTCAGGTGCGGGAGTTCATGACGGGCGAACAAGCCATTCCCCTCCGTTTCACGCTTTCCGAGTTTGCCGGCTCTCTCGGGGACTTTGGGACGATCATCCCACTCGTCCTTGCTGTCGCACTGGTCTCCGATGTCAACCCGCGCTACATCCTCCTCTTTTTTGGGATATGGTTCATCCTGACCGGGCTCTATTACCGGCTGCCCATCCCGCTCGAACCGATGAAGGCGATTGCGGTGATCGTGATCGCCGGTGGGATCGGGAGCGGGGAGATCGCAGCCGCCGGCCTCATCCTCGGGGTGCTCTTTCTGGTGCTCGGCTACGGCCGGTGCTTTTCGGTCATCGAGAAATGGGTACCGGAGAGCGTCGTGCGGGGCATCCAGCTCGGACTTGCCCTGCTCCTCTTTAAGGCATCCGTGGATTTTGTGATCAAGGATTCCCTCTTTTTTGTTCTCGGCATCGCTGTCATCGTGGCATTTATCCTCCTTGTCCATTACCGCAAGACCCCTGATCTTTCGTCTATCTGTGTCATCGCAGTGGGTGTGATTGGGGGGATTATCATGCATGGAATTCCCCCCCTCAGTCTGATCCCTGCGCCCCAACTCGTGATCCCCCTGCCCACGGATTTCCCGTCAGCCCTTTCCACCCTTGTCCTGCCACAGGTGGTTCTTACCATCGCAAATGCGATCCTCGCGACCTCCCTGTTGACAAAAGACTTCTTCGGGAAGGATGTACCCCCCAAAAAGTTCTCGACAACTATCGGGCTTATGAACCTCACTTCGGTTCCCTTCGGTGGGTTTCCCATGTGCCACGGGGCCGGGGGACTTGCCGGCCAGTACCGTTATGGGGCACGGACCGGGGGGGCGAGCATTATTGCCGGCCTGATTTTTATCACCCTCGCCCTGTTCTTTACTTCCCCGGAGGTACTCTCCATCGTGGCAGTAGGAGTCCTTGGGGCGCTTCTGGTCTTTGTCGGGATCGAAATGGGCAGGCACAGCCTCAAGACAGACTCGATTATCGTCACCGGCCTTATAGGAGCGCTTGCCCTTGCCGTTTCCATGACCGTCGCGTTTATTGTTGGCATGGTTGCTGTGTACCTGCTTGGGTGGATAAAAAAGAGGAAGACCCACAAAGATCCCGTAGCATAGGTCCTGACGGAAGCGTATCCCGTAGGGTGTCCGCTGATATTATGGAGCGAATCCGTTCCTGTTAACGAAACCTTAACAACCTTTCCCGCCGATTTTTTCTGCTATGTGGAGCGCGGTTGATGTCGAAACCTGGGTCTCGCGGCGCACATCCCGGCTGGATGCCGTGCATGGCCCGGTACAGGAGATCATCGAGAAGGTGAGGACGGGGGGAGATGCAGCCCTCATCGAGCTTTCTGAAAAATTCGATAAGGTGCATCTCGACACGATCGCGGTTGATGAGGATGCACGGGAGGCGGCCTACGAACAAGTCGATGCACAGGTCACCGAGTGCCTGGTGGAAGCTGAGGCTAGGATCAGCCGGTTCCACGAGCTCCAGCTGCCCCGGGGGCTCTGGCTAAACGAGCTTGAGCCCGGTATCACCCTTGGCGTGAAGACCACACCGCTCTTCCGTGTCGGGGCATACATCCCCGGGGGTCGTGCCTCATATCCCTCGACTGCTCTTATGTGCACGGTTCCCGCACGGATCGCTGGCGTCCCGGAGATCTGCTGCTGTTCCCCGCCGCCGATCCAGCCTCTCACGCTCGTCGCGCTCGATATTGCCGGCGTGCACGAGATCTACCAGTGCGGGGGTGCTCAGGCGATTGCCGCGATGGCGCTCGGGACCGAGACTATCGATCCGGTAGACAAGATAGTGGGGCCGGGGAACGTGTATGTGACTGCCGCAAAGATGATGCTCCGGGGGAATGCTGAGATCGATTTCCCGGCGGGCCCCAGCGAGATCGCAGTTATCGCGGACGAAAGTGCCGTGCCTGCGTATGTCGCAGCCGATATCCTCGCACAGGCCGAGCACGATCCGCATGCGGCCTGCCTTCTCATCGCCACGTCTGCCTCTATCGCAGACCGTGTCAGCGCCGAGATCAAAAAACAGGCAGAACATGCCCCGCGAAAGGAGATCATCGCTAAAGCGCTAGAAAACTCCGGTTATATCGTCACTCGCGACCTGACCGAAGCGGTTGCGATCTCAAATGCCGTCGCCCCGGAACACCTCTCCATCCAGGTGACAGATCCTCTCACGGTCCTTAACGGGATACAGAATGCAGGCGCGATCTTTGTCGGGCCGTACACCCCGGTTGCCTGTGGGGACTATGCCTCGGGTACCAACCATGTGCTCCCGACGGCCGGGTATGCCCGGCAGTATTCGGGCCTCGACGTGCACCACTTCTGCAAGACTTCATCGGTGCAGATTCTCACAAAAGAGGGTCTGGACAGCATCGGTGACATTATTGAAACCCTTGCCACCGCTGAGGGATTGTCTGCCCATGCACAATCGGTACGGGTGCGGCGTCAGGAGACGAAGGGCAGCCGGAAGAACAACGACTGCTGATGTATCAAACCGGGTTTTCCCGGGTGTATCGTTTTTTCAAGTGTTTTTCAGTCGGCGGATCATGCAGGAGCCGGTAATGATGGTTATCCCGAGTGCAACAACCGCAATCCCCGGGGACAGGGGCACCGGTGTTGCCTCTTTCTCTGAGGGCAGGAACGTGACATCAACCGAGGCATAACCTTCATGGCTGAACCGTTCCCGGTCAATCGGGGAGGTTGCCACGTAAACCTTGTAGGTTCCAGGGTTCATGTTTCCGAGGATGATGGATGTGTCCCACGGGTAATTCCAGGTACCCGTTTTGAGGTCCACCGATGCAGTGGTAAAAAGGCCGCGCCCAGCCGGGATATTGAGGTTCTCCAGCGTGACGCCCCGTGAGTCCAGATCCGGGCCGGTCACAAAGAGGTAAACCGCGATTGTGTGGATGCCCGAGACCGTGCCGTTCAGGTAGACCGTGTTCCCCATATGCACCACGGTGGGAGTGGCATTGATAGTGACCGTCTGTGCACCTGCCGGAAGTATTGCCATAAAAACAAGGAAGGCAACTGCAACAAGCGGACAGAACCCCGAACGCATACCAGTACCATTCTTGCTGAAACGATAAAACAGTATCACACGGTCGTATTTTAAAATTCCACGACCATGACTGCTTCTTCTTCTGCTTTAAGTTCCCCTTTGAGGTGTTCGGCCTCGAACTCATAACCGTCGGCCGGGTCGTAGTCCTCGTAGAGTTCGCACTTATCCAGTACATCGACAAACTCTTTTAAGAAAATTCTCGGGATCACGTCGACTCTGCCGCCAAACCGGCCGGTGATCTTTTTAATCATGGCCCGGATGAACCGGTGGGAGACCTTCTCCCGGTCAACCTCCCGGTAGGCCTGTGAATACACATCAATGATCTTGAGTGCGACCAGTTCGAGTTTGCCGGTATCAAACCGGGAGAGCTGGATCTGGGGCTGGCGGGGGTTCTTGTAGGCGCCGGTCTCGGCCACGCTGATCCGGTCGTAGAGCGGCGTTACCGAACGTATACCCCGCGAACTGTCAAAGAATGCCGGGGTGCCGGTGAACAGGAAATAACAATGTGGCATCCGGCCGCCATCGAGTGCGTCGATGATCCGGGCAAGCGTCTGGTAACTCCTATCCCGCTGGTTCCGCTGGAGCCCCTGCGTTGTCTCCAGTTCGTCGATAGCAATTGCAAGCCCACGATATCCCGCACCGTGGACGATCTCGACAAGACCCGAAAGGAAAAGAAATGCGGTGGAATCATCGACTTCCCCCTTGATACCCGCCTTTTGCTTGAAGTCGCGCCCCACGGTAGGCTCTGCAGCGATCCAGCCAATGGCCGCCTGGGCGATCGGGAAGTCACCGGCATTGTTCTCCCGGTAGTAGGTACGCAGCGCGGCGGCAAGAGCGGAGTTCTTTTCGCTGATACCTGCGAGGGCGGTTTCGATCTCTTTTTCTGTTGCTGCTTCGAGATCGGCATCTTTTGTCTCCCCACTGGCCGTTGAGATCAGCCGTTCCTCGATGGCAAAAAGCCAGTTGTCGACGATGGTTTTGAGTGCGTGCTCTGTCTCGCTTGTCCTGATATTGGCACAGATCTGCTGGTATAGTGCTTTTGGTTTTGAGAGCGGAGCCTGAGGGGAGACAAAAACATGGGCTGTAACAAAGTTTTTTGTGCCGGCGATCTCAAGTGCGCGGGCGACAAAAAACGTCTTGCCGCTCCCGTAATCCCCCCGGATAAACTTGAGGTCGCCCCCTCCGTCTGCCACATAATCCAGTTGCCTGCCGATCACGCCCTCTTCCATGTCAAGGCCGACCGCGATCCGCTCAAGGCCATCCGCAGGCACGGTTCCCCGCCGGAGCGCGTTTATAATATTGAGACTCTGGTGCCGGCGCCGGTCCGTCCGTTCAGGTTCCGCAGTACTCATAGATCTCCCCTTCCGCACTCATACCTTTTTTTTCTATGAGCATAATCCCCTGTGCTGCCGCTTTACGGATCAGGAGGTTGACGATCCCGGAGACCCTGCGGTTGCCAAGCAATCGGCGCAGGTCCGTCTCGCTTGCTCTCCTGTGGGTGGCAAGGAATGTGAGGATCTTCTGCTCGGGTTCCGAGAGCGCCATGACATCACAGATGGCCTGCACCGGCCGCAGTGACGCAGCCGTTTTTTCTGTGCGGGGCGCATTTACGACCGGGCAGTCCGTGAGCATCTGCTCCTTCGTGCGGTGTATCAGAATAAGAAAATCGTCAGTACAGCAGTCGCGGGAATACGCAGGTAATACATCGATACCGCAGAGGCAGTTGCGCATACATGCGGCATAGTCCTCCCGTGACAGTGCATCGGCGGCCGCGCTCAGGTACGCGGTGGCAAGGCACTCCCGTGCTGCAGACCCGAGCATTTCCCGCCGCTCTTCCAGGCGCCGGATCAACTCTTTTGTGAACCGTCTCATCCGGTCCAGCGTCCCGTCTTTTTTTGTCACGGTAACTGCAACACGGATGAGATCGGTCAGTCTCCTGACGTTTGCGAGAATATAAAGCAGCACCTTCTCGCACTCGCGGTCGTCACCCTGATCGGCAAGGAATTCTGCGTACGGAAGCCCGCCGTTTAAGTAATCGGCGCGGTATGCCCGGTAGTACCAGGATCGCGCTTCGTTCGTATCACCCAGCTCGCGATACATCTGTGCCGTCTCTATAAGAGAGATCACGTTCGTGTCGCCCGGGACAAGCGCAAGGAACCGTTCGCGTGCCTTTTCTGGCGGGAACTGCGCCCGGATATACCCGCGGTACGACCGGAGTATCTGCCTGAGGGTCTCTGTGGGGCATGACGCATCCAGAGCCTCCCGGATCAGGTTCTCGTATGCCAGGAGGGCGTTTGCATGGTCGCCCAGCGCTGCTGAAAGTTCGCAGGCGATGAGCCGGTACTCCGGCCGGCCATCTATTGCGATCAGTTTTTTTACCGTGGCAAGCGCCCGGAGATATTCTTCCCGCTCCTGTAACAGGAGGGTATAATCCAGATAGATTCCGGGATCGGGTTTCTCTTTGAGAAACGAGGCGTAAGCAGCGGGAGCGTCAACAGGGTCTGCACGGGCACGTGCAGCAAGGTATAACCGGTGGATGCCGGGGTCGCTCGTCTCATTGCAGAGCACTCGTGCCTCGTCAGCCGCTTCGCGATACTTCGCGGCTGCGTAAAGTGCATCAGAATATTCCCGGCTTTTTGTGAGCGTTGCTCCGGGTGATTGGTACAGGGCACAGGCTTCCTCTGCCCTTCCCGTACGGGTGAGTGCTGCGGTCAGGTGCCGGCCATCTTCAGGCCGTTTCCCAAGAATATAGAGCCGTTTTAAGGCCGGCAGCGCCCCCCGATCATCATTTCGTGCGATGAGACAGGCCGCATAACTGCGCAGGGCGTCCTGGTTGTCGGGATCGAGACGGACTGCCGCTGCGTACTCTGCGATCGCCCCGTCGTCACCCCGTTGTTCGAGCACCTTCGCAAGGTAACTGTGGACATGTGACGACTCCGGCATCTTCCGGGCGAGATCCCGAAAATACACCTCTGCATCCTCGGTTTTTCCAAGTGAGAACAGGTTGGTAGCTGCAAGGACTTCAAGGGCCGGGTCCCGTGTCGTTTCGAGCAGCCGATTGCACACCGCGAGCGATTCCTGGTACCGCCCCTCATTGTACAATCTGAATGCATCTTTACTCTGGTCGTCTGCGGTTGCCGGTATCATGACGTACCTGGATGGAGCCGGACCTTGAGGAGACCGACGAGCATCCGAATCATATCCCATTTCCTCACCCGGGAATCCCCCTTGTTCTGCCAGGCGATGGGAACCTCCTCGATCCGGTACCCGGCCTGTGACAGCCTCCAGAGCAGTTCGACGTCAAACTCAAAGCCCCGTGCCATGAGGTGAGGTAATACAGCATCGACCGCGGATTTTTTAAAGACTTTTGCCCCGCACTGCGTATCGTGGAAGGAGAGCCCGAACAGGAGTCGGATAATCAGGTTAAACCCCCGGCTCTCCAGCCGGCGCAACCAGCCCTGCCGGATTGCAAGTGTCGAACCCGGTACCCAACGGGAGCCGATAACAACGTCTGAAGAGGAAAGATGCCCGAAGAGCCGGGACATCTCTTCGATGCCGGTGGACCCGTCCGCATCCATGTACCCCACGAGCGGCGCCTGGGCTGCGGCAAGCCCTGCAATCACACCCCCGCCTTTTCCGAGCCGTGTGGTAAAGCGCAGGCACCGGATTGCGAGACTGGGGCAATTTTTTGCTTTTGCCTCCACTACATCTGCCGTATGGTCGCTCCCGTCGCAGACAAAAATAAGTTCCCCTTCGAACTGCGTGAGAGAATCAAAGAGGCTAAGAATCCGGTTTTCCTCATTGTAGGCAGGGATAACCAGACTGTATCTGATAACGGGGGCAGGGGACATAACTGGCAGTAACTCGTTGCTCCTTCTGTCAGCCCAAAAAAACAACCGGCCCGGCAGCGGTGCAGTCCTGTACCGTTGGGTGGAGCTCGTCAATAATATTACTGGTGTTTACCCAGGTGACGGGCAAGCGCCGTGTCTTTATGGTATTTCTCTGCAATGGCAAGCGCTGTTGCCCGGAGGGCCTGGTGATCCTTAAGACATGTTTCAGGAGGTGGGGACTTGCGCAGGATAGCGGAGGTGTTCTCGGTCACCTGGATGAGTTCGGTTGCTATCAGCGCGTCCAGCCAGATCAGGTCGGCGAGCATGCTTTTGAGTTCTGTATCTTCCATACAAAATATCAGGAATGCGCATATTTAAGATGGGGGTATTGACAGGACGATAGCCGCGAGGATAAAAGAACCGCCGGGAGATGGCAACTTTAATCCCCTTTTCGATCCAGACATCTTCACCTGTAGTACTATGACATATCTGGATAATATACGAAAGGACGGGAAATACGCAAACCCCTTCTTCTGCCTTACTGGGATCGAGGTCGTCCATGCGGAGGAAGGCAGGGCCACGCTGAAGATGGCAGTCCGTCCCGACATGCACAATGGTGTGGGGTGGCTGCAGGGCGGGATGCTCGTGGCGCTTGCTGACGAGGCGATGGCACTTGCACTCTACCCAATGCTGGAAACGACCGAAGGGATAGCGACCATATCGGAGTCTACCTGTTTCATCAAGGGTGTGCGGGACGGCGTTATTTTCGCTGAAGGCCGGGTGATTCGTAAAGGACGAAGGGTCGCGTTCTGTGAGGGGGAGGTCAGAACCGATACTACAGAAAAGACAATGCTCTCCCGGACGACGGCCTCATTTGCCGTAACGACCTGCAAATAATCTAAAAAAGGGCTCTGTTGAAAGCCATCCCGTTTCACAGAATCCACATGTTAATTTAAAAAAAGGAACAATGCGTTGAACCCGATTTGAGGGTTTCAACAAAACCTTTTTGGTTCTTTTGTAGGATTCCCTAGTACCTGTCGGTACATGCAATTTCCCCCACAGACCCCCCCATGACCTTGCGAAAAAGAGAGACGATTTTGGGAAATTTCACGACGTTAACTTTTTTGAAATTGTAGTACGGTGGCATGAGGGGGTCAGTGGGGGAAATTGTTGGAGAGTCGATGGGGGTTTGTGAATCCTGGGAATGTATCCGGCCCAGATTTGCGGTCATTACAAAGTTTCACTAAAAAAAACGCCAGCGGTAGTCTTTTCCTCCCAAATTCTTCGTTGAGGGTTTCGACAGAGCAGATATCTTCAATAAAGTTCCGGTACTGCTGGTTCTGATAGTCTTTTAAAAAGACTACTGGCAAGATGCTGATGCCTGGTGTAAAATATCTTCAACTATATACAGGAATACGGCAAAATCATCGTTGACTTTACCGTTGACAGCGCTGCTAGAATAAACCGGATATCCCGGCTTGTTGACTTTTTATGAGTCTCCTGATTTTTCAGACACACATTCGCGGCAGGAGATACTGTACCTTCGATCTTTCCGTCATCTGACTCCCCGGTTTTGGATCCGATTATCTACAGGGTATAAAAAAGAAAAAAGTGGTTCATTCACATTTATTTTTTCTTCGAGCCGGTTTTTTTATCCGGTTGACTGGAAGCCTTTTTGCTGCTGTCGGGCTTCTTTCTGGTGACAGAGTACGCGAAACCGGCGGCAACAACAATCACCACTACGATGACGATGAGGGTGACCGGCAGAGCGGACGCAGTGGCTTTCTCTGCATCGGCAAGTTTGGTGGCTGTCGCATTGTTGCCGGGATCGGTTTCAAGTGCTGATTTATAGGCCGTTATGGCATCCTGATAGTTTCCCATTTTTACCAGTGCATCTCCCTTGTTGATCATGGCGCCGGTATAGTTCCCGTCACTGGCAAGTGCCCGGTTATAGGAGGTCACTGCATCTGCGTACTTCCCGAGGCTGTACTGGGCATAACCCTTGTTATTCCAGAGCATCTCATCATTGGGATACTCCACGAGCCCGGCATTGATGGTCGTTATCGCTTCAGTGTAATTGCCCAACTGGATCTGCGCATAGGCTTTGCCCTGGTAGGTGTAGAGAAGTGCATCGGACACCCGAATCATTGTCGTATTCGATCCAAGTGCCTGATCGTAGAGTGCAATCGCCCTTAAATAGTCTCCACTTGCCGTTAACTGCACGGCATTATTGTAATAACTCGTGGCAGCATCAGGAGTGGTGGTTTCGTTGGCTGCCATGGCGGGAATAATTGTTACGGCACAGACCAGAAGAAGTGCCAGAATACCAAGAATCTGCCCTCGTTTCATGTCCGGTATATGGGTGCTGTCCTGACATCAACCTTGCTTTGGTGGTCCGGATCTTTGTCCGGGTCGCCCGGGGATGTTTACTGAAGGTACCCTACAAAAAAAGGATATGTCCGCAGAATGCCCGCTGCCAACTGCCCGGCCGTTCTATGCCGTCGTTAAGATAATAATAATAGGGAATGCGGCGCAAATGGTACGCAATCGGGGAGATCACGTGAAATACATTTTTGTCACCGGTGGTGTTATGAGCGGCCTGGGGAAAGGGATCACGGCCGCATCTGTGGGACGGATCCTGAAAAACCGGGGGTACCGGGTCACGGCAGTCAAGATCGACCCCTACTTAAATATCGATGCGGGAACGATGAACCCGGCCCAGCATGGCGAGGTCTTTGTCTTAAAGGACGGGGGCGAGGTCGATCTCGATCTCGGCAACTACGAGCGGTTCCTTGATATCGAGCTTACCTCCTCGCACAATATCACGACCGGCAAGGTGTACCGTACGGTCATCGAGAAGGAACGCCGGGGAGACTTCCTTGGCGAGACAGTCCAGATCATCCCCCACATCACCGACCAGATCAAGGCCTGCATCCAGCAGGCAGCAGAGGAGGAGTTCCCCGACGGCACAAAAGCAGATGCGTGCCTTGTCGAGGTAGGCGGTACGGTCGGCGACATCGAGAGCATGCCATTCCTGGAAGCCGTTCGCCAGATGCGGGGCGAACTTCCCGCGCACGACTATGTCCTGATCCATGTCACGCTCGTTCCCGAGGACGCGATGGGGGACTTAAAGACGAAACCCACCCAGCACTCGGTAAAAGCCCTTCGGGAACTCGGGCTCCATGCCGATATAATCGTCTGCAGGAGCGACCGGGTGATCGGCGCCAACACCAAGCGCAAGATCTCGTCGTTCTGCGACCTCCCTATCAGTGATGTCATATCGGCTGCCACGGCAGCCGATACGTATGAAGTCCCCATGGAGATGGAAAAGGAGGGTATAGCAGATGTCCTCTCCACCCATCTTGGTCTTGAGAAGAGAGAGAGCGACCCGTCCTGGTACCGGCTCGTCACCAGGGAGTACACGAACCGGGTGACCGTTGCGATCGTGAGCAAGTACGGTATCGAGGACGTCTATATCAGTATCAAAGAAGCCCTCAAGCATGCCGGCAGGTCGCTTTCGACCGAAGTAAAAATCGTATGGCTGGACGCGGAGCGGTACGAGCGCTGCCAGCTCAAGGATTACGATGGGCTCCTCATCCCGGGGGGCTTTGGGAAGCGGGGCATCGAAGGCAAGATCGAGGCGATACAGTTCGCCCGCGAGAACAAGGTCCCATTCTTGGGTCTCTGCCTTGGGTTCCAGCTGGCGACCATCGAGTATGCCCGGCATAAATGCGGGATTGCGGATGCCACAAGCGAGGAATTCGGGGAAGGTTCGCATGTGATTGCAATTCTTCCCGAGCAGGAGAGCGTAACCGAACTGGGCGGGACGATGCGGCTTGGGGATTATACTTCCGATATCCGTGACGGTACCCTTGCGATGAAACTGTACGGGAAATCACAGATTGTCGAACGCCACCGGCACCGGTACGAAGTAAACCCGCGTTATATCGAAAAACTGGAAAAAGAGGGGATGGTCTTCTCGGCAACCAACAAAAACAGGATGGAGTGCCTGGAACTCCCCGATCACCCGTTCTTCTTTGCAACGCAGTTCCATCCCGAGTTCAAGTCACGGCCAACCAAGCCCTCGCCGCCCTATATCGGGTTTGTCGAGGCATGCCGGGCAAACAAGCGGACAACATAGGCAGGGAAAAACATGGTAAAAACAGAGAAGTTCATCCCGCAGGCAATTGAGGAGATCAAAAAGGAGGCCGGGAACGAGAAGGTCGTGATGGCGCTCTCTGGCGGTGTCGACAGTTCAGTCTGTGCCGCACTCGCCGCACGGGCGATCGGCGACCGGCTGATCCCGATCTACATTGACACGGGCCTGATGCGCAAGGGCGAGACCGAGAGGATCAAAACAGTCTTTTCGAACATCCGGCTCCAGGTGATCGACGCCAGCGACGAGTTCTTTACCGCGCTTGCCGGGATCACCGACCCTGAGAAGAAGCGCAAGGCAATCGGCGAGCGTTTTATCCGGGTCTTCGAGCGGGAGGCAAAAAAGTCGGGCGCGACCTGCCTCTTGCAGGGCACGATCTACCCGGACCGGATCGAGAGCGAAGGGGGCATTAAAAGCCACCACAACGTCGGCGGCATGCCGTTAGAGACAGCGTTTACCAAGGTGATCGAGCCGATCCGCGACCTCTACAAGGACGAGGTTCGGGAAGTGGCCGGGGCGCTCGGCCTTCCCGTAGAGATCCAGCACCGGATGCCGTTCCCCGGCCCAGGCCTTGCCGTCCGGATTCTCGGGGAGGTCACCCGGGAGAAGGCTGCGGTGGTCAGAGAGGCGAACTGGATCGCCGAGTCCGAGATCGTCGAGCAGTACCACCCCTGGCAGTGCTTTGCCGCCCTCATCGGACTTGGGACCGGGGTGAAAGGGGACAACCGGATCCACGGGTGGATCGTCGCCATCCGGGCCGTGAACTCCCGGGACGGGATGACCGCCGATCCTATGGAGATCCCGTTTGCCGATCTGACAAGAATCGGTGCGAGAATCACCGCCGAGATCCCGAGCGTCTCCCGCGTGGTCTACGACATCACTCCGAAACCTCCGGCGACGATAGAGTACGAATAACCCTTCTGTCCCGTGATTGAACGGGAATGCCGGGGAATCCCTGTCCGAAATACGAAAACAACGAATGGAACACCCTAAAAACCTAAAATTCATGTGATACCCATGAAAAAAAGCGATATTACAAGCCAGTACAAGGCGCTAGATGACCAGTATTATATGCCCGCCTTCTCGCGGAACATGGCGATTGTCCGCGGAAAAGGTTCGACCGTCTGGGACGGCAACGGAAAGGAATACATCGACTGCGTGGCCGGCATTGCCGTCTGCAGCACCGGGCACTGCCACCCGGCTGTCGTAAAAGCGATCTGCGACCAGGCACACGAGCTCATCCATTGCTCCAACCTCTACTATACCCCCAACCAGGGCGAGTTCGCAAAAAAGATAGTCGAGATCACCGGCCTCAAAAAGGCCTTCTTCTCGAACTCGGGAGCCGAGGCGAGCGACGGGGCCCTGAAACTCGCACGCGTCAGGACCAAAAAGCGGAAATTTGTTGCATTCACCCACGGGTTCCACGGCCGGACGATCGGGTCCTTAGCCGTGACTCACAAGCCTGCCGCCCGCGAGCCCTTCGAGCCCCTCGGGCTCCCGACCACGTTTGTGGAGTACGGGAACCTCGATGCCCTCAAAAAGGCTGTTGACGGCGATACCGCCGCGGTTATCGTCGAACCGATCCAGGGAGAAGCCGGTGTCATCATCCCGAAAGACAGTTTCCTTGAAGGGATACGGGAGGTCTGCGACAAGACCGGGACGTTCATGATCGTTGACGAAGTCCAGACCGGCATGGGCCGGACCGGAAAGTGGCTCGCGATCCAGCACACAAAGGTGCAGCCAGATATCGTGACGCTCGCAAAAGGCATCGCGAGTGGTTTTCCGATGGGGGCGCTCGTCGCCCGCGACGGATTAGAGTTCACGAAAGGCGAGCATGGAAGCACGTTTGCAGGTGGGCCCCTTGCCTGTGCAGCAGGGCTTGCGACGATTGGGGTACTGGAACAGATCCTCCCCAACATCGCTCGCAAAGGAGAGCGGTTCAAAACCGGCCTTGCCCGGTATAATCCCCGTATCCGCGGCCTGATGATCGGTATCTCTGTCGGGGAAAAATGTCCCGATGTGCAGAAGGAATGCGCCGAGAACGGCGTGCTCGTGAACTGTGCCGCTGACGGGAACCTGCGGCTCGTCCCGCCCCTCGTGATCTCGGATGCGGAGATCGACCGGGTGGTGAAGGTGATCGATGGAGCGCTTGGTAAGGTCATGCTATAGGCAGGGCGGGTATGTTTTCGCAAAAAAGGCGGGAAGCAGTGCACACGGTGCGGGCGTTGATCGTATCGCCCGGCTTGCGAGCAACGAGAACCCCGAAGCCCCGTCACCGGCAGCGGTAGCGGCGGCGCAGGCAGCGGTTCTTATCGCGAACCGGTACCCTGATGAGCGGGTGGACGTGCTGGTCTCGGCGCTCCGTGCATATTACGGGGATTACACCTTTGTTGCCGGTGTCGGGATGGACGGGGTGATCGAGACCCTGATCCGGACGCTTGTCGACCCTGGGGAGACGGTAGCTATATCGGCACCCACCTTCTCCTACTATGGGCTCGCCGCACAGGCACAGGCAGCACAGGTCGTTACGGTCCCCCGTCGGGCTGATTTTTCGGTCGATACCGATGCGCTTGTCCGGGTGGGAAAGGACGCGAAGATTGTCGTGCTCTGCACCCCGAACAACCCGACCGGCAACGCGACATCGGTTGAAGAGGTGCAACGTGTGCTCGACGGGATTAAGGGCGTGCTCTTCCTCGACAACGCCTATGTCGAGTTCTCGGGGATCGATTATGTGTCTCTGATGAAGAAATACGACAACCTCGTGATCGGGAGGACATTCTCGAAGGTGCACTCGCTTGCCGGCCTCCGGATCGGGTACGCGTTTGTCCCGGCCTGGCTCCAGCCGTTCTACCTGCGGGCAGGCACGCCGTTTACGGTGAACTCGGTCTCGGCCGCAGCAGCCGCAGCAGCGTTGTCTGATAAGGATCACGCCGCCCGGTATATCGCACAGGTGCAGGTCTGGCGCAGGCATTTTGCATCCGAACTGAAGTTCCCGGTGCTCCCCTCTGATGCAAACTTCGTGATGGTGGATGTGGCACCGCACACCGGCGATGAAATCGTGGAGAAACTCGCCGCCCGTGGCGTGCTCGTGCGCTCATGCAGAAGTTTTACGGGCCTTTCAGATCATTATATCCGTGTGAGTGTCGGAGAAAACTGGGAGAACGAGTTGTTTATCCGGGAGTTAAACGCCCTATGATGTGCGGTATCACCGGGACGCCGGGGACCGGGAAATCGACTGTGGCCGACGAACTGGCCCGCCGGGGGTACCGGGTGGTCCACATCACGGATATAGTCGGGCCTTACGCACAGGGAAAGGATCCCGAGCGGGACACGCAGATCATCGATACCGATAAGATGGCGGACGAGTTCGTGCCCTTCGAGGGTTTTGTCGAGGGACACTTCGCCCACCTGCTCCCCTGCGACCGGATTGTTGTGCTGCGTCTGCGGCCCGACGAACTTTCAGCCCGGCTCGAGGCCCGCGGGTATTCAAAGGAAAAGACCGGGGAGAACCGGGATGCAGAGGCGCTCGATGTCTGCCTGATCGAGACCGTGGAAGAGTACGAGCCTGACGAGATCTTTGAACTGGACACGACTGATATGACTCCTGCGGCCTGTGCCGATTCGATCGTCCAGTTTTACGAAGGGAAGGTCCCGGCCTCATTCGGGAACATTGACTGGTCGGCATTCGTGGAGGTATCATCATGACGCTCGACCAGTTCCGCCCGCACGTGAAGGTCTACTTCGACCCGCTCGTGCGGTTTGCCATCCGGTGTAAGATCACGCCGAACGTCCTGACCATCGCCGCCCTCGTGGCATCGGCTGTGGCCGGCATCCTCTTCTTCTTCCGGCTGGAGATCTGGGCAGTCCTTGCGGTTGCGGTGAACGCCTTCTGTGACGCGATGGACGGTGCGGTCGCCCGGGAGATGAAGAACCAGAGCCTGCGGGGCGATTTCCTCGACCATGCGGTCGACCGGTACGCGGATATCTTCATCATCACCGGTATCTTTGCAAGCGGTCTTGTGCCCTGGCCGATCGGCGTGCTCGCGCTCACGGGTGTCCTGATGTCCTCGTACCTGGGTACGCAGGCGCAGGCCGTTGGTGTGGGCCGGGTCTATGCCGGGGTGCTTGGCCGGGCCGATCGGCTTGTTTTGATCATGGTAGTCGGGATTCTCTTCATCTTCTTCCCCATGACCATTTACGGGCTGAACCTGCTTGGCTGGCTCCTCCTCCTCTTTGGGGTCTTCGGCCATGTAACTGCGTTCCAGCGGTTCGCGTACGTGTGGATTAAGCTGGAATAAGTTCCCTTTTTTCTCCAGGGTTTCTTGGATCCTGTATCCGCAGCGTTTCAAATAGTATTTTTACGCGCCTTTTATCGTGAGTTCACGGATATACTCCAGCGCCACAACCGCATCCTCCCTCTTCTGGTCGGCAGGGGTGGTTGCGGCAAAGGCAAGGAACCGCTCTTTTGTCGACGGGGAAATGGCATTACCCGCGACGGCTACGATCTTCGGGTAGGTGCGCTGCGGGTAGAAGACCGCATGGGCGGCAGCGAGCAGTGCTCTGTGCGCCGCCGGGGTGATGATCTCGGCTGCCTCGGCTTTTTTGAGCGTGCAGCGGATGTTGATGAGCGGCTCGGAGAGTGAGTAACCCGAGACCGGGTCAAAGACCAGCGCTACCTCGTCATCTGAGACGAGAGTGCCATCCTTGTACATCCGGTAGATCTTCCCGATGCCGATCATCCCCAGAGTGTCCATTTCGGCGGCCCGGAGCGCTCCCATGCTGGATGCACCGACCATTTTTACGCCTTTTTTGACTGCGGTGAGGATCTCCCGGTGGGCGACGGCACAGTCCTGGTGGAAGACACCGTCAATCAGGGCAATGACATCCGCACCATCCGCGACTGCGGCAAGGATATCTCCCCGTTTTGCCGGCGGCCGGTACTCTGCGGTGAGGATCTTCTCTGCTGATGCGAGATCAAGGCTTGGCCCGAGAAAGACGATGATTTTTGGCATGTTTTACCCTGTCCCCCCGCCGCTCCGGGTCCATCGCGTAAACTTCGAGGCCCGGGACAATCACTCTTACCACCGGCACCCCGATCTCCTCCCGGGTCAGGTCGATGACTATCACCCGGGAAAGGCCCTGTTTTTTCAGAGCGTCGATGGCAAACTGGATATCTTTTGCGAAATCGTCGCTGTCAAACGACCGGAGCGTAGGGTAGTCCACGGTGCCATTGTCCTTGAACCAGTACCCGTTGATCCGTTTTGCCCGTTCGTAGCCCATCTTTTTCCGGAGATCTGCGATCGTCGTGTCTTCGCGTGCGCCGTGGATCTGGGTGAGCCGGCTCTGCGCCACCTCGGTGAGCGCCCGCATCGCGGCGATTCTGGCGCTCGTATGGGTGCCGATCCCGATGGTCAGAAGTGACGGGTCTTTTAAAAGTACGTCGTCTGCTACTGCTGCCATCGTGGGGATACCGATGTCACTTGTGATGTCCCGCAGGATCACCTCGACCTGTGCGTCGGCAAACTTCTTCTGCATGCCGGCAAGCATCGGGTCATCGATCCCGGCCACCGCCGGGCCGGTATCCCTTGTCGCCTCGACAAGCGACCATGCGTCCCGTTCGATGACCTCGCAGAGCGCGTGAAAGATCGCCTCTTCTTTCGTGTTCCCCGAGGCAAGACCGTTTGTCGAGGTGCGGAAGATCTGCCGGAAGTTCCGCGGGAGCGGGTGGAAGACTGCCTGCGCCGGCACGAGCACCCGTTCATCGTTTGCGATGTCCCAGCCCTCGACCCAGGGGAGCACGTGCCCGGTTTCAGTTTCGGCAGGGAGGATGAGGTCTTTTGGGTTGACGACCGGTTCCCGCCCGTCGAGCATCTCGAAGGTGTCGAGCTGAACCTTCCGGTCGTGGATCTCCGAAGAATACCGCTCGATCCCCTCCATGATCCCGGAGATCCGCGATTCCTCGACGGTTGCCCCCTTGCCGTTGTAGACCGTGATCGCGCCGTCGTCCGCAGTCGGGCGGATGCAGGAGAAGACGGGGATGCCGATCCGGTCGAGATCGGTGATGTCAGCGACCCGGGTGATGCCGGCGGCCGGGACTTTGGGTTCGATGCGGGCGAGGGTCTCTGCGAGCGGGACTGCCCGCTGGGTTTCATACAGGTAGGTTTTCTTGCAGGAAGCGATCTGCATGGGGGTCACCGGAGTGCCGTGTTTTGGGACGGATCTCTCTCTTGTGAAACTTCACCCTGTTCGCGTTTATACATGTCCATCTGACGGTGACAAAAAAACCCTTTGGCTATATCTCTCCAGCCGGGTAAAGGTGGACTATGGACTATCTATATCTTGCCTTAAAATTCCTCATCGGAGGGGGCATCATTGTCGGGGTAACCCTCCTTGCCGAGCATGTCGACCCGAAGTACGGTGGCATCCTTGTGGCGGCCCCGATCATCACCACGCTTGCCATTATTTTTGTGTATTCCGAAGCCGGGCAGTCCGTTGCCCGGCAGCTTGCAATAGGGGCGTTCTGGTTTGCGATCCCGACCCTGCTCTTCCTGCTCGTGCTCTACGTCCTGATGGGCCGCTATCCCCTTATTCCCAGCTTCGGAGGGGCGGGTTTGGTCTGGCTTGCAGTTGTTGTCGCGATGAACCGGGTGATTGTACCTGTGTGAGGACTTCCCGGGAGGATTGCTGCACGCCGGTATAGCAGGAACTCCTGCTCATGCTGATAGAGGTGGGGCTGGGTGGGAAGTCCCGACGTGTAGATTGCCTTATGCGACCATTTTTTTTATCCCGGATCGCAAAAACTCCCCGATGTGGACAACCAAAACCGCCGCTGGTGACGGGGAAAGCTTTTTTCAGAAATAAATGCAAGGCACCGTGCGATACGTCTGGCCGGACCAAAAAAAGGTTAATCGTATTTCCGGAACAGCGCCGGGTTCTGCCGTCGTATCCACCATCGCCGGACAAGGAAAATTCCGCCGGCAACGGCAACAATCCCCGCGATTCCTGCAATTACCAGAACCGGGAGGCCGGTAAACGTTCCCGGCGATGACAGGACCGCAGTCGTTGCAGTTGTCGCCGGCACCGTGGTGACGGTATGCTGGACAGGGGTTGCCGGTACCGTGCCCGTTGTCACGACCTGACCCCGGGGTGTACCCGCACGGGACGATGCCGGGATCTCCGTTGTATTCGCGGTTGTTCCCGAAGTCTGAACCACAACGGCGAAGTACGAGAAATCCGGTGTTGTGGCTTCATAATGATACGTATCCCCGCCCCGGCTGACCTGCGTCGTCGGCAACAAAACCCACCGGTTGTCATGGTTCCGCATCAGGGTCACTAGAGCCGGATCTAGATTATGGCTGGCAAGCCATTCGCCGTTCACGGCAAACGAGATGACCCCCTCGGTTACCGTATTCTGGTTGATGCCCACCGGTTCGATCGCGAAATACCCGATAACCGTCTGTCCCGGCGGGGAACCTCCGCTGCTGACGGGCATGCCGGTCACTTCCACCGTCCCCGGGCTCTCTGAAAAGGTGATCTGTACCCGGTCTAATGCAACCGGCGCGGTCACACCGGGCACCTGGTTAAATGTAAAGATCGTCGGTTGTCCTGCGACAACACCGGAAACGGTTGTTGCTGTCGACCCGCCGACACCGGAACTCCCGCTGCTGTCACTCCCTGACTGTCCCGGCATCGTGACCGTGATGTACCCGTTCTTCCGGAGACTGCTGTGCCCGCCGGCATTGGATACCTGCAATGTTACCGGGTAGGTACCCGCGGCCGAATAGGTATGTGACGGGTTCTCTTCTGAAGATCCTGCGGGCTGGAGCCGCCATGTGTCGCCCAAGAGGGTGTCATAATCGTCGTACCCCCGCATAAGAACGATGCTGCCGTCCGGCAGCACGACGCTGCTGTGGAAGGATCGTGCCGCCCACCCGGAATCAGCGTTCACGAGTTTCCAGGTAACACCCTTATCCGTAGACCGCCACATGTCATTTAATTTGGACCAGGTATCTCCCCAGCCGCCCAGAAGAATAATGCTGTCGTCGGGCATTGCGACCGCCGAATGGCCGTCCCGTGCCGTCCACCCGGAACCCGGGTTCACAAGCGTCCAGGTAGCGCCCTTATCCGTAGACTGCCACGTGTCGTTCCTGTCGTTATCACCGTCCCACCCACCCATAAGGACAATGGTGTCGTCAGAAAGAACGACCGACGCCTGGCTCTCCCGGGCCGCCCACCCTGAACTTGCGTTCATGAGCGTCCAGGTAGCGCCCTTATCCGTAGACCGCCACGTGTCGTTTAAGTCGGTGACGTTGTTCCACCCGCCAAAAAGGACAATACTGCCGTCGGACAGCACGACGCTGTTGTGGTTCTCCCGGGCCGGCCATCCGGAACTTGCGTTCATGAGCGCCCATGTGGCTCCCTTGTCGGTCGACCGCCACGTGTCGTTCAGATGTTTTTTGCTGCTCCCCCACCCGCCCAAAAGAACAATACTGTCGTCCGGCAGCACGACGCTGTTGTGGTTCTCCCGGGCCGCCCACCCTGAACTTGCGTTCATGAGCGCCCACGTGGCTCCCTTGTCGGTCGACCGCCACGTATCTCTCAATAAGGCGCCGTTAGACCCCCCCGTGAGGACGATGCTGCCGTCGAACAGCGCGACTGCCGCCTGGTATTCCCGTGCCTGCCCCACGGAACCCGTGTTCACGAGCGTCCATGTGGCGCCCTTATCCATCGATCTCCACGTGTCGCTCAGTCTCTTGGATGACTCGTTCCATCCTCCCATGAGGACGATACTGTCGTCAGACAGCGCTACGCTGCTGTGATAGTCTCTTTTGGGCCATCCGGAACCTGCATTCATGAGCGTCCATGTGGTGCCCTCATCCGTCGATCTCCACGTATCGCCCAGGGTTTTGGTCTTGTTGTTATACCCGCCCATGAGGACGATACTGCCATCGGACAGCGCTACGCTGCTGTGAGCCGATCTTTGGGACCATCCGGAACTCGCGTTCATGAGTGTCCACGTAACTCCCTTATCGGTCGACCGCCACGTATCGTTCAACCGGGCCCAGGTGTCACCCCAGCCTCCCATGAGGACAATGCTGTCATCGGGCATTGCAACCGCCGTATGGCAGTCCCGTGCCGTCCACCCGGAACTTGCGTTCACGAGTGACCACGTGGCGCCCTTATCCGTTGACTGCCACGTATCGTTTAAGTCACTGCCATCGTCCCACCCTCCCATGAGAACAATGGTGTCGTCAGAGAGTACGACCGATGCATGGCTCTCCCGGGCCATCCACCCGGAACTTGCGTTCATGAGTGTCCACGTAACTCCCTTATCGGTCGACCGCCACGTATCGTTGAATTCGACATCCCCCCAGCCGCCAAAAAGGACAATACTGCCATCGGACAACGCTACGCTGTTGTGATTCTCCCGTGCCAGCCATCCGGAACGCGGGTTCACCCGTGTCCACGTACTTCCCTTATCGGCCGACTGCCAGGTATCGTTGAATTCTGTGTCGGCGGGAGGGTAGCCGGAACCGCCCGTGAGAACGATGGTATCGTCCGGCAGCGCGACCGCCGACTGGGTTTCCCGGGCCGGCAATCCCGAACTTGCGTTCACCCGTACCCAGGACTGCGCATAGGTCTCATCGCCGAAAAACCATGCCCATCCCGTTGGACCGCCGGTCGATTCGTCCGCGAAGGTTACGGTCAAGGGGGATGTACCAGAGGTCGGCGTGCCGTTGAACACTGCGAGCGGGGCAGTTGCAGCGCAGGCGGTACCGGCAAGCAACAGGAGCGTGGCAGTAACCATGCATACCGTAATTATGGAATTCTTTTTCGTGGGACCCGGCATTGATAGATAAACCTCCTGAAACCTATTTGGGTATTCCGATTTTATCGTCATTAACGGGAAACCATCGGTCCTCGTTAGGATCTCTCTGTTTTCGTGTTCGGGAGGGTGCTGGTGTCCCTGGCCGGGCAGCCAGCCCGGCTACCCCATCCATTTCCCGGATCATGCCACCCCCCTTTCTTTTGGATCAGGGGGGTCCGACCATTTTTTTGCGTGAATGAGTGGTGGGGGGGAGGGGGGTGACCTCAGATCCGCGTGGATCAAAGGTCGCCCCGACCAATGATCATGATCGGTCGGTCCGGCCTCCGATCGAGTACGGTCGGGGCGACCCCCCGTTCCCGTCTGAGCATTCAGTGGAAATGGAGATTGCGGCACTGGAAAAAGAGAGATCGCCCCGACCGATTTTGAAAATGATCGGTCCGACCAGTTTTTCTGCTGAGTGGGAGGTAGGGGGAGGGGGGTGACCGATTTTTTGGAGGTCGGGGTGGGTGAGTGGGGAGGTTCCCATGTCGGTCCTCTTTTTGGGAAACTATCCGGGTTGGAAAGCAGTGATACGGGTAATCGCTCCCGCTCATTCAAGTTGTTCCAGCCTTCGGCACGCCTCGCGGAGCGTCGCGTCTTTTTTGGAGAACGTGAACCGTAGTTTTGTCTCCCCTCCCTCGTGGTAGAACGAACTGCCCGGGACTGCCGCCACGCCCACGGTTTCAATGAGGTGCCGGGCAAATGCCACATCGGTCATCCCGAACTCCGAAATATCCGTGAAGATGTAATACGCACCCTGGGGGAGCCGGCAGTCAAAGCCTGCCTTAACCAGACCCTTGTACAGGATCTTCCGCCGGCGGTCATAGTCCCGGGCAAGAGCCCGGTAATAGGACTCAGGCAGGGAAAGGGCGGCAACAGCCGCGTGCTGGAGCGGGGCCGGGGCACCGACCGTGAGGAAATCATGGATTTTGCGGATGCGTCCCGATAAACCTGCACCTGCAAGGGCATAGCCCACCCGCCAGCCGGTGACGGAATAGGTCTTCGAGAGGCTGCCAATGGTGACCGTGCGGTCCTCCATGCCGGAGAGCGACCCGATGGAGATGTGCTGGTGCCCGTCGTAGAGAATGTGCTCGTAGATCTCGTCCGTGATCGCGATCACGTCATGCTCGATACAGAGGTCGGCGATGAACCGGAGTTCATCGTTGGAAAACACCTTGCCGGTCGGGTTGTTCGGCGAGTTGATGATGATGGCCCGGGTCTTTTTCGTGAACGCGGCCTTCCACGCCTCCTCGTCGATAGACTCCCCGTCGCCGAGAGGGACATAGCGCGGGACGGCACCGGAAATGACGGCATCGGGCCCGTAGTTCTCGTAGAATGGTTCGGGCACGATCACTTCGTCTCCCGGGGTGATCAGGGCAAGCATCGAGGCCATCATCGCCTCGGTCGACCCGCAGGTGACCGTAATGTCGGTATCGGGGTCGAGCACGATCCCGTTGTAGGTCTCGACCTTATAGGCGATGGCCGCACGGAGATCCTGCGCCCCCCACGTGATCGCGTACTGGTTGAAATCCTCGTTGAGTGCGGCGCAGGCCGCCGCTTTTAGTTTCGGCGGGCAGGGAAAATCGGGAAAGCCCTGCGCGAGGTTGATCGCGTTATGGGCGAGCGCAAGCCGGGTCATCTCCCGGATCACGGATTCGGTAAAGGCATCGGCACGTGAGGGGTGGGGTGTGTGGACGGGTGTCGGGTGTATGGGAGAGTGTGCGATGCCGGGCCGGGTCTGCTTCATGGGGATTAGTTGGCTTTTATAAAAAAATAAGGTACCGTTATGGCCAGCGTTCAGACTGATTTTGGATTCCCGTGCTCTTGTGAGAACTGCTTCCAGTTCCACGGTTCGTCCAGCACATTGACGGTCACCTGCTCGATGCCGCAGACCCCGAGGGCCTTGCGCTTCACCTGCTCTGACAGGTGGTCGGCGAGAGGGCAGGCTTTACAGGTAAGGACCATGTCGATCTCCACGCCGGTGCCCTTCACCCGGACTTCTTTAATCAGCCCGAGATCGACGATATCGAGGCCCACCTCAGGATCGATCACTTCCCGTAGTGCATCGCGGATCTGGTTCTCGCAGACAATCTCCTGCCGGGCGGCAGCAGGGACCGGGCCCGGCTGTGCCTGCTCCATGGCGCGGAGCCTCTCTTCGAACTGGTCCTGCCGCTCCAGCAGCCGGCTTGCCACCCGGAGCACCGGATCGGGCATGATCTCTCCCGGGATCTCGGTTTCCATGCCCTGGTCCAGCCCCGCGATCCTGGCCGGAACCCCGACCACGGTCGCACCGGGGGGGACAGACCGGACCACAACCGACCCGGCCCCGACCTTTGCACCCTTCCCGACCCGGATGGGGCCAAGGACAATGGCGCCGGACCCGAGGATGACGCCGTCCTCCACGGTCGGGTGACGCTTGACATTTTCGAGCGCCGTGCCGCCCAGCACCACGCCCATGTAGATCAGGACATCGTCGCCGACCTCGGCAGTCTCACCAATAACGATCCCCATGCCGTGGTCGATGACCACCCGCCGGCCGATCACGGCCCCGGGATGGATCTCGATGCCGGTGAGGAACCTGCCGATATGGGAGACCAGCCGGGCCCAGAAGTTGAATTTGTGTACCCAGAGCCAGTGTGCCCTGCGGTGGAACCAGAGTGCGTGGAGCCCGGGGTAACAGAAGATGACCTCGAGGGTGGAGCGGGCGGCGGGGTCTTTTGAAAAGATTGCCCGTATATCTTCCCTGAGGTGGTCGAAAACCATGGTCCCCGCCCCGTTATGCTTCGAAGAGTTCCGTGCTCAGGTACCGTTCCCCGGTATCCGGCAGGAGGACGACGATCGTCTTACCCGCGTACTCCTTGCGTGCCGCCACCTGGAGTGCGGCCCAGGTCGCTGCCCCGCCCGAGATGCCAATCAGGATGCCTTCCTCTTTTGCCATGCGCCGTGCAATGGCAATGGCATCCTCGTAGGTCACACGGATTACCTCATCGAGAAGATCGCGCCTGAGAACATCGGGGATGAAACCGGGCGCCAGTCCCTGGAGTTTGTGCGGCCCGGGCTGCCCGCCGGACAGCACCGGTGAGGCATCGGGTTCGACCGCGATGACCTTAAACGATGGCCTGAGGGGTTTTATCAACTCTGCGATCCCCGTAATGGTGCCGCCCGTACCCACACCTGCGACGATAGCATCGACATTTCCGTCAGTGTCCCGCCAGATCTCCTCTGCGGTGGTCTTCTTATGAATGGCAGGGTTCGACGGGTTCCGGAACTGCTGGGGGATATAGAAATACTGAGGGTTCTCCGCAAGGAGCGCTTCGGCTTTTCCCACCGCGCCCTTCATCCCCTCTTTTCCCGGGGTAAGAACCAGGTCGGCCCCGAACGCCTTGAGGAGTTTTCTCCGCTCGATGCTCATCGTCTCCGGCATGACAAGCGTGATCTTGTACCCCCGGGCCGCTGCTACCATCGCAAGCCCTATCCCGGTGTTCCCGCTGGTGGGTTCGAGGATAATAGTATCCGGATGGATAAGCCCGGCTTCTTCTGCCGCATCGATCATCGCCACCGCGATCCGGTCCTTAACGCTCCCCATAGGGTTGAAGGACTCAACCTTGGCAAGCACCGTTGCGCCGGTCTTCGGGGCGACACGGTTCAGCCGCACGAGCGGGGTGTTGCCGATGGTTGCAAGGATAGTATCGTAAATCTTCGTCATAGTCTGCCTCTCCACGTCCTGATATGCTTCCACACGACCGGGCAGGATCCCGGTACTTCACAATTGTTAATTGTTTGGAGATTATATACCTTGGTTTTCTACTTCTCCAAGTTTTTGCACATTTAACCTTAGTATGATACCCTTATTCTTATGGAAGATAAGAATATGGCGGCAAAACCTGACGCAAAATCAGGGTATATTACCCTGCCTGCCCCATACTTCGTGTTCACAATCGAGTGAACAGGAAGAATTCCATGAACACACACCACGCGAATATCGCTGGACCAACAGCCGGACCGGACGCACCCGGTACCGCTGCCCGAGCCTCTCCTGGCATCCTGCCGGGAAGGCCGGTGGTATGGTCGGGCGGTATCCGGAGCTCCGGGCAGTATTGTAGGCCTATGGGGCTGACAAACCGAGACCCGCCTGTGACAGCAATCAGCCCAACCCGCAAAATGATGGCTGTCCCTGGTATGTGTCCGTGAAAATCCCCTTAAGTTCACGTCCTCGTACAAAAACCCGGCAGTGCAATTTCGGGTTCATCTCACCCGTTATGGCAGACACACCTGCCGGATCAATAAGCCTCATGTAACATGCACCACACACCTCCGTTATAATGCCGGGGAGCCGCCAGCTCTCCCGGGTATAACACTTTTTTTCCGGATCGATTTTTAAAAAACACCGCAGTTCCTCCTCTGAACCGAACAAAAAAGACGGGGCCTGTTTTGTGGAGATCCGTAGCTTTGCAGCAAAACATTAACAATTGTGAACCTACATACTCTTCTACCAGTACAGCATCAGGGCAACAAGCCTCCATGAAGGGTGACGGGATCGCCCGGAACGCAGAATCCCGACGATTGCCTGAATCTCCCTGATGGAATAAAAGGAACAGCCGGTTCATTCTATGACTGCAATACCTGAAACGGGAATACCTGAAGATAACCTGCGTATCTCCGGAAAGGGATACACGATCCTCATGAAACGACTCCCCGTCGTGATTCACGGTGAGGATCGCGCTCGCGGGGTTCCATGATTCCCGGGGATATACGGGCGGATTTCCCGCTCCTTTCAAGCGTCTGTTACCTTGACAGTGCAGCGACAAGTCTCTCGCCGGAGCCGGTCCTTGAGGCGATGCTTGAGTACGAGCATACCTGCCGGGCAAATTCCGGCCGGGGTGTCCACCGGCTCGCCCAGCAGGCCTCGCAGAAGTACCGGGATGCCCACCAGAAGGTCAAAAAATTTATCCATGCCGACGAAGGGGATCTGGTCTTTACCCGGAACTCCACCGAGGCTATCAACATGGTGGCATCAGGACTTCCGTGGCAGAACGGCGACCGGGTCGTTACCACTCTCCTTGAGCACCACAGCAATCTCCTTCCCTGGATGCGCCTCCGCAACCGGCAGGGAATCGATCTCCGGCTGCTCACCCCGGCTCAGGACGGCACGCTCGATCCAGCTGACCTTGAAGCAGTCATCACGAAGAAGACCCGGCTCGTGGCCATCACCCAGGCCTCCAACGTGCTCGGTAACGTCGTGCCCGTAGCAGAGTTTGCGAAAATCTGCCACGATTACAGGGCGCTTCTCCTTGTCGACGGGTCCCAGTCCGTTCCCCATATCCCGGTGGATGTCGGGCAGCTGGGCTGCGACTTTCTCTGTTTCTCCGGACACAAGATGCTCGGCCCCACCGGCACCGGGGTCCTTTACATGAAGGAACCCTGCCTGGAACCCCTGATTCTTGGCGGAGGAATCGTTGATCGGGTTACGGCTGCGGGATATACCCTTGCGGAAGGGTACGAACGGTACGAGGCAGGAACCCCGAATATTGCAGGAGCCATCGGCCTCGGCCGTGCCATCGAATATCTGGAAGCCCTTGGCATGGAGGAGATCCAGCGCCACGAGCAGCAGATCACCCGGCGCATTATCGACGGTCTTTCCGGTATCGGGAACGTGCAGGTCGTCGGCCCCGGTTCGGAGGGAACCCGGATCGGGGTTATCTCGTTTGTCATTAAGGGACTCAACCCCCATGATGTGGCCATCATGCTTGACGGGGAGGCAGACATTATGGTGCGGTCAGGCCACCACTGCTGCATGCCCCTTATGGATCTCCTGAACCTTCCGGACGGGACCGTCCGGGCGAGCCTGCACTGCTACAATACGATCGAAGATGCGGACCGGCTCGTGGATACCGTCAGGACCATTGCCGGGGACTTTTAAAACGCGGGACACAGGAGATGACCGGATGATACCTCCGAAAGAAAACGATACCGGGGCACTGACAGCGTCCCCCGGGATAGCCCGGGATCGCTACTGCCGCCAGAGCATCCTCCCAGAAATTGGGCTGGAAGGGCAGCGCAGGCTCGGCGAGAGCCGGGCTGTTATCGTCGGTCTTGGGGCCATGGGGAGTTCTGTGGCAAATACGCTCGTGCGGGCAGGGGTCGGGCATGTCGTCTTAATCGACCGCGACCTGGTGGAACTGCACAACCTGCAGCGCCAGATTCTGTACAGCGAAGAAGACGTGGACCGCCCGAAAGCCGTCGCTGCGGCAGAGATCCTGCACACAATCAATTCTTCCGTTGAAGTCGAGGCACGGACAAACGACCTGAATGTTCTGAATGCCGAAAAACTCCTTACCGGCGCGGACATAATACTGGACGGCACCGACAACCTCCAGACCCGGTTTCTCATAAACGACGTCTGCGTCAAATACCGGATCCCCTGGGTCTATGCCGGGGCGGTCGGGACCGGTGGCATGGTAATGCCCATCGTGCCGGGCCGGACCCCCTGTTTCCGGTGCCTCGTACCGTCGCTTCCCGGGCCCGGCCTGTTGCAGACCTGCGATATCGCAGGTGTCCTCAACACGATTCCCACCATCATTGCCTCCCTCGAGTGCACCCTTGCATTCCAGATCCTCACCGGCCGGTTCGAATCCGGGGAGGGAACTGCGTACCTGGTCCATGTTGATGCATGGCGCCAGACGTTCGACCGGATGGAGGTCGGGCGCCGGGCCGATTGCCCGTGCTGCGGGAAAGGGCAGCTGGATTTCCTTAATGCGGTATCCCCGGAGATGGTCACCTCTCTCTGCGGGAGGGATGCGATCCAGATCACCCCTGCGACCGCGATGGAAATATCTCTTGAAGAACTGGAGAGCCGGCTCTCCCGGCTCGGCGAGGTGCGGTCCACCCGGTACATGCTTACTTTCAAATCGGGCACAGAAGAGATCTCAATATTCCGGGACGGGCGGGCGATTATCAAGGGCACAAAGGACGAAGCCGCAGCCCGTTCGCTCTATGCGCGGTATATCGGGTTGTAGGTCGACACCGCTTGAGTGATCTGCGGGCATTTGGTCACGGGTAGGTTTTTTTCTCCCCTATCCTCTGCGCCGGGGTTTATCCCCGGGAATCACGGTGTTTCCGTATCGCAGGCGTCCCTTCCAGCCATCCGGCGATCCGCCCGGCCTGCTCGGCAGCAACCTCCTGTGAATCCGTCTTGAGGATGAGCCGCCCGTCCTTATGGATCGAGACCTCGCACCGGTCGTTGACGATCAAAAGGATACCGGCGTTCGTGACAATGGTGCAGACATCTTTTAAGATCTCCTCAGACCGGTCGAGGTCAAGGCTGAACCGTTCCCGGGGGATTGCCTCGAACGCGGCCGACGTTTTACAGGGCTTCAGGACTGAATACATACATCCCTTCCAGCGATTTTTCGACGAGCGCGTCGATATCGATCTTCTGTTCTTCACAAAAGATGTCATCGGCCCGGGCTGCTGTCGAAGGTTTCTTGGGTACGATCGTGCAGCAGAGGCCCGGGAGCGTAGAGATCTCATAGGTACCGATCTTCCGGGCGATCTCAATGATCTCGACCTTGTCAAGACCGATGAGCGGGCGGATGATGGGCACCTTTGCGGCCTGGTTCTCGACCAGGATGTTCTGGAGGGTCTGGCTTGCCACCTGTCCGAGTGACTCCCCGGTCAGGATCCCGTCGGCGCCCTCTTTTTCCACGATCCGTTCCGCGATCCTGTACATCATCCTCCGGCAGAAGAGGCAGTGCAGGTGACGCTGGCAGTTCCGGGCAAAGGCGATGTGGTTGGGCCCGTGGGGGACGACGTAGGTCTTGATCGGGCTCCCGGTCAGGTTCCGGAGATGGAGGACGAGGTCCATCGCCTTGTTGAGGTTTTTATCGTCCGTGAACGGGCGGTTGTCCATATGGACTGCGACGACCTCCACACCGCGCTGGATCATGAGGTACGTTGCCACCGGTGAGTCAATCCCGCCTGAGATAAGTGATACAAGTTTCACTTTAGGTTCCCCCGGTCAAACACTATATTCACAATTGTGAATTGCAGTATTATGTCATTATTGTCGACAGATATAGTTTCTGCATATGCCTGTGTACTCCGGGAGGGGCAGCCCGGCAGGAATCTTCAGGAACTTATCCCGGAGCAAGCGGCGGGAAACGTACCTGGCACCGGTATGGTAGTACAGATTCATACTGCATGTAAAAGACTGGCAAAAAAAGGTGACACGTGCTTTTTTGGCCTTTATCCCTATCGTTCCATGATCCGGGATAAAGCCGTATATTTATAGAGCCCTGGTCTCCCGTGGTGCTCAAGTCTGGAGATCAGGGCGTTTTTAGTGTTCCCTCTACGATTGTCCGGACGTTCAGGCCCATTCAAACGCAAAGTCTGTGGTCGTCTTTTTAATCCCCTTGACCTTCCTTACCTCCGGCAGGATTTTTGTAACGATCTCTTCATAGTTCTTGCCTTCGACCGATGCCAGGAGATCATGTGCTCCTGTTACAAAGTCTGCACTTTTTACGCCGGTGATCTTCTTTAATGAAGTTTTTGCTTCATTCTCTTTTCCCGTTTCGATATCAATTTTCAGATATGCCTTTGCCATTATCAGGTCAACTCCTTGGTGTTTCTTATGTCGTGCCAGAGACTGGTTCACGACAGACGATTTTGATGAGTTCCCAACGAACTTTCCCTTCTCCTGCCATTTTTAAGACTGGACAAGTGGATATGCCCGATTATTTCCTTTGGGTGTCTTTTCAAAATCCTCATCACTTGTATCGGACAGCCTGATATTTATCGGTGGAGAAATCCGCAAAAATGGCCCTGACACACAAAAGAACCTGATTAATGCGGCGGAAGGGACCGGATTATTACAGAAATGATAAGTGCAGGCAAAAAGTCGCTTTTGTACCTATACTCATGAGGTACTGCGAGCCCGTGATTGCCCTTGTCGGCGGGAATACCGGATATTACCAGTTCCACTTTCCTGAAAAACAGTGATTTTTATTACCTCTGGTAATTATAAAGTATGTTTTTTGCCCATAAATTATGCTTTATATGCATATGAGTTGACTTTATACTAACCATGCAGACCACCATAGACCGCGAGAACCGCCGGGAATACCGGGAGAAGATTCTCGCCAACCTGTCCACTATCGTCACCGAGATTGACGAGCTTGACAGGGTAGCGGCTGCTGCGAGGAACCACCTGCACCTGCACGATCGGTTCTTCTTCCAGCATGCAGCAAACCTGCAAGAGGACGCATCGTATGGCACCAAAGAAGACCTGGCAGAACTGTATCTCGATACCTGCCAGATGATCAGCCGGCTCGAACGGGCCCGTGCCCACATGAACGCTGTCTGCTCCCTCGTGCACTTCTATGACTACTCATCAAATCCAGTCTTTTCGGAGTATGCAGTAAAGGAGGCAGAACAGTTATGACCCTCGGGACAAACGGGTTCGGGTTTTTCCGGGACTCTGCCCGGTTCAGGCAGAACGTCCTGTACTGGCACTTCCTTCCCTCATGCACGGAGCTCGGGTTCCAGTGCCCGGGAAAATCCGTTCCCGAATCCCTGGAATCCTTCTCTGAAGGCATCCAGGTCCAGAACCAGATCGCCTTTGCATCGGCTGCGGCGCAGGTTGCCAAAGGCCGGTCCCGGTAATTTTTTTTAATCCAATCCAATCATCCCGAGAGAATCTGCGGAGTGCCCCGAAGGGGGATCTGCCTCCGATAAAAAAGTGCGGGCAGATTTTACCGCTACCTGAACGGTTTTATGGGATAACAGGTAACGTTGTCACGCACAAGTATCATACGATAAACCATCGACACACAGCATTCAGGAGAAAACCAAAAATGGACACGATGACACAGACCACGGAAATGCGGCGTATGCGGCAGTCTGGTATGTTCCATCAGGTACCAAAACAGGTTTTTCCCTCTTTTGAAAGTATTTTTTTCCCGTGTCGCTGTTGATACGATAATTCTGCTGCCGGCATTTTAAGGCGCAGGTCTGTTCTGACCGCGACGCCCTGACATCAGTCCGGCATTCCATCGTACCGCCCGATAAAAATCTGACATGAAAAGGAGATGATCGCTCATGCGATTCTATGAAAATATCATCGATACCATCGGCAGCACCCCCCTTGTCCGGCTGCACCGCGTGCTCCAGCCCGGAACACAACCGCTTGTCCTTGCAAAGGCGGAGAGTTTCAACCCCGGGGGAAGCGCTAAGGACCGGATCGCAAAGGCGATGCTCCTTGCTGCCGAAAAAGAGGGTCAGATCAAGGCGGGAGGGACCGTGGTCGAACCCACGTCGGGTAACACCGGTGTAGGCCTTGCGATCTTTGCGGCATCACGGGGGTATAAGACCGTCTTTACGATGCCGGAAAAGATGAGTAAGGACAAAGAGTTCCTCCTGAAAGCCTACGGGGCAACGGTGATCAGGACACCGACGAACGTTCCGCCCGAAGACGAGCGGAGTTATTACAAGGTGGCAGAAAAAGTCGCCCGCGAGACGCCGGGGGCCTTTGTCCCCAACCAGTTCGCAAACCCGAACAACCCTGCCGCCCACTTTGCCTCGACCGGCCCGGAGATCTGGAAGGACACCGACGGCGAGATCACGCACTTTGTCGCCGGCATCGGAACCGGAGGGACGATCTCCGGCACCGCACGGTACCTCAAGGCAAAGAACCCGGACATCAAAATTATCGGGGTCGACCCCGAGGGCTCGATCTACCACCACGTGTTCTACGGGACTACTCCCGAGAGCTACCCGTACAAGGTCGAGGGGACCGGGGAGGACTTTATCCCGCCGACCGTTGATCTCAAGGTCGTTGACGATATCATTGTCGTCAACGACGCTGATGCGTTCCGGATGACCCGGCGGCTCGCCCGGGAAGAGGGCATCCTTGTCGGCGGGACGGCAGGGGCTTCGGTCTTTGCCGCCGCACAGGTGGCAAAAGACCTCAAGAAAGATGACCTGCTCGTGGTGCTGCTGCCGGACACCGGCCGTAATTACCTCACCACGATCTTCAACGACGAATGGATGAAGGCAAACGGTTTTGCGGACGTGATCTGAGATGAAGTTTGAGACCGCCGCAGTACATGCCGGGGAGGAGCCGGTCCTCTCGGAAGGCGGGTCCGGGGATGTCGTGATCCCTATCCACCTTGCCTCAACATTTGCTCGCAGGGACGTGGCAAAACCAACCGGGGGCTACGAGTACTCCCGGAGCGGGAACCCGACACGCGATGCGCTTGAGACGAAGCTCGCGGCCATCGAGGGCGCGAAATTCGGGCTTGCCTTCTCGTCCGGGCTTGCTGCGGAGACGACCGTGGCGCTCACGCTCCTCAAAAAGGACGATCATGTTGTCGCGTTCGACGACCTCTACGGTGGCACGAGACGACTCTTCAACCACGTGTTCCAGGAGAACTTCGGCATAAAATTCTCCTACGTGGACGCACGGGAGACAGAGAACGTCGCATCCGCCCTGCGCAGGAACACCCGGTTTGTCTGGCTGGAGACCCCGACAAACCCCCTGATCCGGCTCTGCGACATCCGGGGGATTGCGAAAGTTGCCCACGAAAAGGGAATACCGGTCATCGTCGACAACACGTTTGCGAGCCCGTACTTCCAGCACCCGCTTGCGCTCGGCGCCGATATCGTCGTCCACAGCACGACCAAGTACATCAACGGACATTCCGATTCCGTGGGCGGGGCGGTCATGCTCTCCGACGAGGCCCTGCACCAGAGGATCCGGTACAACCAGAACGCCGCAGGAGCGATCCTCTCGCCGTTCGACAGTTTCCTTGTTGCCCGGGGCATCAAGACGCTCGCCCTCCGCATGGAGCGGCACCAGAAAAATGCCCTTACTCTCGCCAAGTACCTTGAAGGGCATGAGAAAGTCAGCGCTGTCCATTACCCGGGGCTCCGGTCCCATCCCCAGTACGCGCTTGCAAAAAAGCAGATGGACGGGTTCTCCGGCATGATCTCGTTTGAGATCAAGGGCGGGAAACCGGCGGCACTGAAGTTTCTCCGTGCCCTCCGGCTGTTTTCCCTTGCCGAGAGCCTCGGGGGGGTCGAATCGCTCATCGAGCACCCGGCGACGATGACCCATGCCTCCGTCCCGAAAAAGGAGCGGGAGAAGGTGGGCGTGAAAGACTCGCTTATCCGGGTCTCGGCAGGTATCTAGAACACCGAAGATCTCATCGCGGATCTCGGGCAGGCATTTGATGCCATATGAGGGGGAGAACAACCATGAGAGCCACCGTTCAAAAAGAAACCCACCCCAACATTAAAGGAGACAGACGATGAGGAGGTAAACGGGGATGAGAGATCATACACCGTGAATGCCGGGGTGCCCGGCAGCATCGCGGGACCAGAACAGTGATCCAAAAAACACTAAAAAGATAAGGGCCGGTGTGGCAGAGCGGCAAATGCCTTCGCCTGCAGAGCGAATGTCTGGGGGTTCGACTCCCTCCGCCGGCGTCAAAGAACGAGGATCACTGCCATGAAACTGTACAGCACATTATCACGAACCGTTGAACCGCTGGTGACGCTTCACCCTGACCGGGTCGCGCTCTTTGTCTGCGGCCCGACGGTATACGATTATTCTCACCTGGGGCATGCCCGGACCTATGTCGTCTTTGACGTCCTCGCAAAGTACCTTCGGTGGACCGGAAAAGAGGTGTTCTATCTCCAGAACATCACCGACGTCGACGACAAGATCATCAACCGCGCTAAAGAAGAGGGTGTCTCCCAGAGTTCCCTTGCCCGAAAGTTCGAGACCGAATACCTCCGGGACATGAAGTCCCTCGGGATCGATGCGGTCAGTTACTATGCCCGGGCCACCACCCACATCCCCGAGATCATCGGCCAGGTACAACGGCTGGTCGACCGGGGCTCGGCCTACGTCACGGAAACCGGGGTCTACTTCAACCTCGACACGTTCGACCATAACGGGGAACTCTCCGGCCAGGAACGGGCAAAACGGGTCAGCCGGGTCACCGATGCGACCAAGCACAACCCGCTGGACTTTGCGCTCTGGAAACTGGGCGAGTTCGGGGAGTATACCTGGGACTCGCCGTGGGGCCGGGGCCGGCCCGGGTGGCACATCGAAGACACGGCGATCTCCGAGAAATATTTCGGCCAGCAGTACGACATGCACGGCGGCGGTCTCGACCTGATCTTCCCGCACCACGAGGCAGAGATCGCGCAGATGGAGTCGCTCGAAGGGAAGCACCCGATGGTCAGGTACTGGCTGCATACGGGGTTCCTGACTGTGAAAGGCGAGAAGATGTCAAAGTCGCTCGGGAACTTTATCACGATCCGGGATGCGTTAAAAACGTGGAACCGGGACGTCCTGCGCTACTGTATTCTCCTCTCCCACTACCGGTCCCCGCTCCAGGCGACCGATGAAGGATTTGCCAACGCGGCAAAAGGGCTCGACCATATCCGGGCGATTGCCACGAAGGATAAGGGGCCTGACGCGGAGGGACGAAAGGCGTTTGCCGATGCGATGGAAGCCGATCTCAATACGCCCATGGCCATTGCCGCCATCCAGAAACTTGCGGGAAGCGGCGACCTTGAGGCGCTCCGGGAGTACGGGGAGATCCTCGGTATCAATTTCCTGCGCGAGACGAGCGCACCGTTGAGTGTCCTGCAGGATATACGGGCAGAGCTGCGGGCGAAGAAGCAGTTCGAGGTAGCCGACCTGATCCGCGAGCGAATGGCGGCGGCCGGGGTCCCGGTCACGGACAAGCCGTTGTGAGGGTACTCTCCTGTCAAGGCTGGGGAAGCCTGAAAGAGGGTACGTCCGTTTCCCTAACGGTGCATCCTGCGACTCCCTGGAGACGTTCCGGATGCGGCAAGAATTGCCCCGTGCCCCAGGAATATCCCCGTATATCTCCAATCTCACCGGAAAACCGATTAAATCCCGTCGTCCCGGTTCCCGGCCCGGCGGGACCGGTGCGATACCATGACAGAAAACCACCAGCCCGTGCGGGGGATCCGCACTACCGCCATCCATGCCGGGGAGTCCCCGGACCCGGTCACCGGCGCCGCGGCTCCATCGATCGTCATGTCGACTGCCTTTGTCGCCGATGCCGGTACCTCGTTTTCGGCAGAGGACTTCGGGGATGCGACCCCGTATCTCTATACCCGGTGGAAGAACCCCACGGTCGACCAGCTGGAACACAAGCTTGCCGCACTCGAAGGATCGGAAGCTGCCATCGCGTTCGGGAGCGGGATGGCCGCCGTCACGGCACTCTTCCTCTACACCTTAAAAGCCGGCGACCATCTTGTCATCAGCGATGTCTCCTATGCGGCAACGGCCGAGATGACAAACGAACTCATCCCCCGGCTCGGTATCGCGGTGACCAAAGTCGATATGTCGGACCCGCAGAATGTGGCGGACGCGATCCGGCCTAACACAAAACTCGTCTACGCCGAGTCGCCCTCAAACCCGATCCTCCGTCTCACCGATATTGAAGCGGTGAGTCAGATTGCCCACGACCACGAGGCCCGGTTTGCCGTGGATGCCACTTTTTCCTCCCCCATCGGAAGCCATCCGATCCGGCTCGGTGCTGACTTCGTAATCCACTCCCTCACCAAGTATATCTGCGGCCACGGGGACGCGATCGGCGGGGCCATCCTTGGAACGGCACAGGACATGGCACGGATAAAAAAAGACGTCGCCATCCGGACCGGCGGGATCTTAAGCCCGTTCAACGCGTGGCTCATCCAGCGGGGCGCAACAACCCTCCCGCTCCGGATGAAAGCCCACGAGGAGGGCGCCCTAGCCGTCGCCCGGTTCCTCGAATCGCACCCGAAGGTGATCCGGGTCATCTATCCCGGGCTTCCCTCGCACCCCCAGCACGAACTCGCACGGAGGCAGCTGACCAACTTCTCCGGCATGGTGACCTTCCAGGTCAGGGACGGCGCCCGTGCGGCAAAGATCATCGCCGACCGGCTCTCGGTCATCCTCTATGCCGTTTCGCTCGGCCACCAGCGGAGCCTTGTATTTTACCTCCCGACATCGGAGATGCTCCGGACCTCCTTTAGGATGACCCCGGCACAGGAGCAGTCCTACCGGGCCTTTGCCGGCGACGGGATCTTCCGGCTCTCGGTCGGCCTTGAGGATCCTGAGGATCTTATCGCCGACCTTGCCTATGCCCTCGAATGCATATGAAGAAGCCCACCCTTTTTTCCACCCTGACCGGAGACATGTACTACTCACTGGGTCACGGATGGGTCGGAATGACCATTAAAAATTCGTTATTGGAATATTAAACGCGGAAAAAAAGGGAGGCCCATGGGAGGCTTTACCACAGAACCTATCTGGATAGGAACGTGCCGGTTGTATGCATAGGACGCATCATGCAGCGACCACCTCTTCCTGCGGCTTTGTGTTGTTCAGGCCGTACAGGCTTTGCCTGGCATCGATGAAGTAGTAGTGTTCGATCAAGAACTTCTCTGCCTTGAGCCTGTTTAATGCATACCGGACAGTCCGGGATGGCAGCGAGGTCTCGCGGATGAGATCCTTCTGCGTCAGTTGTCCGCTTGTTTCCAGCACTTTATACACCAGTTTTGCTGACGGGGGCAGGTGCCCGAGCCGAGCAAACGGTTTGTCAGATTCGTTTGTGTTTACAACAAAGACGATCCCTCATAGTGGAATCACCATAACTAAGTGAGAAATCACAATTGTTAAGTCTTTCGCTTCACCTCCCCCCTTGAGCAGGCATCGCCCACAGGTAAAATACTGGCAAATTTTGACACAATGGTCATTTAAGACAAATATTGCCTGTATTTTCCTGTCGGGCAACTCTTCTTTTAATATGCACAGTAATCATACAAGTATGTGCCGCGCATTCTCACCGCGCATTTTTGCTGCATGTACAAAAGCTGCCGAAGACACCGGTTTTTTACGTGCGTACACCGATACTTATCTATGCCTACTGCGCCCGACCAGGACACGGCCTTCACCTACACATCAATTGGTACGATCCATTCTCCGTTTTCCGATGTCACCGATATGCCCATTCAGCCTGTGGGAGCCCGGGGTGTTCGGGGGAGCGTCGATATCAGGAGCGATCTTGTGGGGGGCCTGGCGGATCTTGGCGGGTTCTCGCATATCATCCTCTTATACGCCCTGCACCGGTCCACGGGGTACAGCCTGACGATCACCCCCTTCCTTGATCCCGTTCCCCGTGGCATCTTTGCGACCCGGTCGGCGAAACGCCCGAACGCGATCGGCCTCTCGGTCGTCCGGCTCGTGGGTGTCGAGGGTAACGTGATAACGATAGAAGATGTGGACATCCTTGACGGCACGCCGCTCCTGGATATCAAACCCTATGTGCCGGCGTTCGATGCGCATGCCGATGCCCGGCACTGAATGGTAAGGGCAGTTTTTTTTGAACCGCACAAGGATGTGCGATCCGGAGTGTTCGCTCACCTGTACCCTAAAAATGTTGAGGTACCTGCCGACAGGGGACTGTTTATTGCAGTGCCGGCACCGTTTTTGCCCATGCATCGACCCGCTTTTTTACCGCATCATCTTGGTAGGAAGAGATCGTGATCCGGTCGCGTGAGACACTGAATAACCAGAGCGTATCGTCTGGTTCATGGCACTGGAGGGTCACGGCGAAGAGGTCGGCGTCGGGAGTGTGTTTTGCCTTCCCCCGGTGTGCCATCGCGTTTGCGGTGTTTGAGACGACCGCGGCAATCCCGTCCTCGTACCCTTCGAGGGTGTCGTAGATCTCCGAGCCCGACCCGGTCTGGAGGCGGCCGGTACCGATGTACACGAATTTCGCGGTGTACATTTCCCGGATTTTCTCGACCGGCGGATGGTTTTTCCTGTCGGTCATATAGGACGTGCACCCGAACGGGTTGTTCATGATGACTAACTGGACGAGCGCAGTAAACGCCCTGATGTCAGGAAAGGGCGTGGGAAGGTAAAGGACGGCACTTCTTTTCTCTGTCTTTTGTCTGAATATGGCCATGGTGATCAGCACGGGAATTTTTCACGGGGCAGCGGGGCTTATTTTGTTCTCTGCCGCCTTTCGCGATAACAGATAAACGGGTGGTTGTATTACATAGTTTCCGGTCATTTTTACCGGGCAGCCCGGGCACCCGGTTCATCCCTTAAAACCGCATCTTTTTTAGGGCAAAATGAGGGGGGGTCATGCATAATTTAGTGTGACCCCCCTCTTTTTGAGGATTGGATCCGGTCATTTTTTTAAAATTCATGATCCTGTTTTCCGGCCGGTTCAAAAAACTGTACTGCGCGGATATTTACGGTGAAAACTGGGAACAGGTTGTGCTGAAATTATGTGCACGGGATCGCGGGGTTTTCATGGCCCGGGCCGGTGTTTCAAACAGGGTACGACCCCCCCACCATATTTTGGGATCCCGGGGCACTATTTTGCGGGATTCTATGACGTAAAAACAGATGTATTTGAGGTTTAAAAACGGGTCGTACCGGTAGGGGGGGTCATGCATAATTTGGTGCGACCCCCCCTCTTGTGGGGGGCGGTCAGGGCCGGCCGATCAGCATCCCAATTCAGAAAAACAGTTCCGCATCGCCATTCTTCAGGCCGGCCTGCCGCGGGGCAGCAGCAGTGCGATCCTCCGGGCGGGAGCAGTGCCGCGGGTCATGACAGTAACACTGGTTGCAGTAAACGGTTCTCCTGTCGAGAAAAGACTGTAGGGATAGCCGGTTTTTGCGGGTACATTTCCGGGAGATCGTCCGTACTGACACAGGTACTGCTGGGCAGGGTACCTATATGAATGCACATAAATGAGCAAAAAATCCCGATCTGTGCGAATTATCCAGAACTGGCGGCAATGAACCTTACAACTACCCGGGAAAATGAGGGGGGTCAGGTAATATTCCCGGTATGCGCACGGAACCGGTGCCGGCAGAGGAACAACCTGAATGACCCGGGCCGCCGGTAAAAAAGTTATTTCTCTTCCCTGACCATCGCAATAGCCTTTTTCGGGCACTCGTTTGCGCAGATGCCGCAGCCCTTGCAGAACGCGAGATCGATGTCCAGTTCTTTATCAATCGCGGCATCCGGGCAGTACACCGCACAGAGTCCGCATGCATTGCACTGTTCTTTGTCGACAACGGGCCGAAAGACCCGCCACGAACCGGTCTGGCCGGCAGAGCCCGGGACCGGCCTGCTGACGGCAACATACTCGCTCTTTTTCTGGCTCATACGATCATCTCCCGGTATGCGGCCTCGGCCGCACGCACGTTCCGTTCATCGGCAAACATCTCCCGGATCGCAGATGTCGCCGAGCCGGGCGATATGATCCCAAGCTTTGCCAGTGCCCCGATGACCGGGGTGTTGAGGATCGGGCTCCCTGAAACAACGAGGTTTTCCTTCAGGGCTATCCCGGTGAGGTCCGCGTGATGCGCAGCAAACCCGGCAAACTCCCGGGGATGGGCGCTGTTGATGAACACCCGGCCGCCGGTTTTGAGACCGTGCAGCACATCGACGACGTCCATGACACTCGCATCGAGCACCACCACGAGATCCGGCTCGTGGATCTGGCTGTAGACCTTAATCGGGCGGTCGTCGATCCGGACAAATGAGACCACCGGCGCCCCCCGGCGCTCGGCGCCGTAGAACGGGCAGGCGGTCGCAAACTTCCCGTCATGGAGTGCGGCAGTCGCAAGGAGTCGGGCCGCGGTCACGCCGCCCTGCCCGCCCCGGGAGTGGATCCGGATCTCATACACGGTCGTTCACCCCGAACCAGAACTCTTCCCCGATCCGCCGGTGCCGGACAAACTCCGCGATATCATCGTACGTCACTTCCTGCCCGCCAAGGCCGGCGATCACGCTGTACACCTTTGTCAGGTTCTTTGACCGGATCGCATGGGCAAGCACGCCGCCAAACCCAAACGAGTAATCCCGGTCGATCACGACGACCTCCTTCCCGGCGAGATCCAGGTCAGGGAACGGGCGGAACCAGCGGGGCCGGACCGATCCTGCTTTGATCCCCTCGTTTCGCAGGATATCGACCGCAACCTCCGCCTCTTTCCCGAGCGTTCCAAGAGCCACGACGACCACGTCCGCATCCCCGGCCCGGTACTCCTCGGCCGCACCGTACGCCCGGCCGAAACGCCGGGCAAACTCCTGCTCCGTCTCACCGATGACAGCCTTTGCCTGCTGCATCGAGCGCTCCATCTCATACCGGAACCGGAACTGGTCGGCCGGGCCGGTGATCGTCCCGTACCCCCCGGGATGGGCCGGGTCGACCGGATGAGGGGTATGGACCGGCGGGATGAAATCGCCCGGCTCTACGGTGTCGAGCGGCTGCATGATATGCGAGAGGGTAAAGCCGTCCAGGTTCACCATCACCGGCAGGAGGACGTCGGTGTGCTCCGCGATCCGAAACGCCATGAGCGTCGTATCGTAGGCTTCCTGCACGGTCGAGACAAAGACCTGGAGCCAGCCGGTATCGCGCTCCTGTATCGCGTCGGAATGTTCCGCCCAGATGTTCCAGCCGGGGGCGAGCGCCCGGTTCACGTTTACCATGACGACAGGAAGCCGTGCGCCGGCCGCCCAGTTGGTCATCTCGTGCATGTATGCGAGGCCGTGCGAACTTGTCGCGGTAAATGTCCTCGCCCCCGCGATGCTCGCACCGATACAGGCAGCCATCGACGAATGCTCGCTCTCGACCGGGATAAACTGGCTTTCGAGCTTGCCGGTCGCAATGTACTCCGCAATCGTCTCCACGATCTCGGACTGGGGCGTGATCGGGTACGCGGCGACCACGTCGGGCCGGGCCTGCTTGACGGCTTCGGCTACCGCCTTGTTTCCCGTCGCGATCTTTCTCATGGCTCTGCCTCCTCTGCCGCAAGCCGCCGGAAGTTCCCGGCGATCCGTTCCTTGAGATGTTCCACGGTTGTTGCATCGATGCCTTTGAACCGGCCCTGGAGCGCAAGGTACTCTTCAAGCGGGACCGGGTTTTTCATCGCGGCTTTCGAGGGGGGGCTTATGGTGAGTTTTCCCTGCTCGCGCTCGTAGAGCACCCACATGCCGGACTTTACCGCGAGTTTGCCGACTTCAACCGTCTTTTCCGCAGAGTACCGCCACCCGGGCGGGCAGGGCGAGAGGACGTGGACAAATGTCGGGCCGGTAAACGTGAGGGCTTTCTGGACTTTCCTGAACAGGTCCTGGGGATACGAGGCGCAAGCGGTCGCCTGGTACGGCGGTTCGTGGGCGGCGATGATCGTGTCGATGTCCTTTTTTACCTCGGGTTTCCCGGCCGGGGTCGTTGTCGTTTTTGCGCCAAGCGGCGTCGCGCCGGACCGCTGCATCCCGGTGTTCCCGTATGCCTCGTTGTCGTAGCAGACATACAGGAAATCGGTGCGGCGTTCGAATGCGCCCGAAACCGCCGAGAGCCCGATGTCAAGCGTCGCACCGTCCCCGGCATAGACCACGACTTTTGTCTTCTTTCCTTTCGCCCGCAGGAACGTGCTGAGTCCCGATGCGCACGAGGCTGCCGCCGCAAAGGCGATGTTGACCACGGGCAGGGTATAGGCAGTCTTCGGGTAGACCCCCTGGAATGCGGCCGTGCAGCCGGCGGGCATCACGAGCACGGTATCCGGCCCTGCCGCTTTGAGCACATAGCGCAGGGCAAGCGAGTCCCCGCAGCCGGCACAGGCCGACGTGCATTTCAGGACATATTCAGTTTCAGGAATTTCAGCGATGATATCCACATCCTTTTTTTATTTTTGCCGGCCAGTCCGGCATTTTTTAATCAATCGGAGCCGTGCAAAAAAGAGACCGGGATTTTCCCGGTGACGGCACGGTTCCGGTTCTTATCCTCCGGATCCCCCGGGAATCTTATCCCCAGACCTTCGTTCTCTTGTCGATGATCCGCTTTGCCTTGTGAGTCTCGCGGGGGAGTGTCCCCGGCGGGTGTACGATGATACCTGCCTTCACACCGAGCCTTGCCTTGATGGCGGTCGCGACAATGTCCTGGACTTCGGGAACCGTCTTTTTGAGATTCTCGACTTCAATCGTAAGCACATCGAGGTGCTTCTCACGGGTGACAATCAGCCGGTACTCGCCGGTCAGGAAATCCAGGCCCCGGACAACCGCCTCGACGTCGCTGGGGAAGACGTTCACACCCTTGATGATGAGCATGTCGTCAGTCCTGCCGTGAACGCCGAGCAGCCTCTTGTGGGTACGGCCGCAGTTGCACTTCTCATCAGTATACGTGACAATATCCCCGGTCCGGAACCTGATTAAGGGCCGGGCACGCTTCTTTAAGGTCGTGAGCACCATCTCGCCGCGTTCCCCTTCTCCCACCGGTTCAAGGGTCTTTGGGTCGAGGACTTCGACAATCATGTGGTCCTCTTCGATGTGGATCCCGGATTTCTCCGTGCACGACCCTGCGCAGGCCCCGAAAATATCCGAGAGCCCGTAATACTCGTACAGGTTTGCGCCCCAGAGCGCCTCGATATTCTCCCGGGTCTCCTTAATCCCGGCGCCGGGTTCTCCCGAGCAGATAAAATTCCTGAGGCTTAAGTCCTTGGCCGGGTTGAGCCCGGCGTTTTTCGCGGTCTCGCCCAGGTACCAGGCATAGGACGGTGTCGTCCAGGTCCAGTTGGGCTTGAACTGCTTGATGAAGTTGATCAGTCTGTCGGAGGGGATCGACCCGGCATGGATGGAGAGCGCCCCGAGCCTCTGTGCGCCAAGCACGCACGGCCCGCCGATGAAGAGCGAGAAGTTCAGGGCGTGGATGTACCGGTCCTTGGGCCGCATCCCGCTTCTCCAGAAGAGCCGGGCCTCGCAGTCGATGAAGTCATCGAAGTCCTGTGCGGTAAACGGTGATGCGGTCGGGACACCGGTCGAACCACTCGATGCGGAGATATAGACAATGTCCTTTTCAGGGACAGCGACCATGTCGCCAAACGGTTCGCTCGCCTGCTGGCGTTCGCGCATGAGCTGTTTCGTCACGAACGGGAACTTGCGGAGGTCGTCAATTGATTTTAAATTGACATCCGGAAGGGCCTTCTTGTAATACGGCGATCCCTTTCGTGCAACGGCAATCTCGCTTTTGAGCAGTTTGAGCTGGTATTTCTCCAGCTTGTCACGGGGCATTGTTTCGATTTCCTTGTCCCAGTATTTCTTATCAGTCATAAGGGCACCTTAAAATGCGTTTTCGAGCCGTCTGCAGGCTTCCTGCAGGGTCTCGGTTTTTTTGGAGAACGTGAACCGGAGTTTTGTCTCTCCGCCATCGTGGTAGAACGAACTGCCGGGAACAGCGGCGACGCCGGCTTTTTCTATGAGGTGACGGGCAAACTCCACGTCGGTTTTCCCGGATTCGGAAATATCGGTGAAGATGTAATAGGCTCCCTCGGGCAGTTCGCAGGCAAACCCTGCCTCGCGAAGGCCGTTGTAGAGGATCTTCCGTCTCTTGTCGTAATCCGCGGCAAGCTCCCGGTAATACGAGGCCGGGAGCCGGAGGGCTGCTGCGCAGGCCTGCTGGAGCGGGGCCGGGGCACCGACGGTCAGGAAGTCGTGGATCTTACGGATACGGTTCGTCAGATCCGGGTCTGCAAGGGCATACCCGACCCGCCAGCCGGTAACACTGTAGGTCTTTGAAAAACTCCCGATCGTGATGGTCCGGTCCTGCATCCCGTCAAGCGATCCGATGGAGACGTGCTTATGCCCGTCGTAGAGGATGTGCTCGTAGATCTCGTCGGTGACCGCGATGACATTGTAATCAAGACAGAGGTCGGCGATAAACGAGAGTTCCTTTTTTGAAAAGACTTTCCCCGACGGGTTGTTCGGGGTGTTGAGGATGATCGCCTTTGTCTTCTTTGAGAATGCCGATTTCCACGACTCCTCATCGATGGAGAGATCGTCCCCGAGGGGTACATACCGGGGGGCGGCACCCGAGAGGATCGCATCGGGGCCGTAATTCTCGTAAAAAGGCTCAGGTACGATGACTTCCTCGCCGGGGGTGATGACTGCGAGAAGCGAGGCGAGCATCGCTTCGGTCGAGCCGCAGGTCACGGTTATCCCGGTTTCGGGATCGAATGCCATCCCGTTGTAGGTTTTCACCCTCTTTACGATCTCTTCGCGGAGTTCTTTTGACCCCCACGTGATCGCGTACTGGTTAACGTCGGCATCGATCGCTTCACCAGCCGCAGATTTGAGTTCGTCCGGGCAGGGAAAGTCCGGGAATCCTTGTGCAAGGTTGACCGCACCGTGCTTCAGGGCAAGCCGGGTCATCTCCCGTATAACAGATTCCGTGAAGGTGTCTGCACGCGAAACAGGGAGCGGTCTCTTCGGAGCGGGAGGCGTACCCGCCGGGGAACTGGTTGATTCTGGAATAACCCTTGTCACATCTCATGAGGTTGATTTTACGTGATATAATCCACAGGATTCGAGAAATTTTTGCCGCAATTATGCAAAATAAGGGTTAATCAAGGATTATGGGAGTTCGTCTTTTTTAAGAAAGTCAACGTGAATAACTCAACACTTTGTCTTTTTGTGTTAACGTCAAAAAGTGCGCAAGTGCACATGTCAAGAGTGCATTCCAGAATAACACATTATTAACTTTGATTAATCCGAAAAATATATTTTCTTAATCCTACGGCCCAATCCATCAAGGTCTGGAAATAACGCAAATTCGTTCATATTTGCCATCTTTAAAAATTTTAACGCGTCGGGAATGACTTCTTTTGGTATATCGAATCGTTTGACAACATCGTTTGAGTAAATTTTGTCTAACGGATTTAAATTAGAACCGTGCACTGTAAAAAAACTATTTTGAGCAGTTATACGAGGATGACTTTTAACAGGAAATATCGCGATAGGATTTTCAAATGCCTTTTCCTCGAATTCACGTGTTACAAACATTTTCTTATAATCAAGTAACTGTCCTTCCTCAATACTGATGATTCGTGGTTTTTTCACAGATTTTTTATTTAACATTTTAGGGTTCAATATCCACACGCAGGGAGTTTTAGTAGCATCATAATTGCGTAGTGCAAAATATAATGCGACCGCAAAACTTCCCGTCCAATCAAGAAGCCTTGTCGGAATTCCATGATGCTGCATCGCATAAAGTACTTCCCAAGAATCTTTCACACAGTTTGAATGAAAATTTGATGAATTGCTCAGAAAATCGTAATATACGGTCATTTCTTGATCTTTTGAATACTGAAGATCCTGAGAAATGTCTATGCCTCTAAATAAAGCGGGCAACAAGTTATGAGATTTTTTTGATAAACCTCGAAAAAATGGGGAATAGCATCCATTAGTTTTGTCTTCGGAAAGCCGGTCAATTTCTTCGATTATCTCGGAATAGAAGTCTGCCCAAGACATTTTTTAACCTCAGTTGTTACATAATTGTTTCAGAATAATATACTTTCAACTGTGAATTATTCTCTTGAACAGCATCAATTCTGTGATCTATACTATGGGAGCCTAGGAGCATTCGGTTTCCTTTTCTGAATTCCACCGAATTAGTCAAAAGTAGCCAAGAGAAACGGGCTGATGCCTGTTTCTCGGGGTTCCCTGTCATTCCACAATTGACAGCTCAAACGTCCCGTCGAGGCATGCGGAACAGAAGAGTAAGAATTCCTTGAGGTTCTCGGACATCTCATCGTAGAGGGACTGCGAGACGTGAATGATGATATGGGGGCTGCGGCCGGAACCCTTGTGGATCTCCAGGTAGAGCTCCTTAAAGAGGGCAAGCACCATCCGGAAATTCATCCTTTTAATGATACGGATATGCCCGGTCCCGTCGGTATCGATCATGACCCGGTACGTCTCCGCTTTCCGGAAAAAAACTGCCTGCTCACCCATCATTCACCTCCTGTTGTTGCATCCCCTCGTTGTCATGGAATCCCGATTGATGTACCGGCGGGTTCGTATTTACCACTTTTATAAAGGACACCATATGATTGTTTACACTTCGGCAATTTTTGTCAGTCACGGGGTCTGCCACCGGAGGCAGTAGTTCTGGATCCGGTCAAAGAAGTACATCAGTACGATGACAACGAGAGCCACAACGATGATCCCGGCGACCACCTTGTCGTAGTTGGCAAAGTCGTGGTTGTACTGGATGTACCACCCGAGGCCCGATGTCGCGGCAAGCATCTCGGCGACCGTAAGCGTGATAAACGACAGGATGAACGCGATCATCGCTCCCGAGAAGATCGAGGGGAGCGCCCCGGGGAAGAGGACCTTTTTTACCATGTCCTTTTCCGAGAGCCCCAGGGTCCGGGCGGAATTGATCAGCCGGTGGTCGATACTATGAACCCCGTACACGGCCCCGATCAGGATGGGCCAGAAAGCGCCAATAAAGATCAAAAAGATCGACGCCGAGGCAAAGGTCGGGAGCAGCACGATCGTGTACGGGAGGTACGCGGTCGGGGGAATGGGGGAGATGGCCTTTGCGATCGGGTATGCCGCGTTAAAGAGACGTTTTTTCCACCCCAGGTACAGGCCGATGGGAATCGCGGTTGCAAGGGCAAGCGCATAGCCGGCCCCGAGGAGCCCTAAGGAGTTGACGAGCCCTTTGAGTATCAGCGCATAATCGTTCCCGAAGACGGCAAAGACCCGGGCCGGCCCGGGAAAGAGCATGGGGTCAAGGAGCGCAAGTTTCCCAAATGCGATCTCCCAGGAGAGGACAAAGAGGGAAATAATCAGAAAGATGTCGCTTACTGCCTGGCCCTCCTTCGGGTGGTAGAGGAGGCTTGCCACAAACGCGGCAAGGAGGAAGATGATGATGCCGGCAAAGAGGGTCGTGCCCGATGGCGATACCTGGCTTGGCGCATCCGGGATCGCCACGGCAAGGAGCAGGGTGACGATCAAAATGGCGATGACCACGTATCCTTCGGCTGACAGTTTCAGGGAAAGGGTCATGCGGCTGATTCACTCCCTGTCAGTTTCTGTTCCTGTTTTTCGATGTCGTCCAGCATCTCGCAGTACAGGATAGAGAGGAGATGGGACTTGAGCTGGATGTACTCCCTGCTTGCGGCAAGGGTCTTCCTGCACCGGGGCCGGGCAAACGGGATGTCGATAACTTCCTTGATCCTGCCCGGTGACGGCGACATGACCGCGATCCGGTCTGAGAGAAGAAGTGCCTCGTCTACATCGTGGGTGACAAAGAGGACGGTCTTCCTTTTCTCTCCCTGCGCCCAGAGGTGGAGCAGGAGATCCTGCATGTAGATCCGGTTGAGGGAGTCCAGTGCGCCGAAGGGTTCGTCCATCAAAAAGACCTTCGGGTCCATGGAGAACATACGGGCAATCGAGACCCGCTGGCGCATTCCCCCGGAGAGGGTGTTCGGGTACGCGTTGGCGAAGTTTGTCAGGCCGACCAGATCGATGTACTTTTTTGCTTCTGCATCGATCCGCTCCTTTCCGCTGATGCCTTCCGTGTGCTCCAGGGCAAACCGGATGTTCTCAAAGGCCGACATCCAGGGAAAGAGCGAATAGTCCTGGAAGACCGTACCCCGGTCCGTCCCGGGCCCCGTCACCGGTACATTGTCAAGGAGCACCTCTCCGCCGGAGGGTTTTTTGAGGCCGGAGACAATGTCGATGATCGTGCTCTTGCCGCAGCCCGACGGCCCGATAAGCGAGATAAAATCCCCGTCGCTGATATGCACATTGACCGAGTCCAGTGCGGTATGGCTCGACCCGTTCAGGCCATATACCATGCTGATATTTTGCAGATCGATAGTTGCCATGAAAACTCCTTTTTATCTGACCCGGGCAAAAAACGCGAAAAAACAAGGACAGGCGGCAAAACCGCCACCAGCCCGGTCTTTTTCGGACAGCCCGGCATTTCCGATAAGGCATGATTCGTTGTACGCGGATCCTTTTTACCCCAAAAACCCGGGCCTCCTGACGAAAGCCCCTGTTACGCTGCTGTATCCTGTCGCGACGTTTTTTCCCGTTTGTGACTGCTTTTTTTAAAGCAAACGGTATCAGAGCGTCACCCCTCAGGGTTCCCTCAGGGTCGCTCTTCTGTAGTAATACTAATAGCAAAAACAGATTTATACGCTGATAAGGGAGCAATCCTTGTCACATAATCGCGGATTTCCGTGAATTAGCGGCAAGCGGCATTACTCTTCGCAACAATTCAGATATCCCCGGGGCACAAGGGTCACAAATCGCTGCCTGCCCTCGCCACCCTGCCAACAGGAACCAGGAAAGACCGGCCCGATAAACCGGGTGGTCCGGAACCAGGGTGGTGTTCCCGCAACCCCGTTCCCGGCCAAAGCGGTTTTATCCGGATATCTCTTCGGCGTGGATGGACGGATCAGTTCATCGGCATCTTGCAGCCGGCGCACTGGACATTCATGCATTCGGACATGCATGAGGGGATCATCATCTGGAGATCGCAGAGGGCCCGCTTCATCCGGGATTCTGTGCAGTCTGACATCATGCCCGGGGCGACCTTGCACTCGGTCTCCATGCACTGCGCCATGCATTTCATGAGCATCATCTGAAGATCGCTCATCGACTTCATCATGGGTGCGTCCATGCACTTGGAATCCATGGACATTGTACCCATGCACTTGGAATCCATGCACATGGCGTCCATGTGACAGGAGATCATCATCTGGAGATCGCTCATCGACTTCATCATGGATGCGTCCATGCTTTTTGAGTCCATGCACGTGGTCATCATCATCATGAGACCCTTCATGGATTTTGTCATGGGTGCGTCCATGCACTTCGAGTCCATGCATCTGGTCATCATCATCATGAGATCGTTCATGGAGCTCATCATGGATGCATTCATCGGCATGGATTTTGCCGAGTGAGCGGTCATGCACTGCGCCATGCATTGTGACATCACGGCCTGGAAATCGCACAGGGCTTTCTCCATCCGCATGTCCATACACTTTGAGACAGTCATCATGGCCGTCGCACGACAACCACCACTCTGTTTCATACCTTCTGACTTCATTGGCGTCATTTGTTATCTCCTTTGGCGGACAGGAGTGAACCCTGCCACATCAGGCATATTCAGCATGGGAATGTTAATCAGGTCGCATTTAAGCAAAAGTTGACGACACCAACACAATCCGGGAACGTTTGAGGAAACTAGTACAATCCGTGCAGCATCGGGTCTGCTGCACCCGTGCGGAGCCGGATATTATTACGGTTCTAAAATTAAGGTTCTAAAAATCGATTCATTCATGAAAAAACAAACGTCTCGGCAGGGCAAGGACAATCCCACCTTGCCGGACTCCTGCGTAATACCGGCGAATCCGGCCTTCTCTCTGAGAGAGTAAAATAACAGGATTCTTCTCTTGTGTGCAGATGACTGCCCCAATGAAATTAAAAAAAGTGATTATCCCCGGGTATCCTTTTTTCAGGTGTCCAGGGTCTGGTATACCGTCTCCTGTTGTGCATAGAAGGAATCAGACGGATTTTCCCTGACAAGTTCGTCCAGTGCCTGTTTGTACACCGATGTGTCGACATGATCGTCGATATTGACGGTTGTGTTGATGTAGTTCATGTTTTTCATCATCGTGTAGATCTTGTCAATCCCGTTTTTGTTGGGATCCGGGGAATTGTAGGTTTTTCCGTTGGTCATGGCATCCTGAAGAATCGATCTGTTCACAGGGACGTATTTTCCGACGATATCGACCGATGCATCCGGGTTTTCTTTGAGCCACTTATAGGATTCGATAAGTGCCCGATCGAATTTGACATACGTGTCGCGGTTGGTATTGAGGTTATCCGTCAGTACGGCGATACGGCAGCACGGGTGATGCGGGTAGAGATCCCCGGTATAAAGAACTACTTTGAATCCCTGGCTCTGGGCCTGCTCCATGTATGGCGTCCAGACAAGCCCGGCGTCAACCTTGCCGGCCTTGACTGCGTCGAGAACAAGTTGCGGGTTTGCAAGTTCCTGGATCGTGATGTCTTTTGTTAAGTCAAGGCCTGCCTGCGTTAAGGCGTCGCGGAAATGAATGTCCCCGGTTGATGCCCTGACGGTGGCAATCGTCTTTCCTTTCAGGGCCACAAGGTCTTTGAACGTTGTCAGGTTCTTGTACTGGTCAGCCTTGTCCGCGGTGACAACAAGACCGGCAGCATCCCCGTCAAGACCCCCGATGATCGTCTCATTGGCGCCCTTTGATACGAAGATTAAGGGTGTAAGGCCAAAGCCACCGACATCGACTTTCTTTGCGATGATGGCATTGGTACCCTCTGCACTGTTCTGGAACTGTAAGAGATTTACATCCAGCCCCTCTTTTTCAAAGTACCCCTTCTCTTTTGCAATGAATATGAGGGCGTGCCCGTTATTCGGCAGGTACCCGACATTCAATGATTTTAGCTGCGTTTGTGTCCCGGACGAGGCAGCGGCCGTGGTTTTTGTCGCACTTGTTGTCGTACTCGATCCGGTAAAGGCATAGAATGCAACAGCTGCGATAGCGATGATGACAACTGCTGCGATGATATACGTGTACTCTTTTTTAATTACCATTGTAATCCCCGATGGCTTTCCCGCGGTGTCCTCCCGTTTATATCCCCCGGGAGGAATGTCTGCATGGGTCTCCTTTTTTCCTGGCCGCAGATTATTGTGCGGACACGCCCGCATTTTTCGCGATAAAATCGCAGAAAGCGAACTGCTGTCGGGAGACCGTGCTGCACCGGCAGATAGCCGGCTAATACGTTTCTGGAGAAATCATAAAAACACGGACGTGTAAGCCAAAGATGCCTGAACACTCCGGAATCCGGGGAAATACGGCAATTTTGGATCCGGGATACCCGGCAGGGCATATCACCCGCTCTTTTTGCGGCAAAAAATGCCCTGAAATCAGCATATTAATAACCATCCGGTCAACGGAATTATGCGATGTCACAAGAGTGACTATCCCTGCCAAGGTGGCGGAGTGGCTACGCGGCTGACTGCAGATCAGCTACAACCCGGTTCGAATCCGGGCCTTGGCTTGCTCTCCACGGGAGTGTACCTCCCGTCGGGAACCGTTTTTTAATTAACTCAAGGGGTGAAATGGGATGGAACAGGGACTTACTGCTGAAACAAAAGCGTTCCTGATCAACATCGGGAGCGCGGATATCGATGCCTCGTTACTGCCTGCCGATATGAAAACCACAGCGACCGCCGGCCCGGGCGCCGGGGGCTCCTCCTTCTTCGTACGCTCCGGCACCCGCCGGGTCCGGCTCTCCATAAAAAAAGAATCGCCACTCAAGGTGATCCCTTTTAAAAACGGCGTCGCAATCCAGAAAGACGGGCGGATCATCGCCTGCGGCCAGCTCGAACTGCCCCTCTGCCATTGCCCGGAACAGGCCTATATCACGGTGAGCGAACGGTGCGTCTTTGACTGCAAGTTCTGCCCGGTGCCGATCCTGCACGGCCGGGTAAAGACGATCGACGAGATCACAGCACTCGTTGAAGCAGCGTCAGCACGGGGGAAGATCACGGCGATCTCCCTCACGAGCGGTGTCGCCGAATCGCCGGAGAAAGAGGCGGCGTACCTGACGCAGATCGTCCGTCATCTTGCCGGCCGTTTCGATCTCCCCATAGGTGTATCCATCTACCCGACAGCGACATCCACAGAGGATCTCCATGCAGCAGGCGCATCGGAGATCAAGTACAACGTGGAGACCATGGACCGCGAGATCTTCCGGCGGGTATGCCCGAACCTCTCGCTCGATGAGATCCTCGCAGCGCTCAAAGGTGCCGTGGAGGTCTTCGGGAAGAATAACGTCTCCTCGAATTTCATCATCGGGCTTGGCGAGACCGACGAATGCGTGGGGCAGGGAGTTGAAACCCTCACCGGGATGGGCGTGATCCCCAACCTGCGCCCGATCTCCCCGCACCCGCTGAGGAAAGGAGAGATCTCCGTCGAACGGCCGTCATCGGAGCGCCTGATAAAACTGACCCGGATCAACAAGGCGGCACTCGAACGCCACGGCCTTGACGTGCGTGCGGCACGGACCATGTGCCTGCCCTGCACGGGTTGCGACCTCACGCCCCAGCGCGATCTCTGACCGGGGTTCGTGCCATACCGGGACACGGGAAAATCTTGCCGAAAAAAGATCTCTTAAATAATTCCCGTACCTACACTGGTATGTCGATATCACAATTGTGAACAAACCCTGCCAGGATGGCGGAGTGGCTACGCGGCTGACTGCAGATCAGCTACAACCCGGTTCGAATCCGGGTCCTGGCTTCGTTGACAGTGCCCGGAAACACCCGGGCATATCGTGCAGGTAAAAAAGAGAAAGAACACGCCACCGGTTCCATGGGCAACCACGACAACCGGGCACCCGGGAGGTCAGGTATCTGATGCGGCACGATAAAGTACTCCGCACCAGACCCGTTCCCCGGGCTGATGCGCCCTGACACGGCACAAAGGAGGTAACTATTCATGGCAAAACAGAACTGCTGGGAATTCAAGAAATGCGGGCGCGAACCCGGGGGGGCAAAAGTCGCCGAACTCGGGATCTGCCCGGCATCCACGGAGACGCAGACCGACGGCGTCAATGGCGGCAAAAATGGCGGTCGTGCATGCTGGGCACTCACCGGCACGATGTGCGGCGGAAAGGTACAGGGAACCTATGCCGCAAAGATCGGTAACTGCCTCAACTGCGAGTTTTACCAGACCGTTCAAAGGGAAGAAAAGCCCAGGTTCGAAACTACGGCAAAGATCCTTGCCCGGCTCAAAAAGGATCAATAAATATCGCTTTTTTGTGTTTCGCGCAGGAACGCCCAGATATACTCTTTCCCGGCATAATTCAGGTGGTGGGCGGTGATCTGCACCGGGACAATCTCCCCGTCTTTTCGTTTCTGCCCGGTCTGAAAAATCATCGCGCCTTTTGTCCTGATATCGTTGAGATGATCCTTCCATGATCCTGATTGCGGCGGCTGGAACCGGCTGTCGATATCGGGGATTTTCATCGAGAGCATCTCATCATAGGAGTACCCGAAGATCCGGGTCGTCTTGGTATTGACGTATAAAAACCGCCCGTCCCTGTTGACCAGATATGCGGCATCGACGGCGCGGTCGATGGCAAACTGGGTGATCCCGAGCAGTTCCTCGACCTCTTCGCGTTTCTTTTCCTTCTCCATCATCTCAAGGGCAAACGAGAGATTATCGGTCAGTTCCACAAGGAGCTGGACTTCTTCCTCGGAAAAGAAGTTGGGCTCTGCGGCATGGATGGTCATCACGCCGATCACATGATCGTCAATCCAGATCGGGAACGCGGCACTGGAGCGGTACCCGCAGGAGAGCAGTTTGTTCCTCCACGGGGCGACCCCGGGATCCGTCCGGTTATCGGCGCAGATAAAATACCGGTTCTCCGCGAGGGCCATGCTCGTTGGGGCCATGTCCAGCGGGAGATCGGTCCCGGGTTCGGCAGCCATGCCCGACGCCGTTCCCGCGCAGCTGCAGTGAGCGACGGCTTCAAAACGGGTGCGGTTCCGCCGGCACATCCCGCACCATGCCATTAAAAATCCGCCTTCCGTGACGGCGATCCGGCAGGCTTCCGTGAGAAGCTCGTTCATGTTCCTGAGGTTGACGGCGGCTTCGTTCGTTTTTGAGAGCACGGCATATAGCCGGGCCAGGTGCCGGATCTGCTCTCCCGACTGCCGGCGTTCCACCGCGATACGGAGCTTGTGGGACAGCTCGGCAAACTGGGATTTGAGTTCGCCCCCCTTCTGGAGGTAGAAGTCTACGCCGTTGTTGATCGCCTCGACCACGACATCCTCCCGTCCCCGCCCGGTAAAGATGATAAACGGGAGTGCGGGGTACTGCACCCGGACCGCTTTTAAGAACTCGATGCCGTTCATCACCGGCATATCATAATCCGAGAGCACGGCGTTATAAGACGTCTGCTCCAGCCGCTTGAGTGCCTCGGGCGCGGACGTGCAGGTCTCGACCGAGAAATTACCCATTTTCTCAAGAAAAATTTTCCCGATATCCAAAAGGCCCGAATCATCATCGACGTAGAGGACGGAGATCATGGAAAATTTCCTGTAACGGTATGCACCTGTACATGGCGGAACCACAAACAGTGATTCGACGGATATTCACAATTGTTAATCCCATATGTGACGCGGTAATCAGTAATAATGGTACCACTGCGGCACGATCTGCCGCAAAATGCCGTTATATATGCGAGAAATGCATCCCGCACCCGGGGTTACAGCACGATCCTGTTCAGGATGAGGAAACCAGCTCCGGTGGGCCGGCCATATTCAGGGAGATGAGAGCGGCATTCACCGTCAGTATGTGCTTTTTTCGAGGAATGCAGCAAAATGTGCGGGTATTACAGGGTTCAAATAAAAATACGCCAGAGTATATCCGTTCACCTTCGTGAACAAGAAATACGAAATATGGCACCACAAAGAAGAAACCTCGCAACTTTTACCCTCATCATCGGGGTACTCACCCTGATCCTGGCGGTATCCGCTCTCGCGGAAAAGTCATACGAGGGACACCTGCCGGAACGAAACGACCGGGGTACCGCAGAGGCCATCGTCTCTTCGGGCATCCCTGGCGGGATATTACTCCTCTGTTCAATCGTTTCCGGCACCAACCGGCACAGACAGAGTATAACCGGCACATTTGCCAGCTTCGGGCACTCCTGTTGTCCCGCCATGGCCAGCCGGTCCATGACGATGTGATGGCAGTACCTTAACACCCGGTCTATCCGGGAGAATACGAGGTACGCCCTTTCCATATGCACCTTCCTCAATGCAACCGCAGGGTTGGAGGGGATCATTTTTGCTGGCAGGAGAACACCCGCGTCCCGGCAACCACCCGGGACGCATCTTGTATTTTAGAGATAAGTATAATATTGGGGAAATTCCTTATTCCGATTACCAGCGCGTATGATTCGCACGCGTGCAATATCTCTATCCGGCATACCCATTCCGGGTAAAAAACCGACATTTACGACGGTTATGGCGATCAGGAAAAACCCGCCGATTGGAGAATGTATAAATATTCACGATTGTTATCTAGTATGGTCGGATTCACAATCGTGAATACAGATTATGCCAGGATGGCGGAAAGGCTACGCGACTGACTGCAGATCAGTGAATCCCGGTTCAATTCCGGGTTCTGGCTTCGTGGTGTTCCCATGAGTATCAGAGTACAGAAAACATTTGAAGCACTCTTCGAGCTTGAAGAGATCCGGGGGATCTTCCGGGACTCTCTTCCTACCGGCCTTTCCGCCGAGCAGGAGGCAGCGTTCACGAAAAAGGTCTCCGACCTCAAGGCCATCATTGCAGACCTCGAGGCCGGTACCGGAACCCCAAAGGTAACGAAGATCGCAGGAACCCTCGATGTCCGTTCCCGCGAAGAACAATACATCAACATCCACCCCATCCAGGCGGCTGGACGGTTGACGACGGAAGCCCGAAAGGCGCTCATATCCTATGGTGACGGATACTCCACCTGTGATTTCTGCCGCAAACCCTTCCGTCTCGACAAGATCTCCCGGCCCGGCATCGCAGAGTTCCATGAAGAACTCGCGAAGTGGCTCAACATGGACCAGGCCCGGGTCGTCCCCGGTGCCCGTCGCGGGTTCCAGGCCGTCGCAAACACGCTCGTCAACAAAGGCGACAGCGTCATTGTCTCGGCCCTTGCCCACTATACCGAGTTTCTCGCCGTGGAAAATGCAGGCGGCCAGGTAAAGGAAGTCCCGCTCAACGACAAGCATATCGTGACCGCGGAGGCAACCGCCCAGAAGATCGAGGATGTCAAGACTGAGACCGGAAAACTTCCGGTGCTCGTCATGATCGACCACTTCGATTACCAGTATGCAAACGAGCACGAAATTACCGGGATCGGGAAAGTCGCCCACCAGTACGACATCCCCTTCCTCTACAACGGGGCCTATACGGTCGGCGTCCAGCCGGTCGACGGCAAGAAGATCGGGGCTGACTTTGTCGTCGGCTCCGGACACAAGAGCATGGCCTCGGTGGCGCCTTCGGGGGTCCTTGCGGTCAACGACGATTTCGCACCAAAGGCCCTCCGGACCACCGGGATGGTAGGGGATCTCACTAAGAGGAAATTCGGGATCAAGGAGGTGGAACTGCTCGGGTGCACGCTCATGGGCGGGACCCTGCTGTCAATGATGGCATCGTTCCCCACGGTAAAAGAACGGGTGCTCCACTGGGACGAGGAAGTAAAGAAGTCCAACTACTTCATCGACACCCTGCTCCGGATCAACGGCAGCAAGGTCCTCTCAGAGTACCCGAGGAAGCACTCGCTCACGAAGGTCGATACGACGGGAAGCTTCGATGTCGTGGCCCAGACCCACAAGCGCCGGGGCTTCTACTTCTCCGACGAACTGACCAAACGCGGTATCGTCGGCGAATTTGCGGGTGCGACCCGGACGTGGAAACTCAACACCTACGGCCTGAACTGGGACCAGATCCACTACCTTGCGGAGGCGTTTACGGAAATTGCAGATAAATACCAGATTCCTGTGGATAAAGCGGCCAGATAAGTGTAGTCCGCATCCAGTATCAGAATAAGAGAAGCCAGACGACCATAACAAAAACAGAAATAAAAAATACAGGAAAGATTACCATGACAGAGAAAAAGTTCAGACTTGGCACGATTGCCATCCATGCAGGACAGGATGTAGACCCGACGACCAGATCGAGAGCCGTCCCGATCTACCAGACCACATCGTACGTATTCAAGAACACCGAGCAGGCTGCAAACCTCTTTGGCTTAAAGGAACTCGGGAACATCTATGGCCGGCTCATGAACCCGACCCAGGATGTCTTCGAGAAGCGCGTCGCCGCCATTGAAGGAGGCACCAGTGCACTCGCTACCGGTTCGGGCGCTGCGGCAATCACCTACGCGATCTTAAACCTCACCCGCCCGGGCGACGAGATCGTCTCGGCTGATAACCTGTACGGCGGCACCTACGAGTTCTTCCACTACACGCTCCCCAAGTTCGGGCGCCATGTCGTCTTTGTGGACTCCTCAAAACCCGAGGAGTTCAAGAAAGCGATAAACTCCAAGACCCGGGCCATTTACGCCGAGACCGTAGGGAACCCGAAACTCGACACCCCCGACTTTGAGGCAATTTCGAAGATTGCCCACGACCACGGCATCCCGGTCATCGTTGATAACACGACCGGCATCGGCCTTGTCCGCCCGTTCGAGCACGGCGTCGACATCATCGTCCACTCGGCCACGAAGTACATCGGCGGCCACGGTGTCTCCCTCGGAGGAGTCATCGTCGATTCCGGTAAGTTTGCCTGGAACAACGGCAAGTTCCCCGAGTTCACCGAACCGGACCCGGGTTACCACGGTCTCAAGTACTGGGACACGTTCGGGAACTTCCCGGGCCTCGGGAACGTCGCGTTCATCTTCAAGATCCGTGTCTCACTTCTCCGGGATACCGGCGCCATCATCAGCCCGTTCAATGCGTGGACGCTCCTCCTCGGCCTTGAAACCCTCCACCTGCGGGTCCCCCGGCACTCGGAGAACGCACTCGCCGTCGCGAAGTTCCTCAAAACCCACCCGAAGGTCGCATGGGTAACGTACCCGGGCCTGCCGGATGACGCCAACCACAAACTTGCGGTGAAATACCTCAAGGGCGGCTTCGGGCCTCTGGTCGGTGTCGGTATCAAGGGAGGAGAGAAGGCCAGCAAGAAGTTCATCGACAGTCTCAAGCTCTTCAGCGACCTTGCAAACATCGGGGACTCCAAGAGTCTCGCGATCCATCCGGCGAGCACCACCCACCAGCAGCTCACCGTTGAGGAACAGGCAAAGACCGGTGTTACCCCCGACTTTGTCAGGCTCTCCATCGGGACAGAGGACATTGAAGATATCATCGAAGATCTTAATCAGGCCCTTGCCCAAGTCTAAAGAGTATGAGTATGCTCCGAGGCTCGCTAGGCATCGTTAAGACAGAACAGGTGGACCTCCCCGGTCCCCTCACTTTAGAGAGCGGTGCGGTTCTTCCAAAAGTGACGATCGCCTTTGAGACCTACGGCAAACTGAACAAAGAGAAGAGCAACGCGATCCTTATCTGCCATGCCCTGTCGGGCGACGCCCATATCGCCGGGTTCCACGAAGGGGACGACAAACCCGGCTGGTGGGACACGGTTGTCGGGCCCGGCAAGGCATTCGATACGGATCGCTATTTTGTGATCTGTAGTAACGTTCTCGGGGGATGCAAGGGCTCGACCGGCCCTTCCTCAATAAACCCCGAAACCGGCAAACCCTATGGCGCGACTTTTCCTGTTGTCACAATCCCCGACATGGTCAATGCCCAGAAACGTCTCCTCGATCACTTCGGCATCACCGAACTCTACGCGGTCGCCGGCGGGTCGATGGGAGGGATGCAGGCGCTCCAGTGGACAGTCTCGTACCCGGACATGATCAAAAAGGCGATCATCCTCGCCACAACCGGCTACTCGACGCCCCAGCAGATCGCGTTTAACGAGGTCGGCAGGAAAGCGATCATCTCAGACCCCGACTGGAACAAGGGCGACTACTACGGGAAACGGCTTCCCACGCATGGCCTCGCACTCGCCCGGATGGTCGGCCACATCACGTACCTCTCCGACGAGTCGATGCATACGAAGTTCGGGAGGGCGCTCCAGGGAAAGGATAAGGTCGGGTTTGATTTCTCGACCGAGTTTGCCATCGAGAGTTACCTCCACCACCAGGGAGACACCTTCACAAAACGGTTCGATGCAAACACGTACCTCTATATCACCAAGGCGATCGACTACTTCGACCTGACAAAGGATGGTTCGCTTACGCCCGGGCTTGCCCCGGCAAAAGCGGCGTTCTTTGTCATCTCCGTCTCGTCGGACTGGCTCTACCCGCCCTACCAGTCGCAGGAGATCGTGACGGCTCTCACGGCAAACGAACGCGAGGTGCACTACTGCGAGATCCGGTCCAACTACGGCCACGACGCGTTCCTCCTCGAATCGGGACAGATCAATTACCTTGTCACCAAGTTCCTGTCGCACACGGTGGTCGGGGACGTGATGGCCCGGGACGCCGAATGCATCGAGGAAGGTACCACGATTGCGGTCGCCGCACGGAGAATGATCCGGTGCGGTGTCAACCACCTGCCGGTGCTAGCCGCTGACGGCGGCAAACTCGTGGGGATCGTGACCTCGTGGGATATTGCAAAGGCGGTCGCGTCCAACTTCCTCTGGCTCGACGAGATCATGAGCAGGGACGTGGTCACGACCACCGAGAACGAGCCTGTGGAGGATGCGGCCCAGAAGATGGAAGCCCATTCGATCTCGGCGCTCCCGGTCGTCGATTCCGACCAGCACGTGATCGGGCTTATCACGAGCGACGCGATCAGCACCCTTGTCGGGAGACAGAACCCATGACCGATCCAGTATCACCCCACGAAAAGGCCATTATCGTACTCGGCTGCCCGGAGGTACCGGTGCAGCAGGCGCTTGCACTCTACGTTACATCCGGCCTCCGCGACCGGGGGGCGGACGTGCTCGTCACCGGGAACCCCTCGGTGCTCGGCCTCCTGAAAGTCTCTGACCCGAAAAGTGTCTACATCCAAAAGACACTCGTGCTGGAGACCTGCATCGCGGAGATCGTCGAGAAGAAACGGGACTGTACGCTCTGCATTGTTTTTGCGCATAACGACGCGGCCATCGCGTACGCGGCGACCCTGCGCCACCTGCTCCCGGGGAGCCGGTTTATCGTTGTCGTCTTCGGGAAAGACCCCGAACCGCTCGCAGCGGAGATCAATTTCCCCTGCGAGACCCTTGTAGAAAAAGCAGTGCACAACCCGGCGCAGCTCAAGGCGAAGATCAACAAGGTGCTTGGATGGGTTGTATCGAGAGTCTGAAGTATGAGAAGATCCTCCCGCTGGGTGCTTCTTTTAAGGAGTGCCGGGAGTACGTGGAGAAGAACTACGCCGAGGTCTGGTACGTGGAACCGGGGTACAAGCTCTTCGACGAGTACATCATCGGGCTCCCACCCATCGCGCTCGGGATCGAAGAGGGAACGAAGATCACGTTTCCCTACACGAAACCCTGCCACGGGACCTATCTCCTGCGGATTGAAGGACAGGAAGAAGTTGAACGAGTCCGGAAAACGGCAAAGACGAAAAAACAGGCCGGTAATATAAGGTGAAATTGTAATGTCGAAGAAATGGCTGGTCAGGTATTCGGAGATATTTTTGAAGTCGGATCCGGTGCGCCGGCAGTGGGAACGTGTCCTGATGAACAACATCCGGCTGCTGATGCCGGACTTAAAGATCCAGAGCGAACGGGGCAGGATCTGGGTCAACGGCGATGTCGATCCCGAAAAACTCCGGCACGTCTTTGGGATCGTCTCGTTCTCGGAGGTCGAGCATGTACCCCACGACGTACCGCTCGAAACCGCCCTCATCGAATACGGCCGGACCCACGGCCTTGCCACGGCAAAGACGTTTGCGCTCCGGATTAAAAGGGTGGGCAAACACGCATTTTCCTCGAACGATAAGGCGATAGAACTCGGCGATATCGTCCGTAAGGCATTCCCGCACCTGAAGGTAAACCTCGCCGCTCCCGACGTGGAGATCCATGTCGAGATCCGGCAGGACGAGTGCTACCTGTACGACACCGTGATAAAAGGCGTCGGCGGCCTCCCGCTCGGGGTCGAAGGGACGCTTGTCGCGCTCGTCTCGGGGGGCATCGACTCTCCCGTAGCGGCGTGGATGATGATGAAGCGGGGCTGTAAGATCGTGCCGATCTTTGTTGCGCTCGATTCCTTCCTTGACGAGACGGTGCTTGCCCGGGCAGAACGGGTGGTGGAGATCCTGCGCCAGTACCAGCCCGACATCCAGCTCCGGGTGATCCACGACCCGTACTTAGCGGCGGCAAAAAAGGAACTCACCCGGAACCACCAGGAGAAGTATACCTGCCTCTTCTGCAAGCGCCGGATGTACCGGATTGCTGAGAAGGTCGCAGCGGAGGTCGGGGCAAAGGGCGTCGTGAATGGCGAGTCGCTCGGGCAGGTGGCAAGCCAGACGATCGACAACCTGGTTGTCCTCTCCGATGCAGCAACCATCCCGGTCTACCGCCCGCTCATCGGGTTTGACAAGGTGGACACGATGCAGCTCGCCCGGGAGATCGGGACCTATGATGAGTCCACGAGCAAGGCGACGGGGTGCAAGGCGGTGCCTAAGGGGCCTTCGACCAAGGCTCAATTAGCGGAGATTCTTGCAATCGAGCAGGCGCTGGAAGCGACGAAGATGCCGCTGCCGGTTTGAGCCGGGGTTTATCGCCGGGCCTCAGTTCGGTACATGAAAACCTGCCGTTTCCCGTCCTGATACTTTTTGAGTTTTCCTTTTTCCTCAAGCAGGAGGAGATCGGTTCTTGCCGTCGGTAGCGATACTTTGTACTTCCCGGCAATCTCGCTGATCGCGTAGTACCGTGTCGGGTGACGAATGAAATCCCGGAGGATCTCTGCCTGCCTGAAAGAGAGATCCGGGATTTGTTCGACGAGACTTAAGGATTCTGTTTCCTCCTCTTTCTTATGGACAAGGTACTCTTTCAGGGCGTCCAGGGCCCGGCTGATGATATGAATATTAAAATCGATGAAATAGGTCATATCGTTGTTGTCCGTCTCGGTCAACTGGTAGGCACGGGTGTACTGAACCGGGGCGTGGACAAAGATCCGTGAGATCGAGATGTATTCCAGCAGATCATAGTGGTGTTTGAGGGCATACCAGTAGAAGAGCGCCCGGGCAGTCCTCCCGTTCCCGTCATTGAACGGGTGGATGTACCCGATCAGGAAATGGAGGATGATCGCTTTGACAATCGGGTGGATAAACTCGTCGTCCTCATTCGCAAACATAATGAGGTCATCGATCATCGCCGGGATCTTTGCTACATCCGGTGGGTAATGGTAGATCTTTGTCGGATCAGCTTTGCTGCCGACAACAATATCATCGGTAGTCCGGAAGTCCGTCTCGTCACTTTCGCTCTCAAGCGTCTCCTGGGTAATCTCGCGGTGAATTTCAAGGATAAGTTCACGGGACAGCGGCTGATCCCGCAGCTCCTTGAGCCGGCTGATCGTCTGGTAGTTGTTGACGATCATCTGTTCCGAGGTGTTTTTTGGTTTTCTTTTCTCGCGCAGGATCTTCTTTGCTGCCATCCGGGTCGTGGCAGCACCTTCGAGCTGGCTGGATGCGATGGCTTCCTCCATCAGGGAGTTGATGAGGTACTGTTGCTTGTTTGCCGCGCTCGGGAATTCCCCAAAGAGCCAGTCGAATGATGCCGGGGAGGCCTTGTCGATGCGATGGAGTTGTTTCTGGAATTTTTCCGGGGTACAGAAGGGGAATTTCTCGTCGCCAATCCGGATTTCGCGGTACTTCGTACTGCGGATGGTGCGTATCACGAACCAGAACGTTACAGGATCGTAAGGGAGGTTCTTTCGCCTCAGGTCGTCCCAGTGGATATACTCCTGCTCGTTGTATTTCCGGATCAGCCTGCGTATTTCCTCGGATTCTTCATCCTTCTGGTTCACTTTGTTGGCCAGATCATTATACTTGTCAAGATAATCCGACCATACCCTACCGAAATCCGGCGGCTTCTGAGGTTTTTTCATCCCGCACCCGAACTACCACGTGTCTGTCAGAACCTGTAAATTTTTGTAAAATTTTCAGGTATTTACAGATTGGTTGGTGCGGAAGAACAAAAAGGTTCTGTAAATGAAAGTAAAATTTTCAGGTAAAAAGGGCGGTCCCTTAACCACACCGCTTAAACCGCACCGGCATTGATCATGGGCACCTGATCCCAGATCCTGCCTTCCAGTACCCGGCCAGCGTGTTTCCTGAAATACTCCGCTCCGCATCCATGTTGTTGCGGAGCGTTTCAGCGGTCGCCCCGACCGATTTTGAAAATGATCGGTCCGGCCATTTTTTCTGTTGAGTAGGAGGCAGGGGGAGGGGGGGTGACCTCAAATCCGCGTGGATCAAAGGTCGCCCCGACCAATGATCCTGATCAGTCGGTCCGGCCTCTGATCAAGTACGGTCGGGGCGACCCCCCGTTCTCGTCTGACCATTCAGTGGAAATACAGGTCGTGGTACTGGAAAAAAAGAAGTCGCCCCGACCGATTTTGAAATTGATCGGTCCGACCAGTTTTTCTGCTGATTGGGAGGTAGGGGGGAGGGGGGCGACCAATTTTTTTGGAGGGAGGGGTGACCCCCTTGCCCTTATTGAAAAAGGAAGGGTGGGTGATCGAGCTGAGGGAAAGGTCACTTATTTCATTTTATGAATCAGGAACCAGTACGAACAGAGCTGTGTTTCCAGTTCTTGAGGCTTATCGAACTTCTGGTTAATGTATTTCCAGAACGATTCATCGTGTTTTCTGTGGATAAGATGAAGCATCTCATGGAACAGGACATACCTGATCAGAGATTCCGGAAGGAACTGCACATCTGTGTTGACGGTTATGCATCCCCTCCTGCTACAGCTCGCCCATTTGGTCACCATTTTTTTCGTAATGATCCGTGTCGGGGAACACTCAAGCTCCCGGGAATATTCATCAATTAACCGGAGAGTCAGTTCCAATAATTCTTCCCGGGAACGGGATTCAGGTTCGATATTCCCGGATGCTTCCAGAGCCGCCCGGATATAGTCATATTTTTTTGATATCCAGCCCCGGTGTTTCTCCAGTATCCTCTTTTCATCCTGACCCTTTGGGAGAACGACAAGCAGGCTCCCGGTTCTGAACTCCAGGCGGGGATACCGGATATTCCGGTGTGTAACCGAATAGGGAACAGAACCGGCTTCAGCTCGTGCCTGCATAGTTCTTCACACTCTCTATGAGCCCGATGTAGAGTTGATCGATCTCCTCAATGCTCTTTCCTTCCTGTTTTCCGTACCTGCGGCAGAACCGGCGGATCTCCTGCTCAACATTCTTCTTGGCGCTGATCTGGGATATCCACCCCGGGAACATCGATTTTTCAAGATCCCCGGACAATTGTCGGATATCGTCAGCAAGCGCCGGATCCTGGCCCCAAGACTGCTCAATTTTTAAAAACATAGAATATTCGAATTCTGATAGTCCCATCTGGATTCGACGGGCATTTAACTGTTGCATCTCCTGGATGATCGCTGCCCCGTCACGGTAAATCGTCTCGTAATCCCGGGATTTCTCTTTCCATTCACGGATGATCTTTTCCACCCGTTCAAGAAGGGACTCAAAGACAGGTGTCTGATGGCGGTCAACGAGGACGAGGCGGTTAAGCGTAAAGACAATGTTTGCCGCTTTTTCACGGGTACTGTCGCATTTCTTCTCAAGGGCCTCAAGGTACTCTGGTCCGAATTCGATGATGGGGAGACTGTTTTCGATGGTGCTGATATCTGTCGTTTTATGGACATACCTGACGGTCTTGTCAAAATATTTCTGGACGTAAGTATCGTAATCGGGCTTGTCCCGGAGGGCCATCCGGATATAATACGAATAGATTTCGGAGAACCATTTGTACTGTTCGAAATATTTGAGTTTTATCTGGTGAGGGCCGAGGAATTCAAAGACCTTTCGCATCTCCCGGTAGGTATCAATAAATTCCTCCGCTGCATTATTGTCCGAAGAGAGGAGTTCGATTGCCGAGAGGAACGTGTCCCGGTCATAAGATCCGATGCGGATCCCGGTAAAAATATCTGTAAGCGTCTTCATCAGGGCTTCGAATTCCTGTACAATCTGGTCCGTGGAGAACAGTGCGCTGGAGATATCGGTCTCATTATAGTGTTCGAGGGCTTTTTTGAAATCCCTGAGTATGCCGACATAATCGAGAACGAGGCCGGCTTTTTTGATGCCCTTGTACGGTCGGTTGGTTCGGGCTATGGCCTGGAGGAGCCGGTGTTCACGGAGCGGTTTGTCGAGATACATGGTCTGGAGGATGGGGGCATCGAAACCGGTAAGAAGTTTGTCGGTGACAATAAGGATTTTCGGTGTCTCTTCCTCGCGGAATTCCTCCCGGGTCTTGTCGTTGATCTCCTCCGTGCTGTACCCGGGGTTTGCCTCCATGACGCCCTGTTTATAGGTATCAATCACGGCGTCCCGTTCATCGTCCCGGTAGGTCATGACAATCTTGGAATATTCCGGGGAGAGAAGTTTGTCGAGTTCCTGCTTGTAGATACCACATGCCCTGCGGCTCACCGCTACGACCATCGCTTTGTACTTCCCGTCGACATTTTCCCGGAAATGGGCGGCAATGTCCTGTGCAATTGCAGCGATCCTTTTCGGGTTCTCCAGATAGACCTTGATAATATTGAGGCGTTTTTTCACGCCCTCTTCAACGGGCTGGCGGTAGCCTTCAGGGATCTCTTCGAGCTCGGTCTCCAGGAAGATCCGGAGCATCTCGCGGTCAAGGTGGATCCCGGCCTCTTTTTCAAGGCGCGGCTGGTAGACGATCTTTACGGTAAACCCGTCCTCGATCGATTCACGGATGAAATACTTGTCAAGATAGAGTTCCCCGTCTGCGGGATAGCTGAACTCCGTGTAGGTATCCTTCCCGATCTTACTCACCGGTGTCCCGGTCAGGGCAAAGAAGAAGCCATTCTTGAAGATTCCCTGCCGCATCTGGGCGGCCATCAGGCCGTACTGCGAGCGGTGGCCCTCGTCAATGAATGCGACGATGTTTTTTCGGGTCGTGACATTTTCGCCGGCAGGTTCTCCAGTTCCTTCTGGAGCCCGGAAAGTTCCTCGGGCCGGAACTTGTGGATGAGGGTGATCATAATCCCCCGCCGGCCTTTCCCCTGGTCGGCAGAAAGTACTCTTTTTAGTTCCCCGATGTTGCCGATGACCTCGGGTTTTGTGAGAGAGAGCGCAGTATACTCCTCGTACAGCTGGTCCTCCAGATCGATCCGGTCGACAATAAAGAAGATCGAGGGATTGTCCAGGGCGGGGTGGTGGTAGAGCTTGTTTGCGGCAAAGATCATCGTGAGGGTCTTTCCCGAACCCTGCCAGTGCCAGATGAGCCCTTTGTTCTTTGTTTCCTTTCCGGCCAGGTTATCGAGAACCCGGTTGACCATCTTGTTTGCCGCACGGTACTGGATATACCGGGCAATGACCTTGGTCTCCTCGCCCATCTCCCTGCGCATGAAGAGGAAATGACGGAGGATGTCGAGCAGGCAGGCAGGCGCAAGCATTGAAATCGCGGCATCGTGCGGCTCCTTGCCCTCGATCTTCCATTCGTCGGTCTTTACCTCGTCAAGCCATGGGACGATCGGGAAGAACTTCACGATCTGTTCGGCGGCCATCCCGATCTGGACATACTTGTAGAGCTCCGGGACGATCTTCTTGTATTCCCGGATCTGGGCGTATGCCTTGTGCCAGTCTTCCGTGAGGCTTGCCGGGTCCTTGCACTCTATATTGACGAGCGGGATTCCGTTGATATAGAGGAGAATATCGTTCCGGATCCGGTCTTTTCCCCCCTCGTGGATAACCTGCCGCGAGACGACAAATTCGTTATTTTCGAGGGTATCGTAATCGAAAAGCCGGATATATTCCACGGTCCGGCTCTTCTCGAAGCGGACCGGGATGCCCTCTTTCATGAACCGGAGGATCTGTCGGGCGGATTCAATACCCGGGCCCCGGCTCTGGAGTTCCCGGACGGCGAGCCAGATCTCCTTCTCCCCGATCCCTATCCCGCTGTTGATTTTTTTTATGGCGCGGATGAGTGGGTTAACGAGGAGTGGTTCCCTGTAACTCTCCCGCTCCAGCTGATCGGCCGGGGTCAGCGTCCAGCCGGTTGCCTTCAGTTTCTCGATGAACGGGTCCTCGACGAGGATAGATTCGAGGGATTTCATGAGACGGACCTCCCTTCAGCATTTTGATAGATCTCATCTACCTGATTCAACACCCGTTCCGTAATATCTGCCAGTTTCGAAAATGATTTTATGAGAGGAAGATCCGGGGTATAAAACTCAAGGGGAACGAAATCCGGAGCGGGATATCGTGCAACAGCATGAGATTGCAATATTATCGAAAGAGGCAAAAGCGATTGAAATACTTCTATTGGAGGGACATACCGGGTAATCGCATCTTTCATTATTTTTTCATACGTTTCGAATGTAAAATCCCGATTCAATTCTTCGTTAGCCTGCTTTATTTTTTCAGGATCATTCGGAATGGCGGCACGCAGCATGTTTACGATAGAGCGTTTGTATTTACGAAATTCCGACGGGGTAATCGGTCGTGATTGTATTTTTGATTTTTCTCGTTGAGCCTCTCTGTGGAGATCCTGAAGTGACGTGATGTGTTTGTTTAATTCCTCTTGTGTGAGCCGTAATGATCCAATATCCTGTTTTAAGAGTGTGTGTATCTGGTCGAGTGCGTGATCACGTTGTCCGAGGATTTCAGCAAAATTTACCTGTTGGTTAAAGAAATTTTCTAACTGCGGGATCTTTTTCAGGTTTTCCTGAAGAGTTACCACTCTCTGTCTGAAATTTTTTGTCGATTTTTCATAAATCTTCAAAGTTTTATGGCTGATCTCCCGCCGTGCCTCGCTCTCATCGATAATCCCTAATGTTATTGAATAGGATTTCAGACCTTTTTCAACACTCTGCTCAAGGTAAAAAACAGCCTGAGGATAGTAACCGTTTTCGTGCAGGCAACGGGCAGCCTTGAGATCCTGCTGGGCAGTCGCAAGAAACCGCAATGCGGATTGCGGAACCTTTGTCTGTTCCATACTTCAGGTCACCGTCACCCTTCGTTTTCCGGTCAGGAGATCGTTCATCAGGCCCTGCTTCAAGCGTTCGTAGTGGGAGGTACGCTGGCGCTGGAGGAGGAGTTTGCTATCGATTTTCGTTAAAATAGCGATAATCTGTTGTTGTTCCGTAAGCGGAGGAATTGAGACTTTGACCTTTTTAATTTCATTAACATTGATATGTTGTTGAGCCAGTCCAGATTTTAGATTGAAAATCTGAGATTTGACTATTTGGGAATTGATATATCTACTTAGATACTCCGCAATAACCGCTATTTTTTTCGGACTAATTATAATCAAATCAATGCAGTTACAACCGTCAAATTCTTTCGGTACTACACAAGCAGTTCCTGGAGTTCCAGTTCTTACAACAAGAATATCTCCATAAAAAATCTTTGATTTTAGGAAGATACTATCGTTTTCAATCTTTGAAATAAATACAAGATCATTCGTGTTGAGTTTATCACTCAAGATATTAAATGATCTAAATGCTGGAATTCCTTGTGCGACATAATGATCTGCGGGTTTTACAACTATACCTACAGTTATCCGCTCTGAAATGTGCTCTAATGAATTGACATTCCATTCCTTCGGCACCCTCCCGACATCCGGATCCTCCTTAAATTTTGTATGCCCGATGCCCTTCGTCATCAGCTCCTGCATCACGCCTACCTTGAGCCGCTCCGTCTCGGTAATCGCCTGTTGCGAGCGCTGGAGGGCGTTGTCAACGGTGGAGAGGATGGTGGCGATCTGGCGCTGTTCGGGGAGAGGGGGAAGGGGGATATGGATCTTTTTCACTTGAGAATCATTAAGAGCAGGATATTGAGCCCCGACCATCATCCGGTTACATTGTTCAATAACTTCATTGGAGAATAGTACATTGAGTAAAAATTCCGGCTCAATATCTCCCTTGCTTCTTAACACCGCAAACCCGGTAGAACAAATTTGGTTATCCAGTTTTTTCGGGACAATTGCAAAGGCTTTGAGATACGGGCGTACCTCTGACATAATTACATCATCCGCCCGTACAATACGGCGGGCTCGCGAGGGGGCGTCTTTTCCCAAGATTATTTTTACACCCTTAATTAATCCGGTCCCATTTTCAACCGAATCGATATCGATATAAGAAAATTTATCTTGGGGATCTAGTGTAGGGTCGCGAGATTCAGGATTGATATATACGAGGTCATTCAATACAGCAATTGGCCAGATTTCGAAAGGGTCGCCATGAGCCGATAATGAGGGGGTAATTGTCATCTCAATTTTCACCTCCGACTTCACCAGCAGGCTGTATTCTGGTCAATGGCGGTACTGTCTCGTAATATTCAGCTAAATCATGATTGCATAGTTCAAACCGCTGGAAATCATGTCCGAAAAATTTTGAGTCGCCAGCCCGTGAGTTGATTTCAAGGATATATGATCTGACAGAGTGTGGTAACATCATTCGACCGCGACCACCATATCCTACGGTTTTCACCCAAGCCCGCGTCAATAAAGGATTGGTGGGATCTTTAACGGAACTTGTTCTAATTTTTCCGCCACGAGAAAGAAAACAAATCCCATAGAGATATTCGAATATATCGAATGCCGCTTCGTAGGCAATCTCGCTTGGAATTAAAGACTGGATAATCGATTGAACAACACGATAGGGATAATAATACATGTACTGTGCAGTTCCGAATCTAGCCTGATTAAATTCAATTATAAGGTGTTGATCACAACCGAAAATCGATGTGACGTTTACATACCTGAAATAAGGTGAATAATTGACATGGTTTAAATCAAATTCTCGAATAGAGGGATTTAGTAAAATTGCCTCGATTGTTTTGAGATTATATTTTTTTACTGCAGCAATCCCACTGGAATAAATAACAAGTAACGCAGGATAAAATCTCAAATTATTAAGACATTCAGATAATTTTTCAACAGATGAGAAATAAGTTGTATTTCGATGACCAATTGGAAATGGCTCTCTCCTTTCTAAATTGATCAACCTTTCAATAATATCAGATAGTAAATCTCCATATTTTTCGTTATCATAAAATGAGATTGTTGCCACCATAGCTGCCAAGGGAGCAGTCACGGTTTCAAGATCTTCAAGTCTCTGTCGATAACAAGCTTTACCATCAATATGTATATCCTTTACATATCCCTCTTTATTGAGTTCGATCAGAACTTTATCTAATTCATTGTTCACTAAATCCGGGAGTGTCAATTCAGGTCGTGACTCTTTTAATACATCTTTGACATTCTGGATTGCACGTTCAACCGTGAGCGGAGTTTTCCGCTCATGGCGGCCGAGCATGGCAATCTGGGATTCGAGATCGCCAAAGAATTCGTTTGCTGATGTAATCCCGATGGTTGAGAGATGCAGTTTTGTCCTGATCGTTTCCGGGATTTTCTCCGGGATCTCCCGGTTGCACCAGAAGGTGGCAAATCGCCTTGTTCTGTCAGCAGTGAGGAGTTTTACAAGACCGGTATCGTGTTCGCCGGACCATCCGCAGATTACAAGACCGTACTCTGAAAAGATTCGGTCAAGGTACGCTGCCAGGGAGGGAACATACTCTGCGAGATCCTTCGGTGTCAATTTCAAATCGGTACCGGGATAACTCCCGTTAACCTTTACGATCCGGCAGTGCTCTCCCGCGACTTCCATCTTCCTTGGGTCGCTCTCATAGGTTATCACGACCGGCACTTTCCCGGTTACCTGCTCTATCGCCTTTTCCAGCAGGTTATCAAAATTGGTCGTAATGATGACGCTGATAACTCCATCCCGGACAAGATGGGCAATACTCATATGGGCGGGAGTGGGTGTCGTTACCTGTGCATTACCGTTTTTTTCAGAAGGTTCGAAATATTGCCGGAGAAACGCTTCACGATCATCGGGCGATTGAGCATATTCTTCAAAAAGGCCGGTGAAGGTGGGTTCAGCATTCCCATGCGTTTCCCTGTACCAATCGATGGGTTCCCGGGGAGGGGTTATTTTCTCTCCTGCCGCTTGAAGGAGAATGTCATCGGTAATTTCTCTTGCGGTAAAAATGCCGGTATCCTGTGATATACCGGATCCGACAAGAAGAGCATATCTCCGGGGGGAGTTGTGCAACGCAAATGCAGCGGGAAGGACTTCATCGGGAGATGGCATAAGAAATCCCTCCTGTTGTTTGATCAAAGACACCGATCGTTTTGCTGGCGTCAACAAAACGATCTAAAATTGCTTGGTTTGCAATTCCGGCCGACATTCTGGTGTTTTTGGCATTTTCGGTATTATTTGGACGAGTCGGGGTTTCCAGATCGTTTCCATCTTGCGTACCAAAAAATCGAACTATCTGGAATTTCCAGATAGTTGCCGGCATCGGGACAATCCCCGTCATGCAGAACCACCGTTCTTCTTCGATTTCCCTGAAGGGAGTGCCTTTATTTCATCCACCATATGATCAAAGTCACTGGTCGGTTCGGAGGATTCCCGCAATCTCCTTCGTTGTTCGAACTGTTCGAATTCTGCTTCAGCCTTCTGATGTGCACGTTCAGCAGAGATGCGTCCGGCAGTCTGGAGAATCTCACGGTCGTTCAGTTTCAGAAAACCGTCCAGTTTCACGATCCAGTCTTCCATTGTCATGGATTTTCGCTGGCGTGCCTGGAACTCAGCAAAGTCCAAGTACTGGTTCACGATCAGGTTAAGGTTCGATATCTCTTCTTGCGTGAGGTAGTTTTTGGCAACAGTCACATCGGTCTTGTGTATCCGGCCTTTCGGGGCTTGCTTCCACGTGGTCAGCCCCATATTCGGTTTATTCCCGTTAGCCCGCTCTGCAATCAGCTCAGCAGCTGTATGTCCATGGATTGCCCAGTGCATCTTGTTCTGCACCGTTTTGAAAAAGTCCAGTGTTATCTGGTGATGGGGGTTATAATCGATACTGGTAGCATAGATATCGGTTATTTTCTGGTAGAACCGCCGCTCAGAAGCCCGGATATCCCGGATACGCTCAAGGAGCTCATCGAAATAATCTTCTCCAAGACCTGTCCCCTCTTTGAGGCGTTCATCATCCAGAACAAACCCTTTAACGACGTATTCCCGTAAACTCTTCGTTGCCCATTGGCGGAATTGTGTGCCACGAGAAGATCGGACACGATAACCAACTGCAAGAATAACATCGAGATTATAAAAATCTACAAGTCGTTCGACCTTTCTGCCACCTTCACTTTGAACTATTCGGAATTTCCGAATAGTTGCCGCGGGATCGAGTTCTGTATCTTCGTAGATATTCCGTATGTGTTCATTGATCGTGGTTACCGATTTTTGATACAGATCCGCAATTAATCGCTGAGTTAACCAAACGGATCGTTCAAACAATCGAACCTGAACCCGGGTCTCTCCACCTTCAGTCTGATAAATTATAAATTCGGATGCTGCCCGTTCAGCGTCATATACTTCAGGCAAATTTTCTTCAGCCATTATTCCCCTCCCCCGTACCCGATCTCTTTGAGATACCCGGCAATCTGATCATCTACCGCCAGTAGTTCTTTCTCCACACCCTTTATCGCAGCCCACGTCGCAGGGATATCGACTTCCTCGACCACTTTCTGCGGCGATACGTACAGCGTCACGTTCAGGCTGAAATCGTTCTTTTCGATCTCTGCGAGCGGGACTACCTTCGAGAAACCGTCAATCTCCTCCCAGGTGTCTGCCACACGGACGATCTTCTCGATGTTCTTGTCCGCGAGGATGTTGAGTTTCCTGACATCTGGATGCTTCCCAAACTCCTGTGCTGCATTGATGATAAGCACCTTATTCCGGTGCTCCTCCGGCTTGTTCTTCCAGAAAAAGAGCAGGGCACCCGGAGCTCCGGTATTATAGAAGAGTTTCTCAGGGGTCAGTATCACGCAGCCGAGCAGGTCCGCCTCAAGGATCTTCTGGCGTATGGCCCTCTCCTTGCCGCCCCGAAAGAGGCAGCCGTTATCGATAACAACCCCCACGCGTCCGTTCCCGTCCTTTGCAGAGGCAAGCATATGCTGGATCCACGCCCAGTCTGCCGACTGCCGGTTGGGGAACCCATAGGAAAACCGCTGCTTCCAGAACTCGCCTTTTTTGAGCTGGTTCTCGTCGTACATGTCCTGGTTCCACGGAGGGTTCGCGACGACGATATCGAACTTCTGTATCGTCTCGCCGTCTTTGAATTTGGGATACAGGAGCGTGTCGCCATACCCGAGCTGCACATTCCGGATATCATGAATATACATGTTCATTCGGCCAAACGCGAGGGTCTTCGCATTCGCTTCCTGCCCGAAGAGGAACAGTTGTTCAGCCGCAGAAGGACCGAAGTGATCCCTGACATGCGCATGCGCAGCAATGAGCATTCCATTCGAAGCTGACGCGGGATCATACACGCTCTCGCCGGGTTTCGGATCGAGTATACCGATAAGGGTCCTGATCACTTCCCTTGGGGTGTATACCTCCCCCTCTTTCGCCTTCTGGGGTGCAAAGTACCGGAGAATCCACTCATAGGCATCTCCGAGGATATCCGGGGATACGTGATGGAGTTTCTTCTCGCTGAACAGTTCAACCAGTTGCCGGAGGATCTCCGCATTTTCCTGGCTTTTTGCAAACTCGATAAAATCAACCGAATCAAGAACATCGCTGAGTTCTGGGTTCCGTTCGGAAATTTCCTTGAGCGCCTTTGAGAACACTTCGGGAAGGTTATTCACGGACTTCCGGATATTCTCCCAGAGGAAATCGTCCGGCAGATCGAAATCATGGTACATCGCCCGCTTGGCCTCGGCACTGGCCTCAGCTTCCGAGTACCCATCATCAAGGGCCTCTTGTTTTGTGGATTCATACTCCAGCTCCCATTTATCACTGATCCGCTTGAGAAACAGGGGCAGGAGGATGAACTTGTAATCAACACGGGTCCTGATGATATCTGCGGCACGTTTCAACAGGGCCTCAAGGTCGCCCCGGGTGAGATTGGTATCGGTTTCAAAAATCTTAGTGACCCGAGCGTCTTTGCTGATGACTTGGTAGATCTTCTTGCGTGCATCGCTATCGTCTGAGGTAACAGAAAGCAGACCTGCCTTTCGTAGCCGGGAGAGCAGGACAGGCACCTTTTCAGGAGAATCATGCTCAACCTCCCCAAGGACGTTAATGGCCTCATCGAGGCGGAAAGGCTTGTTTTCAAACCGTGCCCAGAGAGTTGAGTGCCCTTTCTCAACCCATCCGGGTAGGTTACCGTTTAAACTCATAATCACTTATTGGACTCGATTGCACATAAAACTTTTGTTAATTGTATAAACACATTGCATTTTTGTTTATGTTTTTGGTACTCACCAATATGAAAGGCGCACACTTCAAATTATCTATTTATAGGTAATTGTTTTAGATGTAGAAAAATATTGGTGTTTATTGACGCAAAGCAGTAAAAAATCAGGTGCTCTCTCCCCCTATTTGCCAAGTCATTTCCCGTCCATCCCTCCGCGGCCCATTCAGCTAACCCGCAGGTTATACCTATCCGGCTGATCTGTTACGAAAAACAGGAAGACCTGAGTAAGACCGGTTCAGGCTTCCTCGACCCGTGCGGCACGGCTGCGGGACTGGGAGCGGGCGGGCGCCGCAGGGGCCGGCGGGTGTGCCGCAAGCGGAGGCAGTGCGGCATCGTATAAGCCGGCCAGCAATTTTTCGCCAAGTCTTGTTGTGGTATAGTAGGTCTTGTTGGTATCACTGGTATCCACAAGTTGCTTTACCTTCTTTGCGACAAGGCCGCCCTCAACAAGGGATTTGAGTGCTTTGTCAATGGTATTGGGATTCGCCCTGAACTGCTTTTTTAACTGGTTGAAGTATTTATCCCCGTCAACAGCA
>NZ_JBAYLY010000012.1:0-75852 GCF_041663825.1 Methanoregula sp.
ATTTAGCCTCCTCCCTGCGTGCGAATGCACGAGAGTATTCAAAATGCAATGCCACGCACATCGAGTTAAAACTCTTTGTGGTTAGTGTAAAATTAGTGAGATCTTGATTAAAAGGTTTCGAAACAGCATTCGGAAAATCTGGGTATTTAAAGCCCGAATTATAGAACCGGGGCTCATTGTGGATTATTTCACATGTGAGGTTGTGTTAATGAAAGATTGGTTGTGTTGGGGGCAAGCGGTCTTGTGCTGGCCGGGGTGAATCGGCGGCGCTCATCGCATTACATCATTCGTGCCGGGAAATCCCGGGGGTTAATCCGGTAGTTGTACGTGGCACCGGATACCCTCGCGCCCGGTGCAATCACGTCCTCGTGGGTTGTTCTTGTGTCTTCCCTACGGTGCTTTACTTCCTCTGAAATTCTGGCATTTGTCATGCGATGCGGGGAAGAGCGCATCCGCTTATCTGTAAAACGTTTCAAACGCCGGGCCGGAAAAGAGATCGACAGCCCCGGCCCCTTACCAGAAACCATCACCCGTTAATCAAAGCGGTGCGCGATCAGTTTTCGCACTATCTAATACATGCACGTACCAGCCACGACCGGACCGGCGGTCACCGACATATACAAGAAGAGGCGGGCGATCTTCTTCTCGTACCCGGGCTTCGCGATCTGTCTCGTTGTCCGTGTGCAGAAATCCCGGGTCATTTGGGATTATTATCAGGGATATTTCATGGTGTATGCTCTGCGGTGGATTCGAAAAATCTGGAGGTTATTGGGGGAATTGGGGGCTTGTGTGGGGCCGGAGGGGTATAATCTGCGAGTTATCTGATTGACCCGCGGAGGGGTGGGTGGGAGACGGGATGAGCACGACCATTTTGTTGACTCCAACAAAATAATCTAAAATCGGGCCGTTTACATTTTCGCATGATTTTAGGGGTTTTTTAACAATTGCGAAAAGACTCTGACGGGTATTGATACTCCCGGCTCTTGATTACGTCCCGGGTTACTTACGCAAAGAAACCTCTTCTAAGTATCTACATCGTATACGCAGAGCATTTTGTGCACGATTGAGTAAACCCCAGTTAACTTAGAACCGTGGTTTTATTGTAGATGAACCAAGTGTATAGTTAGTTGTAGGAACTTGGGTGAATTATGGGAAGAAAAGCCGGGGAACTTGTCCGATCTGATCGAGGGTATGATGTATTCATCCCGAATCCTTTGCCGCCGGAGATTGTATACGATGACGAGCTGCATTTCCTCCTTTCAAAAGCCGATGCGGCCCTGGCCCGTCTTGACGGGGTTACCGAAGTTCTCCCGAATCCCGATATCTTTGTTGCAATGTACGTGAAGAAGGAAGCGCTGCTCTCTGCCCAGATTGAAGGGACGCAGGTTTCGCTTCAGGGCGTGCTGGAGTTCGAGGCGAACCTCAAGCCAAAGGAGGATATCCGGGATATACGGGAAGTTATCAACTATATCCGGGCGATGAATTTTGGTATTGAACAACTTCGGAAAGACGACCTGAATCTTGTATTGATCAACGAGTCCCATAAGACGCTCATTACCGGGACACGGGGTTCGGATAAGAATCCCGGGAAATTCAAAGACAAACAGAATTTTCTGGGAACTCCGGGAGGGTCGATTTTTCAGGCGGCTTTTATTCCTCCACCTCCGGAAAAGATCGAAGAGCTCATGCGTGAACTCGAAGCGTTCATCCAGGAAAAAGACAGACTGCCGGTCCTTATCAAAACGGCACTGATCCATGCACAGTTTGAAACCATTCACCCGTACCTTGACGGCAACGGGAGGATGGGCCGGCTTCTCATCACCTACTATCTCTACTGGACAAAATCGCTGTCGCGACCCCTGCTGTACCTGAGTTTCTATCTCAAGAAATACAAACCCGAATATGCGGAGCACCTCAACAGGGTACGGTTCCATGATGACTGGGAAGCCTGGCTAAAATTTTTCTTAAAAGGGGTCATCGAAGTATCAGAGAATGCGATCCAGTCGGCACGGGAGATTATCGCGTTAAAGGAGAATTCGATTAAAAAACTCATCGAGAATAAGGTGGGTGGCACACATGCGATCCAGTTACTCGATCTGTTATTCGATAATCCGACCGTTTCGATTCGGGAAGTGGCGGATAAACTGAAGATCAGTCCGGTTGCCGCAAACAAGCTGGTCAACAGAATGGTTGTGTTGGGAATCCTGCAGGAAATTACCGGAAAAGAGCGCTACCAGATGTTTGCATTCGTGGATTTTATCAGGATCATTGAGAAAGGGACAAGAGTGTGATCCTCTCCCACCCACTCCTTCATCCCGCCACCTGCATCACTACCGCCCCGGCACCACCGCCCGCTCTTTGAGCCGTGCCTCCGGTTCATCGCATAACGCCATCAGAGCATCTACGCGGAGCCGTTTTTTCACAATCTGTGACAGGCACATACCAGCCACGACCGGACCGGCGGTCACCGATGTATACGAGAAGAGGCGGGCGATACGCTCCCGGCACGGGCGCCCGCAGTATGCATCCCAAAACCGGCGATCAGGTGAATCGGTGCTTTCTCTCTAAAAAAAGAGCCCGAAGATCCCGCACGTAAATGTCATGGCGAGGTCGCAGTACTTTACGAGGCGGCGGGCGATCTTCTTCTCGTACCCGGGCAGGGGGGATACCCCCCACTTGCTCCGGCACATGGGGGGGAGGGTGACCCCCACTTTGAACGAAAGAAGGGGAGGGGGGTGGGGGAGTACCCCCTCCCCCTCCTTGTCCGCATCCGGCACCTTTTCTGCATGGCCGTATCCTGTGGTTCGCGTGGAACCCCCGACGAGCGGGTGGTGTTGTGCGGTTTTTTTGTGAACTGTCGCGGATTGCCCGGCCGGAACCGGAGGGGGAGGGGGTGCCCCCCTGTTGCCCGGACAGATGGGGGGGAGGGTGACCCCCACTTTGAATGAAAGAAGGGGAGGGGGGTGGGGGAGTACCCCCTCCCCCCCATGTGCGATCCGGTCTAAAAAAAAAGCGAAAAATAAAATCAGTGATTCTTTCCGGAACCGGGCCGGTTTCCTGTTCAGCTCTTCCCCGCGTCCCCTCCCTCCGATCCCAGGGGGAGGACGGCCGGATCGGTCGTCCAGACCTTTGAACGCAGGAGCACGAGGGCAAATATCCCTAAAATCACGATCCCGAAAAGACCCGTGCCAAAACTCAGGAGCGGCTCGGTTGTTGACGAGAGGTAGGATACGGCCAGCGGATCGGTAAAATCCACAATCATATGGAGAAGGACGGCAATCCAGATGCTCCCGGTCTTTAAGACCGCGTAACTGAAGATAATCCCCATGACGACGGTAAAGAGGATCATCATCGCATTCCCGAGAACCGGCTGCCCCGGGTAATTATACCCGAGTGCAATGAGGAGACTATGCCACAAGCCCCAGATCACACCAAGGACGAGCACCCCCTTATATCCCCCAAACAGGGGAAAGAGCCGGTCCTGGAGATACCCCCGCCACCCAAACTCCTCCCCGAAAAATGCCGGCCAGCCGATAAAAAAACTCATGGCAAGGCCCGGGAGGAAGATCGCCATGAACAGTCCCGGGCTATACTCTATTGCCGGGGCCCCAAAGCCGGCCCCGTAATTCAGGCTGTACGAAAGGATAAGCACGAGGAGGAGAAGCAGCGGAACGATCAAGTAGTACCGGAAATTTTTCCCAAACGAGAGTTTTGCGGCCACAAGGCCCTTTCGCCACTCCTTTTTTACGTTCAGGGCGATGATCGCCAGCATCCCGAGCGGGCCGATATACAGGAGGGCGTTAACCGAATACACAACCCCGAGGATATACGCGGCAACACCCAGCACGAAGAACCCGAAGACAACAAGGGTCTCCCGGGTCACCGCCTTTGACTTAAACCAGATCATACACACGATGGCGGACAGTGCAGGGATGAGCATCCCCATGGGAAGCGTCGGGTTCCATACGTTTGCAGAGGTCTGTGTGTACGGGCCTGCGATACAATACACCCCAAATTCAAACAGGTACGTCACGGCAAACGTGAGGATCAGGAAAGCGATCAGTTCTTTTTTGATCTGTGATCGTTCAGGAAGAGTATCAGTCAATCGGCAACAGTCCCGGTGAGAGATGAAGGGTAATCCTATATCGTTTTTACGTAATCACCGGGACATTCCCGCTAAATGGGCCTGTCATGGTCGGGTCAGTATGCCATTCCCCCGACATTTCCCGGCCGGCCTCCACCATCACCTTCATCACCCGGGGACGCCCCGGTACACTCATGGACATCTCCCGGTACCGCACCCGGCTCCTGCCCGTCCTCTGCATCGCCATCCCCCTTATCATAGGGGGCATTGGCTCGTACTTCACGGCAGGAAGCATCCCCGGCTGGTATGCCGGGCTCACCAAACCCGCGATCAACCCGCCGGGCTGGATCTTTGCTCCGGTCTGGACCCTCCTCTACATCCTGATGGGGATCTCGCTCTACCTTGTCCTCAGAGAGGGCACAGAACACCCCCCGGTCCGGCAGGGTGCCCTGCTCTTTCTCGCCCAGCTCGCCCTCAACCTCCTCTGGTCGGTCGTCTTCTTCGGCCTCCACGCAATAGCCGCCGCCCTCGTCGTGCTCCTGCTCCTCATTCTCCTCATCGCAGCAATCGCGATCTCGTTCCGGCGCATCTCCGCGCCGGCGGCATGGCTCCTTGTGCCGTACTTCTTGTGGTGCTGTTTTGCCGCCCTGCTCAATGCGCAGATCTGGCTCCTCAACGGGATCCAGGTATGACCGGGAAGGCACTCTTCAGGTAAAAACAGCCCTCAAAACAAACAGGACCCGACCCTGCGGTGTGCAAAGAAGGGCACTATCCACATCAGCAGATTACCAATGATCTGACAGGAAACGTCTTAAAAAAAAGAAAAAATTATACGTTTATGTAATTAGAACCGGGGCTTGCGGTGTTTTGGCAGGCATTCCTGGCAATACACTGGGCGACCTTCGGTTGGCTTAAACGGTACTTCGCACTCTTTTCCACAATCGGAACAGGTGACCTTTGTCATTTCACGTGGGCCGGAGTCTCTGGGACCGCGACCGCCAAAATTGGATGATCCATACATAGCTTTCACATACAGTCAAAAAACTGTGATAGTTAACATGCTGTCCCTGCTTAAGTACTTCTGGATGGTCACACAGGAAAAACCGGTAAATTTGAGCGCAGGGAATGCATAAGGACATTCCCAAAAAGGGGGTCTTTTAGAAAAAATCAGCGTGAGCGTCAGGCCTGAGGTTGTCGGGGTTTCTGGACACTGCAGAGCTGGCCGATGTTATTGATACTGTATGATGCGAGAATCATATCATCGCTCATGCACCGCTCCCCGATTCCGATTCGGGTCAACCGGTCGCGGATCAACCGGATCTTCTTCTCGTTTGTCAGCATAGATGAGAAGATAGTTAGTCGTCCATGACCATGAAGCAATGTTTTGCCGGCACTTTTTGCCAGCGACTACAAAAATCCCTGAAAAAAGCGGCGGATTAGAGATACCGGTTCTTCCGCAGCCAGTCCACCTGGGGCGGCAGGTACCGGTAGATAATATCGCACTTGTCGTCCTGGAAACTCCACGGGACAACAATCAGGGTATCCCCTTCCCGGATCCAGACACGCTTTTTTATTTTTCCTTTAATCCTCCCCATACGCGTGACCCCATCGAAACAGCGCACCCGGATATGGTTTGCCCCCATCATCAGGTCGGCGGAACCAAACATCTCGTTGTTCCATTTCTTGGGCAGCCTGACCCGGACAAATGGGGTCCCGTCAGGATTTACTGCATTGGGATCGAACTCGTTGTTCCCTTTTCTCTGGTTATTATCGGTTATACCAACAACTCCCCATATATTAACGGCGTCAGGAATCATTAACATATCCATCAGGGGCCTTCAGTTACACCGTTCGGAGTTCTTTTCCCGGGACCGGATAACCTGTGCAGGTTCCCGGTAAGTCCCGTATATTTTTCCCGTTATACACCCTATAAAAAAAGCATGCCCGCACAAGCTACGCCCACTTCTGCCCCTTTTCAATCCCCCACAATATCCATCCTTTCCGGGCTTTTTTTGGTCTTCCTCGGGATTGCCGCTGCCCTTGCTCTCGCGTTTTTCATCGTCCCCGCCAGCCAGTACCTGTCGTTGAGCAATTATCTCCAGATTATCACGGCATTTACCGGGTCGGCCGTATTCCTCTGGCTCTATTTCAGGCACGGTCGTGGGACCGGCCTGCTCTACGCTACCGGGGCGTTTGCTCTCTGGGGCGTTGCAGACATTGCATGGTATGCAGCTGTGCTCCTCGGTGTAGGAACCATTACCTTTCCCAGCCTCATCGATATGGGTTTTGTCGCTGCGATCCTGCTGCTCTCCTCGGCTTACAATCGCATCTACCCGAGAAAGCAGGTCCGGGGACAGATCCTGCTCGCAGTCCTGCTCCTGATGCTTGTCGTGCCGCTTGCCATCCTTGCCACGGGAGGCATCACCGATAAGGCGCTGATGATTCTGCTCTACTTCTTTGCCTGCGGCTCGCTCATCATCACGGGACTCAACCACTCGCTTCCCGAGCACCCGATGGCCCTTGCCGGGACGCTCCTCTTTGCCATCTCGTTTATGATCTATCCCCTGCGGGAGACGTTCTTTTCCGGCAACCCGTATCTTTCCGTCATCGGGACGTTCGTGGCAGCCGGGTTCTCCCTGATTGTCCTCGGGATCCTTCCAACGAAACAGGGCCCCACCCGGACTGAACCTGTACCGGCAGAACCGCCCCGCGCACCCTGAAAAGAACGTGGGGCCGGACAGGTAACCCCTCTGAAAATCCCCTTTTTAATTCAGGCTTATCCTATAGTCCCTTGCACCATTCCTCTCGCCATCAGTCGCAAAAAAGTGTCTGCTGCCGGGCATCCTGTTTTTTGAGTCCCGAGAGCCGGAGGCCGAGCCGCCGGATCTTCCTGCCGCAATAGAGTTCCCGGAGCAGCCCCTGTGCACAGGCCCGGATCGTGGCCTCGTCGTTATGGTAATGGGGCAGGGACTTTGCCTTTGTGATTGTCACAAACTCTTCGTTCCGGACCCTGACCGTGACGGTCTTAAAATACAGGTTTTCTGCGGTAAGCGACCGGTGTACTTCCCCGATGAGTGCCTCCATGGTGGCGACAATTTCACCCGTATCGCTGGTGTCCTGCCCGAAGGTCGTCTCCTTTGAGATGGATTTTATCCCGTCGCTCTCCACGACCTCGCTTTCGTCAATGCCATGGGCTGCCTCGTGCAGCACCACCGAGGAACGCCCGAAGTGCGCGATCAGGGCCTGCACGTCGTATGCGGCAAGGTCGCCGATGGTCTGTATCCCCAGCGCATGCAGTTCCGTCTCTGTTTTGCCCCCAATCCCCGGGATCCTGCGGACCGGAAGCGGTGCGAGAAACGCCGGTACCTCCCCGGGTCCGACAACGGTCAGGCCATCGGGCTTGTGGAAATCCGAGGCGATCTTTGCAACGATCTTTGTCGGGGCGATACCAAGCGAACAGGTAATCCCGCATTGGGTGCGGATCTGGTGTTTCAGCTCTTCTGCCCGTTTCTGCGCCGCACAAAAACTGCCGGTGGGGCTGACATCGAGAAACGCTTCGTCGATACTGACCTGCTGGAACCGGAACCCTGACGACCGGAGGATCTCCATAATATCTTCGGATGCCTGCACGTACCGGGCCATATCGGGGCGAACGAAGATCGCATCCGGGCAGAGCCGGTACGCCTGCGATATGGGCATCGCGGACCGCACCCCGAACGCCCGGGCCTCATACGAGCAGGTGGAGACCACCCCCCGGCCCGTTTCCCCCTGCGGGTCGGCTCCGACAACGACCGGTTTTCCGGCATACTGCGGGTGGTCGTGCATCTCGACTGCTGCATAGAAACAGTCCATATCCGCATGCAGGATGATCCGCTGACCTGTGACGTCCGGGTTTTCGCTCACTGTCTCCTCCCGTTCGCGGTTGTCATCATTGTCCGGCACCGATACGGGGTCAGGCCGTCCCCGCCGCACCATCTGTTCTTTCCTGCGGGGAGCGGGGCAGGGCAAAATCGCTTAAGGTACACTGGCGCTGCCGGAGACTGTCTTTTAAGAGCGTGGTCTCGGTGATGAACCGCTGGACGGGTAGGGTAAAGGTCCCGGAGATATGCGCAAGTGCAGACCGGATATCCTCGAACTCGGTTGCCGGTTCGCGCATCGCGCTCCTGACATTCTCCCGGACATTGAACACGCCCATCGGCACATACCCGGGCAGCGCCTCCCGGAGGATGATGGCACCGGCCTGCCGGTGTTCCTGTGCGAGTGCTTCGAGCACCGCCATCTTGCAGGAATAATAGCACCCGCCAAGCGGCGAGTAGCCGGTTTTCCTCTTGTGCCCCTCGAAATCCGAGAAGACGTACTCCTCGCTCCCGAGCACGTGCAGGAACGCCTCGGTCCACTCGTACTGCCATGCAGTCGGCATCAGGAGCACCGCGTACCGGTTGTGGAGGCTGGAAAATTCATGCAGCCGCCAGGTATCGATCACCGGGCACTTTTTCACTTCGGAGAGCAGGTTGTCGCCGATCATCGTGTCGCAGGCCGTAATCGACCACCGTGTCGGGACAAGATGCCGGTTTTCGCCCCGCCCCATGGTCCCGGCCGAGAACGCCTTCTGGATCGTGGAAAACGGCGTCCCTGTCCGGTGGAGGCCGAGGACTGCCTCCCGGGAGAGGAGGTCGGTATCGTAGTAGACCTTCTCAAGGGAGCGGTCCCAGCGCTGTGCCGTAATCTCGAAGCGTTCGAGCGGGGCGCTCGGCCCAAACGGGGTGTGCTCCTCGGAAAATGAGAACCCTGCGGGGGCGCTTTCAAACGCCGCTTCGCTCTCGATGGAACTATCGGCAAGGACGATCTCCTGGAGCTTGTCGACAAACCGGTTGTCGAGGTCATAGGCATTGGTCAGGCGCTTGCCCCGGACAAGGTTCATCCGGTACCCGATGATCTCTTCCTGGGTCCGGTGACAGGCGATCCAGTCCTCGGGCCGGTCCATGATGCCGGTATCGCCGTGCATGGGGGTGATCATCGGCCCGGCGTAGATGTCCGGGTAGTTATAACTCCCGATAAAGACCGAGGGCGGGGAGCTGCCGGTCATCTCTTTTCCCACCTCCACCGACTTCATCTGCATCGTTGCCGCAGTCAGCTGCTTGAGATACGCCCCTTTCCCCAGGATCATATGCAATGAATTCATCGGAGCCGGGGTATTAAAGGAGCAGGGTGCGCGGGGAGAAAGTGAACGATTCTCCTGATGTCACCTGACAAACCTTTATGTGCGCTGCGTACGGGATATCTTGTATCCTGTCCCGGGCAGTCCGGGACATTTTAAGAGGCCCCCGTATGTCAGGTATCCTTTTCCCGGCGACATGGTCGCCCTATGCAGCCGGCGCCGGTATCGGCGTGCTTGTCTGCATCTCGTTTCTGCTGTGCAACCGGCCCCTCGGGGCATCCTCGGCCTACGTGAAGGCACGGGGGCTGCTGGAAAAAGCCGTCGATCCCCATCTCGAAGAGAAGAAGGAATATTACCGCGAGATCCCGCCCCGGGTCGACGGGGTGCTGATGCTCCTGCCCGGTATCATCATCGGTGCATTCATCGCGGCTATCATCTCCGGCCAGTTCCATCTCTCATGGGTGCCCGGCCTCTGGTCGACCACATTCGGCGACAACGTTATCGTCCGGCTTCTCGCCGCGTTTGCCGGCGGTATCATTCTCGCGTTCGGGGCCCGGTGGGCAGGCGGGTGTACGAGCGGCCACGGCATCAGCGGTACGAGCCAGCTCTCGCTCGCAAGTATCGTATCCGCCGCCTGTTTTTTTATCGGGGGTATTGTTGCCGCGTTTGTAATATTCCATGTCGCAGGGGTGTGATGCGGCCATGCCTCTTCTGACCCGGCTGCACCGGAACGGGAAGGCCCAGATCGCGCTCGGTCTTGGTATCGGCATCGCGTTTGGTTTCCTTCTCCAGAAGGGCGGGGTGACGGATTACAACGTGATTATCGGCCAGCTGCTGCTTGAAAATTTCATCGTGGTAAAAGTGATGCTCTCCGCGGTCATCGTCGCCATGATCGGCGTCCACCTGCTGGTTCATTTCGGGTATGCCGAACTGCACGTCTCCCCGGGGTCTCTCGGGTCGAACATGATCGGCGGGCTCATCTTCGGCGCCGGGTTTGCCCTGCTCGGGCTCTGCCCGGGGACGGTCGCAGGAGCGGCCGGGACGGGAGCGCTCGATGCGCTCTTTGGCGGGATCATCGGGATGCTTGTCGGCGCCGGGCTTTTCGCGGATTTCTACCCGAAGATAAAAGCCCGTTTCCTATCCCTTGCCCCGCTTCCGGCCGTGACGCTCTACGGTTTTCTGCACCTGGACCGGTGGGTGGTGATCGGCATCGCGGAGGCCGTTATGATCGGCATCCTGCTCCTGCTCGCATATCACGGCTGGTGAACAGGCCCGGCATCTGCGGGTACGTACCGGATCCCCGGTTTACCCCACTATCTTCGCCTTTTTTATGGTGGATTTCTGGTAATTCCCGTAATACGTGAGGATGTCTGTCGTGGTCCTGTTGAGGGTGCAGGCCGTGGTAACCTCGGTGCCGGTCGAGATATCCGTCCACTGCGTTCCCGGCGCAAGGGCAATCGTCTGGTTATGATACGTAAGATACATCGTGCCTTCAGAGGTAAACCCGTTCATTGTAATGTCCCCTGCAGTGTGCGGCAGGGCATACACCCCGTCAAGTATCCCCGAACCCCCGGTTCCGTAGTCACCAGACAGGGTCGTGCTCTCCCCGTAGATGAGGAGGAGGGTGTCGTTTATCTCAAAGAGTACAAGTCCTTCGAGGCTCCCGGTGTCTGTTGCGAGGTGGTACGTGGAGAAGTTTATCGCTGACGGGGGGCATGTTCCGCTTACCAGCATCCCGTTATAGTATCTCTGGTGGTCGAGGAACGCATACTCGCCCGCCTGCGGCATCCCGGCCGTCCGCTGCTGGGACTGGATACAGCCGGAAATCCCGACAAAAGCCAGTGCGATAACCATGACCCATACAACCGGCCGGACCGGGCTGCTCTTCATATCCACACATTATACCGTATTCCACTTCTCTCTTTTGCGCGGTAGCAGGCGCACCGCCTTTATCAAAACCTAAATCCCGATAAAACGGAAAGAATAACCAGATGATCCCGGTTTCCGACGGCCTGCTTCTCATCGCAGTCTACGTGCTCGTCAATATCGCCGTGTTCTGCCTGTACGGGTACGATAAGCACATGGCCCGCACCGACGGTTGGCGGATCCCTGAGCGTATCCTCCTAGTAACTGCACTGTTCGGCCCGTTTGGCGCGTACGGGGCGATGCGCCTGTTCCGGCACAAGACCCAGAAGATCAAATTTTATCTCGTGCCGTTCCTCCTCATCCTGCATATCGCAGGAATCCTGTATATCGCAGCCTGCCTGCTCCACTTGATTTCCTAAAAGTAACCTGTGTCGGGAACCGGGACCATGCCCCTTTAATACCGGGCTTTGCCATAATTCTTTGATGCGGACTAACAGGCACCAGTATTTTCTTGATCTTGCGCAGCGGTGTGCCAACCAGGGCACCTGCCTGCGGAGGAACTTCGGCGCGATCATCGTGGATGAATACAATACGATTGTGTCCACCGGCTATACCGGCGCCCCGCGCAAGCAGATGGACTGTACGGAACTCAACCGCTGCTGGAGAAAAGAGCACAATATCCCCTCGGGCTCCAACTACGAGCGGTGCCGGAGCGTGCATGCGGAGATGAACGCGATGCTCCAGGCAGGAAAACTCGCCCGGGGCTGCACGCTCTACCTTGCAGGGTTCGATGTCACCACCGGCGAACTCACCCAGATCTGGCCGTGCTTTTTGTGCTCGAAGATGATCGTGAACAGCGGGATCACCAATGTCATCATGCGGACGACCCCGGAAGAGTATAAAGAGATGGACCCGATGGTGCTCTACCAGATGCGGAGCCGGGAATCGCTCGGGGATGATCCCCGGTCGTAATCTCCCCTTGGCGGCCTCCCCGTCTGCCCGGATACAGGGAGCGGCGATCAGCCTCTCATTTGTTGACCTGAATGAGCCCCCAATCCCACAAAAATTATGCTCCTTCTCACCCCATAGTTTCATGACAATGCACTCTCAACCCACCCCCGTTCTCCTCGTTCATGGCTGGAAGAGCCATCCCGGCATCTGGAACCGGCTCACCCCGCGCCTTAACGAGGAGGGCATCCCCTTCTGGAGCTTTGATTACACGTCCCTGAATGGCGCATCCATGGAAAAGATCGCCGGTGCCCTGCGGGACTATACCGCCACGCAGCGGGAAGAGCAGGGATATGTCGGCAGCATCGACGTGGTGTGCCACTCTATCGGCTCCTGTATCACCCGTTACCTGCTCGAAGTGATGGATGGCAGCGCCCGGCATGAGTCGGTGCGCCAGCTCATCGCGATCGGCCCGCCCAACAACGGCTCGTCTCTCGCTGAACTCTTTTGCGATCCCGTGATCGGGCCGGGGATCACCGACAGGTTGTGCGGCACCTTTGTTCCCCGCAACTTCGATCCGGCAGCCGATGTCATTGTTCAGGCTTGCCGGCCGGGGAGTGCGACAATGACGTCTCTCCGGGAGGTCGGCATCCGCCCTGATATCAGGTACCGGCTTCTCTGCGCGGAAAACATCACCCATACCCCCGCATTTTTTCCCTGCTTTGAGGGAAAGACCTGTGAATTGCAGCCGAACGGCAGTTGGAGTATGACATATAACGGTGATGGCATCGTGCCGCTTGCCGATTCTCTTCTTCCTGGTGCGGACATTGAGATCCTGCCTGCCGATCCTGAGACGCTTGAAGGGGATGCCGGCCAGTACTGCCATATCAGGTTGCCCCGGGCACCTGAGGTTGTGGAACGGGTCGTCGATTGCCTGTGCCATGGCCCCGCCAATACCGGATAATGTGTTCAGGCAGCCCTTTTTGCCTCGTTGTAGAGCGACACAAGCGAGATGCTGATCAGGTTGAGCGTGGTTGCCGCGTACCACAGGTAGGCTTCCAAGTGCGTCAGCTGCAGGATCCAGCCGGACCAGAGCATGAGACAGATAATCGAAAAGGAGAGCAGCGTATCCGCCGCGAGAAAGACCATCGGGCGGCGCACGAGCCGTCCAATCTCGGCAAGTGTGCAGTACTCAAGCGGGGTGGGGATATGCAGGAGGTCACCTGTTGCACGTACAGCGTTCATGATAAAATCAACAGATGCCCATGCAACCACGCACCACCCAAAACCTGCGATAAACGGATTTGACGGCGTTCCTACCCGGATGGCGGCGAGACCAAAAAGGCCCTTGAACATGCAGAACGGGATGCCAATCGTCAGCGTGAGAAAGAACGGCCGGATAAAGAATTTCTGGATTCGGTCGGCTGGATGGATGCCGGGGCAGGTTTCCCTGCGATCCTGATCCGGGTCCTGTTCTGGTGGCATGAGTGTGGAAAAAGGAGAGAACTTACCGGTACCGTGCTGCGCAGAGCGTTGCCCCGAGTGCGATTATGACGACAGCGGTTTCCACCGGTACCGTGCGGGTTGTGGCGGGTGCAGTGACCGGTACAGTTGCTGTGGTCGTTTCTGGTGATGTGGGGACCGGGCTTGGTGTCGGCGTCGCGACGGTTGTTGCTGTGGTCTCCGGCTTTGTCGGGCGGGTGGCAACAGTATCGATCGATAGCGAACCCTGGGTCACCTTCGTATCCCCGCGCTGAACCAGGAGTGTGTCATTGTTTACCGATGTGGGGTTCTCGACCCGGACGGAATACGAGCGCAGGGCCGTGTTCATGGACGTCCCGAACGCTATAACCGCCTGTCCCGATGCATCGGTTGTGACCAGCGCGTAATAACTGGTATTGGACAGAAGTGACGATGACGGCGCTACGTCATTAAGGATCGTCCGCCCGTTGCCATTATAGTAATGATACGAGCCGATTGTGTATGGTCCATCTTCAGGATCCTGCTTCACATTCCACTGGTTGGCGACAACCCCCGGTGGCTGGTCTCGCGCCTCCCCCGACAGGAACGAGGTGCTGGGCAGCCAGACGTAATATGCTGTATTGGGCCTTCCCGTGATATCGATGGTGAACTGGTGACCCCTCACCAGCGAGCCCCCGATGTCTGAAGTTGTATAGATTGCCAGCACGGGTGCTGCAAGCAGACATATACAACAGGCAGACAGGATAAGGATAACAACAGATCTCGACATTTCTTTACCCCGAGGTAGATTTTTTCCGGTGAGATGACGTTCTACCCTGTGCGGGATAAACATATGCGTTGTGTTTTTTAAAAGGGGGGTCTGTCTTGCGAACGATCATTTGCAGGTTTTTCCTGCCGGACCAACAGGACGATCTTTAAACGTCTCTCGCACTCATTTGGAATCATACGTACACAATAGAGTTTTCACATCTGACCATGAGGTTCGGCGCCCTGACCTCGTAAAACGATGTGAGTTTATCGGTGGATGTGGAGAAAAACAGGTGGATTTTCCAGAGCCTGGGGGATAACGAGCCGTCTATGCGTACGGCAGGTGTTGCACGATGGTCTGGAGGATCGCGATTACCAGATTCAGGAACCAGGACCAGTCAAACATCTTGTCACCTCCTTTGTGATATGGCGGAGAGTGTTGAATAATAATATATATGCTTGCCGTTTTAATCCGAGCCCAATACACTCGATTTTAAAAAATTTGCAATTATAATGCCGGACAAATAGGCATTTGTCCGGTTACTGAAGAAGTGCTCCTTCGGACTGGGGTATATTTAAGGATTTGCAGGATGTCCTAAAAAAGGCATACAACTACGGTATACCTTAAGCCCTTGTCGTCGGAGCATAAAAAGACGGAGTCTGACAGATCCGAATGGGGAGGAGCGTCGCAACGAATAAAAAAGTGGACCGGTGGTACTGTCACATCTTCGACTGATCAAAGGTAATATTTGCCCCCGCGGGGACTTTCTTCTTTCCCTTGGCGTCCGGGAAGAACTCCTTGGATTTTTCCTTGTGGGATTTCCGGTGGGGGTCATCCCGCTTTGCGGCTTCCTCTTCTGCATGGATGCCAAGGAAACAGTCCACCGGGTTTTTCCCGCCCTGGCAGAGATCATTCTTCTTGTCCTCACATTCATCGCATCCGGGGACATGGGACGGGAGAAGATGGGGGAAGTGGATCTGCCAGAGGTCAGGATCGATCTTCCCCTCGTCGAGGAATTTTTTTATGTGCCGTGGCGTATACTTCATGGTTCGTACTTATTGTATTAGGGGTATTTTATCTGTATCTCAAAAGTCGGATGCCGAAAACCAGGTTTGCTTGTTATTATGATATGGTTTGCAGTACCGATCCAGGGGGTTTTGAGTGTCCCCGTTGTTTTTTGGTTTTTACCATTTCCTCCTGCAAAAAATTCAGAAGAGTTTTCCGGTCAGCGTAAAGACCGAGAGATCTGCATGAGCCTGGGCAAGATCCCGCGCACTCTTCTCGATGACAGGCTGGAACTTGACACGATTCTTGAAGATCTTCTGCTGGATTGCGTGCAGTTTTTCGATACCCATTAAAAGTTCGCGCTCCACCGGCCGGATCTTTGGCTGGAACGTATGGATCAGACCCTGGACATCGGACGCGGAGACGCCTATTTGCTCGTCAAAGACAAACCTGCTCTCCTGCTGCTTTCGCCAGTTCATCAGCCCTGTGGCGAGGGCGGTATCAAAGCCCGGGATGCTCATGATCTTATAGGGGGCGATGTCTGCTGCGGTCTCGATACCAAATGACCGTAGTGCGGCCTTCCGGTTCTCGCCAAGTTTTGGGGATGTGCAGGAGTCGATAAAACAGTTCTCCAGGAATTTCTTTTCCTGGCGCTCCCGTGACGTGTGCTGGAGGGTAACAAGTGCGTTCTTGTATTCCCGCTCGATCGCCTCGTACCTGCCTTTGAGGGCGGTGAGCGCCCCCAACTGGGCGGTAAATTCCGCGTCGCCGGCCTCGGCTTTCCATTTCTTCTCCCAGAGCCGCCAGCTGTACCGGGTGTCTTCAAACTCTTTTTTCCGGCGTTTCCTCTCGCCTGTGTCCCGTCCCGGGTACATCAGGAGTAGACCGGCAAGAACTGCCGGGACAAGGCCTGCAAAGTCTTTGGTACTAAACGATCCGGACCACAACCACAGCGTGAGACCGGCACTTATGACGAGGAGAAGGGCAGCAGCAGCCTGCCGTACCTTCCTGAACCTGAGTGCCCGTGCGATATCCGGGGAGAGCGGCGCCGGCAGACACCGGTACTTCCTCGGATCGATCACGGGGATGGATCCCGGCGGTTTAATCACCAGGACTTTCTGCCATTCTGCGGCAACATCGATCCTGGAAATGGTATCAGAACTTAAGAAAAGCAGGATGCCGGAACTGTTTTCGAGAGTGCACCACGGGCAGGTGGCAAGGCCGGTGTAATAGGTGTGCATGGATTCCGTGGGGCATTTTTTGAGCCGTTTTTCCAGCACATCGAGCACATTCCACCAGTCGTTTGCGCTTGGGCGCCCCAGGGACTGGATACCGGATTCAGTAAAGGCCTGCTCAAAGAGGCTGGCTACTTCACCTGGCACAACGGAGAGCCCGACGGAATTTGGCGGCGGTGCCATCGCCTTGAGTGCGGCACTCCTGCCAAACGCAAACCGGTGCTCGGCTATCGCCCGTTCGATGGGCATATCGTCGGTTCCCTTGTAGACCCCCGAGAAGGGATGTCTCCCCATAAAGAGCAGCAGGAAGATCAGGATGGCAAGCCCGAAGTTGTCGTGGTTCTGCGTGCGCAGCATCTTAAAATCCTTTGACTTCTGGAGTTCTGGCGGCGTGAACTGGGCGACCCCTACTTCACAGTGGTAGATCGTGTCCCGGGTCTGTACCTGGAACGAGTCGCAGTCGATCAGCCGCACGCATGCCTTTTTTGTGACGAGAATGTTTCCCTCGTTGACGTCCCCGACCACGTACCCATACTTGTGGATGATGTAGAACGCAGCGGCGAGGTTTTTAGCGGTTCGTACAAGGAATTTCCAGTCGGCGTTCGGGAAGGACTCTTTCCGGTGCGAGGGGCCGTACACCTTGTGGATCGGTTCGCAATCGGTGATCCTCGGCATGACAAAACCGCAGACCGGGCCGTTCTTGCCAGTATGGAGCAGGTCGAGCGGCCATGCGGCAAATTCCTTTAAGTCATCGTTGCAGCCGCTCACCATCAGCCGGAGTTTTTCCTGCCTTTCCGTGGTAAGCGGCTTGTGGTAGATCTTGGCGAGTACATCCATGCGATGGGGTGCAATCTCGTAGACGTCCCCTTCGCCGCCGCTCCCCACTTTTTTTCCGAGACCCACAGGGTTGCCCCGGCTGTCAAAGAGGTTGTGGTGCGGTGGCGGGCTCATTGTTATTTCAGCTCACTTGGACATTTACGGCGAGGATCAGGGTCTTGTCATCGTCGCTTCGTGCATTTACGTCATCACGGGAGAGTAGTGCGGTCAGGTGGGTCGTGAGGTCAGCAAACCCGTTGTTTGGTTTTTTCCTGAGCGCGGCAAACAGGGGCCGGAAGAATCCGTCGTGCACGGTCCGGGTGGAAAACGAGAGCACGAGGTTCTGGAGGCCATCGGTGAAGAGCGCGATCTCGTCAGGTGCGACCTCGTGACGTTCGATCTTTACATGCGTAAGAAACGTGTCATCAGAAACAAAATAGGTCGTGTTCGCGTATTCGCCCTGCTCCGGCCAGAAAATGGTGCGGTACCCGGTACCGTCGCTGGTCACGATGCAGCCATCCCCGATCTGGAAATAGAGCGCCTGGTCGCTTGTGGCAACAACGCCGATGAGGGTGCAGGCGTAATCTTTTATCCGCTTTCCGTCGGCCTGTGTCCGCGTGGCAATCGCTTCCCGGGCAGCGGTGACCCATGCCCTGATGTCATCATCTGTGACGGAAGAGATATTGTCTCCTTCGCGGATCACGGAGAGGATTTTGAGGTACAGTGTTTCGCAGGCGATCTCCGCGCCCACGCCCCCGTGAGTAGTGCTCCCCGCCCCGTCGGCAGCAAGGCCAATAAAAAAATCACGATCCGAGAACCGGAGTGCGCCGGTACGACAATAATCCTGGCCCGGCTCGTTCCTGTCACTGTGCGATTTTCCCGTGACCGACAAAGAGAGGTGTTTCCAGGTCATATCTCGCTCCACCCTGACGGTGGAGAGAGCAGGATCCTGTCCCCCGGGTTGCTGCGGGAGGCAGATTTCATGGAATTGGAGAGCCACTGGAAGAATTCGCGGAACCGGAGACCCTGGAGCTTGAGCGGCTGCCGTACCGTGATCTGCCGGAGGACTGACATGTCCGCGTTCTGGACGCCAACGGCAAAGAAGGCAAATGACTTCGAACTCTCGCCCTCCCGGACTGCCATTGCCGCACGCTGCCACTCGTCGGTTGGTGAACCATCGGTGATTAAAAAGATCCAAGGGCGGTAAAAGGAGATCCCGTTTGCCCGGTACTCGTCTTTACGTTTCCTTACCAGATCGATTCCCTGGAGAATGGCCTCGCCAAGGGGGGTGTCGCCTTCGGCTTCGAGCGTGGGGTCAAGGAAGAAATCAGCGGTGTTGAACTCTGAGATGACCCTGACCGGGCCAAAGGAGACGAGCGCCACCTCGACCCGTTTTACCGCGAGCGAATCCCCTTGGAGTTCCTCGTAAAAAGATCGCAGGCCTGCGTTGAGCTCTGCGATTGGCTTACCCGACATGGAACCGGAAGTATCCAGCAGCAGGAGGCAGGGGCACCGGGGTTCGGGGTTTTCTGCGAAAGTAACGGGTCCCAGCGGTTGCTGGTCAAACATGGTGTCGTCGCTCATCTGGTGTCTCCTGGTTGTGTACTCATCATATCAACGATTAACTGTATATCTTTGTTGAGGCATTCTGGCTTGCCGGGACGGTCTTTAATGAGCGTAAGCCACCTCACTCTACCGTTGGATGATAGTGAATCTCCTTGTTATCCGATCCGTTGAAATTTCCCCGTTCCTTCGTGCAGCCCTATTTTATGATGACTGCGGGAATTTTTGCAGTTAAATAAAACCATATATAATCAAGGGTCGCACAATGAACCAGAGATTTGTCTGGAGTGAATCGTATGAATTACCCCCTCACGTTTATGGGCATGGGCATCATCTGCCTTGCCGCACTTGTTGTTGCCGGATGTATTGGCACCGGGCCGCAGAATCTATCAGGACATATTGTTGCCAATGAGAGCCAGAACGGATCTACGGTATATGTGAACCGGACCGCAGATATCACGCTTAATCTTAAAGAGAACCCGACTACCGGCTACCAGTGGAACCTGACTCTAACCCCCGGTCTTGTGATCACCAATGACACCTTCATACCTTCGGACACCACCGGCAAACTGGTGGGATCGGGAGGCACCCGTGTCTGGGAGATAAACGCAGCCGGCACCGGAACACAGATGATCAAGGCAGTGTACATGCGATCATGGGAACCGGTCACCGGTAATGAAACCGCGTTTTCTATGACGGTGATTGTGCAATAGGCATTATCTCTGGTTGCCTGAGACCCTTTAAGAGAGGATCCCCTGGAGTTCATCTCATACTTATTTTTCGAAGTTTGCCGATTACCGGTATCCCTGTGGGGCGGGTCTTGCCATGGACACCATGTGAGGATTTGCAGGTTTTTCACAGGAATTTTTTCCCAAACATTTCGTAAGGGGGGTCGCGACTTCCTGTAGTCCCGGTTCAGAAAGAACAATCCGGCCCGGTGCGCGCCCGGCACCCTGCGTTCGCATGTGCCGGCCAAATTTCATTTATGCAGGCTGTTTTTTCAATTTTATATTTGTATATTGAATATTATGCCAATCCGGCAAATTGATCATCCTTTTATACCCCTTTATTTCCACTGGAGATTGTGGCAAATCTTACATTGTTTTATTTATAAAGCCCAAATCTTCGTTTCTTTAAATAGGGTTTAATCAGGATACTGCCTTATGATACGGGCCGTGTTTTGTGCGCGTTCAGGTTCGCGCGATCGTATCCGGTTGTACTTATAAATATTTTCGTGTTAATGAAAGTAGCAGTGATAACCCGGTCAGATCGCAAGTGTCGTTGAACACCCGCGCACCCTTTTTAGGCTGTACGTGAATATTCGTCCTTCCGTGTGGATCCATTGGGGTAATACCACCATCCATGGGTACCTGCATGCCTGCGATCCCCCATCCAAACATTAACAAAAATGCCCGACACAGTTTCTCTTACCGGAGAGCGGCACCTGTGAAATATCCCTTTCTCATTTCTATCCCCCACGGTGGCGTTGAGGTCCCGGCAGAGGTTGCCGACCGGATCGCTCTTTCTGATCAGGAACTCCACTGGTACTGCGATCCCGCGACACGGTCGCTCTTTGATTTTAGCCAATCCGTGGAAGCCACGCTCGATACTCCTGTATCAAGGATGGTTATCGATCTCAACCGCCCGCCGTTGCCGCTTCCTCCAAAAGACCCGGATGGTATCATCAAGGTACGGACTATTGACGGGAGGAAGGTTTACCTGCCCGGCAACCTGCCGGATCTCCCGTTTATCCATCGGCTGATGATGAAGTGGTATTTTCCGTATCACCAGCGTATCGACGAGCTCATCGACCGGTACCCCGTCCGTATCGCCTTCGACTGCCACTCGATGCTGCCGTACGGATCGCCAGAACAGAGCGATGCCGGGAAACGCCGGCCCCTAATCTGCCTGGGAAACTACGGTGACCTGAACGGACATGCAAAACCCGGGAGCATTACCACGTGCCCTGCTGACTGGATCGTTCGTCTCGCAGGGGAATTCAGGGAAGAATTTCCCGGGGCGGACGCTGTGGCGATCAATACCCCGTTCTCCGGAGGGTTTATCTCGAACGCCCATTACTGGCGTAAAGGCATCCCGTGGATCCAGATCGAGGTGAACCGGGCGCTCTATGAACACTGCGGCTCGCCGACCGGTCCTCATGACCTGATGGAGGGACAGATCCCGGTGTTGCGCAGCAGGATATGGTCGGTACTGACCCGGTTCTGGGATGGGATCGCCGCTGATGCAACTGGTGATGGCAAAGAGCCTGCTGGACCGTATGAATGACGATATAACCGCTGGAATTTTATCATTTTGAAAGGGATCACGATGACCGCACTTGCCATGGAAAAGGTCAGCGATACGAACTTTGGCGTATTTGTAAACCTCATTGAAAAACTGGCTGAATATGAAAAACTCTTGCCGCCCGATGCCGATGCGAGAGAGCGGCTCGCGGCCGATGCTCTGGGAGAACACCCGAAATACGAAGCGTACCTGGGAAAAACCGGTGATACTGCATTCGGGTACGTGACCTTTTATTTTACGTATTCCACGTTTCTTGCGCGGCCAACCCTGTACCTTGAGGATATTTTCGTATGCGAGGAGTACCGGGGACAGGGTCTGGGCCGGGCGATGCTGGAGTTCTGCCGGAAGGTGGCACGGGACCGGGGGTGTGGGCGGATGGAATGGATGGTCCTTGACTGGAACCTCCCTGCGATCCGGTTCTACGAGAAGACCGGGGCCCGGCGTCTTCCCTGGTACGTATACCGGCTCGACCACGATCAGCTGTGACCCGGGTCACTCAAGTCCGTTTTTCCGGGAATGCCACATCCGGGCGTTTTGCAACAAATGACAGCCCGATATTGTCTGCCATCCTTCGTGCAACTGAAAGCGGCACGCCCAGCGCCATGGTATCGATAGGGAGAGCATAATTGGTCGTCGGATCCTGCGGCCCCATAAATGCGGTGTCAACCGGGGCATGTGCTGCCATGCCGGCCGGGTACGTGATCAGCGTCGAGCAGGTCGGGCCGTACGGCACGATCACCGGGAAAAACGGCTCGTCCCGGTCGAAGTGGACAAGGGCGGCAAGGTTCCGTACCTGCTCCGCGTTCCCGAACAGGCACAGCGAGCGGGCATCGGTTACTGCATCCGGCAGCGCCTCGCAGGCCTGGACGACCACGTACTTCCCTGGAGGAGTGATCGTTCCTGCAGCCCTGAAGCACCGTTCGACGATCTCCGGGTTTGCCTTGAGGTATTCAGCCTCACCATTCCGGTACTCCTTCTTCCCCGTTGACACAAAATATTTGATCGCCGGTGGGTACTGGATAAATCCGAGGTGCGTAAGACCGCCGGGACAGCAGCCGGCCTGTGCCTCGCCACCTACATAGAGTGCGAAGTTATCCCCGCTGGTTGCCAGGTGATACATCGCTGCTGCAAGACAGCGGTTGACCGATGTCACCGGCGCCCCGCCTTCCGGTACAACCTCTGCGCCGTACACGGCAAGTGGTCTTGCCTTAAGGTGAAATGCCTCTCTTATCGCCATACCGATCCTGCGGACAGGTGAGGGTGCCATATACCCGTGTGTGGTCTACGGCTCGGTAAATGCTTTCTGCACGTAAAAACGCGGTCTTACCGGAACCTGCATGTGTCCCTACTGGGGGCGCTCCTGTACCACCTGGGGTAGAGCACCTTACCGTTGGTACCGGTCTACCTGTTCCCCGGGCAGGAAACTAACAAGTGTATCCATGAACTGTTCCATGGCTATGTGCGGGATCGCCGGAGTCCCGTAGCCGATTACAAACGTGAGCCGGTCCTTAAATGTGGTCACCCCCAGCGCAACTCCGGGGGGATCGATCACGATACCGGCCACAAAAGCATTTGTGACGGGAATGTCCTGCGAGAATGCCACAATCTCTTCAGGTATAATACCAATGTTCCCCAGGAACGGTGGGTTTGCGTGGCAGGCAGCGTATGTTGCTTTCATTGTCTGCACCCGTTCGCGGATGCGGGAGAACCCGGCATACCCGAACGTTTCCGTGTCGATAGCAGAGGCAATGCCCGGATTATGGGCCTTGTGCGCCTGCATGGCATCGCGGGCACATGCGATCATCCCGTCCCGTGACTGTATGTCCGGGGTCATCATGACCGGGAAGGCGACCGATTGGTTGCAGATCGTGGTATTCAGGGAAACGGGTTGGGAACCGTTGAGATACCGTCTGAGGTCAATGGAGACCATGACGGGCACTGGGCAGCCCGGTAGGGGGTCGATCGTAATGCAGAGCGCCTGAAAATATGCGGCAAGAAGGACGTCGTTTACCGTGGCCCCCTGCAATTTTCCGGCACGTTTTACCGCGTCGAGACGGGATGCAGGAAGCGTCCGTATCGCAAAATCACGGGTAAGGTAGTCCCCGGGCCCGATGGGAAAAGCCCATCCGGCCGGTGGATCTTCAGGAGCGGGCCGATCGCAGAGGAGTCCCGTCTCCGGGAACTGTGCAAGTACTGCTGCAAGGGAGCGATCTGTTATTTCTGTCACCGGGGGAGTTTTACAGTCGGGGTTCCGGTAGCACTCTGCCAGCAGTCGGGTACAGGCAAGCAGTCCGTGGGCGTCCATTGCTGCGTGGTGTACGGTGATACAGAGTGTATCGCTGCTTTTGGTACGGAGAATGTGAAGGCAGATCTGCGGGCCGGCTGCCGGGTCAACCGGTATGGCAAGAACCCCCGGGAGATCCCGGTGTGGATCCGCGGAGAGATGGATACGGATGAGTGTTTCGGGGTCAGTTTTGGGCAGGCGTTCCCAGTACGGTGCGCCGCAGTCGACAAACCGTGAACCAAGCACCGGTACTTCGGCAATCACCGTTGCTGTAGCCGCCTGCAGGCGCCTCACATCGAGCATCCCCTCGAATGCGATCACCATGTGCATAGACTGATCTCCGAAGGTCTGAAGCGCGTAGTTGAACTGGTCCATCGGAGGTGCGGGAATGCAGCAGGGGGAGTGGTCGTTCATGGGTATAATCTTCCTTTAGCAATCGTGTATGCAAAAAGACCCTGAATACAGTACCCCGCGTGGGTATCCAACATCAGAAGACGTGAAAAGATCTCGATGTCCCGGCTCAAATGCATGGCGGTGATCGCAGTTTTGGGAACCGATCGAAGGATACGTATACCTCATATTTTATCACCCCCACGCACCATAACCAAACATCATGATCCGTGAAACGCCGCAGGAGTTCCTGGATATCCTCAAATCCTATGTTCCCGACCCGCAGAAGCCCGTTGGGGTGGCCCGGCAGGAGTTCTCGGAATTTTTTGCAGAATTCCAGTCCGATGAGCGCCCGGCCGTGGAACCAGTAGCGATCCGGGATGATCTGCGGGGAGTGTGGTGTTCGGTGCCCGAGTCAGTGCAGGATCGGACCCTCCTCTTTTTCCACGGCGGTGGGTTCTCTGTAGGGTCAACGGCGGATCATCTGGGACTCTGCGCAGCGCTCGCACGGGCCTCGCAGTCCCGGGTTTTCTCGGTCGATTACCGGCTGGCACCGGAGCATACCTTCCCGGATCAGGTTGAGGATGCGCTTGCCGCGTACCGCTACCTTGCCAGCCACGGATACCCGCCGCACCGGATTATCCCGGTCGGCATATCTGCGGGTGGCACGCTCGCGCTTGACCTGCTGATTTCGCTTCGCGATCAGCACCTGCTGATGCCCCCGGCAGTCGTCTGTATGTCGCCGATTGTAGATCTGGCGTTTGGCGGGGCCTCGGTTACAACAAACCGGGACAGCGACTGGCTCACGGCAGCCCGGCTCACGGTCATCCGAACTCTGTATCTCGCTGGCAGGGAACCGGGCGATCCGCTTGCCTCGCCGGTCCATGCAAACCTGTCAGGGCTCCCCCGCATTTATATCCAGACCGGGTCAGGCGAACTCATGTATGACGATATTTCGGCATTTGCAAAGAAGGCAAAGTGGGCAGGAGTGCAGGTCAGGTTTGAGATCTGGGAGGGCATGTTCCACTTCTGGCAGATCTTTGGCAAACAGGTGCCTGAAGCCCGGGATGCGGTCGCCCGTGTTGGAGCATTTGTACGGGAAACATTTGGTCGGTAATGCGGGCTGGCCCCGGCGTTTTTTGGTAGCCACCCCCTCACTTTATGGCAGGAAGGGGTACCCCCCCATTTGTACAAAAGTGGCACCCCCCACTCCCGGGCCACAAGAGGGGGGTGGGGGTACGGCTTTAAAAAAAATTGGTCGGGGGTCAGGGTACCCCTCCTTTTTGGGAGCGGGGGGTACCCCCTTGCAAGAAAAGAGGCCCCTACCCCCACTAAGCCATCGGCCGGCAAAATATACCTTCAGACGATAACTCCACGCGAAGCACAGGTTCTGGAAATGCAGGGAAGGGGGGGTAGGCCTCCTCTTATGCCCGGAGAGGGGGGTGGGGGTATCCTGCTAAAAAAAACTGGTCGGGGGGTCAGGGTACCTCTCCTTTTGGGGAGAGGGGGGTGCCACCCCGGGCTGGCAGGAGGGGATCCCCCCCAATGGACCGGGAATCACTCCGGGAAGTCCTGTTAAAAAAAATCTGATGTTTGTAAAGGAAAATTTAGAGAAGTACTGGATCTCCTGTTGTATCCGAGAGTGTCAGGGTGGTGCTCCGGCGCGCGATGAGCGTGTTATGATCAGTGCCGGTTTTTTCGAGTGTATTTTTGCTTGTCGGTGAACCCCCGGCCGGCCAATCCTTTTTGAAATACATTCATACCATGAAACTGCCAACAAAAAACTATGTTCGAACGGATTATGCGGAGTCTCGAGCTGGTAAAGGCGAGCTGGCGGATCCTGATGGAGGACAAAAAACTCCTCGCATTCCCGATCCTGTCCGGTATCGTCACCCTGCTTGTGATCGCAACCTTTGTCGTGCCGCTGATATTTACCAACGGTGCGTACTCGCTTGCCACGAACAGCGTCGCAGGAATTATCCTTTTATTCCTGTTCTACCTGGTCAGCTACTTTGTCGTTATCTTCTTTAACGTGGGACTGATCAGCTGCGTGCATGCAAAACTGAACGGGAAGAGCATGACGGTCGGGGAGGGTCTCTCTGCCGCAGGCCGCCACATCGGCTCCATCTTTGCCTGGGCGATTGTCGCTGCGACCGTCGGCCTGATCCTGCACATGATAGAAGACCGGGCCGGGTTCCTTGGCCAGATTGCCGCCTCGATTGTCGGCGGGGTCTGGAGCCTGGTCACCCTGTTTGTGGTGCCGGTGCTTGCGTTCGAGGACAAGGGCGTATTTTCCGCGATGAAAGAATCGGTGGAACTCTTTAAGAAGACCTGGGGAGAGAGCGTTGTCGGAACGATCTCGATCACCCTTATCTTTGCCGCGATCGGTATCGTCGGCCTGCTCCTTGTGCTCGGCACGCTCTTTATCGGCAACTCCACGCTCTTTATGGTTGCGCTTGCGCTCTTTATCGTGCTGATTGCCGTCCTTGCGATCCTTTCCTCTGCCATGCAGGGAATCTTCACCGTGGCACTGTACACCTATGCAAAGACCGGCTCGGCACCGGGCATCTTTGGCCCCGGTGTAGTCGAGGGTGCATTTGCCCCCACCCAGCAGCAGCAGTTTGGCCCGGGAAACATCTAAAAAGAAAAATCACTTTTTTCCACGCATTTACAAAAGAGATCGCTTCACTGCCGGCTCTTGTGGCGTTGGATAACAATTGCGTCATCCCGTTTGGTATAAAAAACAAAAAGCATGCGGTCAAAAAAACCTGACAAAATAACAACAATTTTCCCTCAATCTTTACAAACACGGTCATGATGAGCACCCCGCGTCCGTGGCAAAAGATGACGGTCAGGGCAAAGATCCTGATTGTCTTTCTGTCGTTATCTATGGTGGCGCTTGGGGTCGTCGGATACGCTGCGTTCTCGACCATGAGTGACATGGGTGCGTATGCCCTTACCAGCAGCGGGCAGCTGGGCGACCGTGCGGTTTCTGAAAGTTCGACGGCCCTTGAAGCAAATGCCGAGGCCTCCCTCTTGCGGCTTGCCACTGATCAGGCAGATATCAGCAACGTGGTCTTCCTTCAGGTCGAAAGTGAGATGAACACACTTGCCGGGTACGCCACCACGGTGCGGGCCCGGTCCGGTGCATCCTCTCCCCGCCCGCTCTACTCGCAGTCTGAACATCCGCAGGATCCAAACGCTTCATCGGTGTATATCCTCGCACCCGGTGTTACCCGTAAGGATGTTCAGGACGAGCTCTTCTCCCTTGCCTCTATGGATGACGTGATGCGCCCGGTGCTTGCGTCGGATCCCCGTATCACGCAGGTCTACCTTGGTACGGGAAGCGGCATCCAGTATGTCCATCCCTGGGTCACCGGTATCTCCCCCTCGTATGATCCCCGTACCCGGGACTGGTACGTCCGGGCCATAAAGACCGGCACCCTGTCGTGGTCGGACCCGTATATCGATGCCGCCGGCAAGGGACTCATGGTGACCTGCTCGCGGCCGGTCACAGGGATAAGTGACGGGAAGACCTGGGTAGTTGGGTCCGATGTCACACTTTCGACCATTAATACACAGATCATCAATACACAGATCGGTGATCGGGGCTACGCGCTTCTCATTGACCGCCGTGGCAACGTAGTCGCGCGCCCTGGTATCACCGCCGGTGAGAAGGGGTGGGACAAGTCGTTTGCAACCGAGAACCTTCTTTTGAGCAACAACTCCGCTCTTGCCGCTGTCGCCCGGGATATGGTTGCCGGTAAGAACGGGACTGCCCGGGTGCCGTTTAGCGACGGCGAAAAATACGTCGCATACGCACCCTTGAACAGTGTCAACTGGAGTGTTGCCATTGTTGTGCCGGTTGACGATGTGATCGCGCCTGCCGAGAAGACCCGGGCCCAGATCGTGAATGCCACCGGTGAGACTGGAATACAGTTAAACCAGAAAATGGACGCGGCAAAGACCCTTTTTGTCGTGCTCTTCATCCTGCTCTTCATCCTTGTGACCGTGCTCTCTATCCTCTTTGCACAGGTAATCACCCGCCCAATCGCTGCGCTCAAGAGCGGCTCTGAAGCAATCGGGGCCGGTGACCTTGGGTTCCGGGTGCAGATTACAACCGGAGACGAGTTTGAGGACCTTGCGCATTCCTTCAATACAATGGCCGCTGATCTCAAGGATCACATCGATGAACTCCAGCGGACGACTGCCGAGAAAGAGCGATATGCAAAGGAACTCGAAATTGCAAAAGGGATTCAGCAGAGTTTCCTTCCCGATACCGCGCCGACAATTACCGGTGTTGAAATTGCTGCAAAGAATGTTCCAGCGCTTGAGGTCGGGGGGGATTTTTACGATTTCATTCCGCTCGGGAAAGACCAATGGGGCCTTGTGATCGCTGACGTCTCCGGCAAAGGAGTACCGGCTGCACTCTTTATGGCACTCTCGCGCACGCTGATCCGGGCCAGTACCCTTGCAAATGCGGATCCTGCGGTTGCGATCGGGCACGCGAACCAGTTGATCTGTGAGGATTCAAAGACGAGCATGTTTGTCACGCTCTTCTATGCGATCCTCGATTCAAAGGAGATGACGCTTAACTACGTGAACGCCGGGCACAACCCGCCCCTGCTCCTGAAGGGCACATCATCGGATGTCGTCCTTCTCAAGGCTAAGGGCATCGCGCTTGGAGTGACTGAAGATGTCAATCTCCAGTCGGTCAGGGTCGATCTGCGACCCGGTGACGTCCTTGTGCTCTATACCGACGGGGTAACCGAAGCGATCAACGATCGTGAAGAGGAGTTTGGCGAAGAGAGGCTTCTTCGTGTGATCACGGAGAACCGTGCCCTTACAGCCGATGAAATCCTTGCAAATATTCTTGCTGCCATTACCGCATTTGCCGGAGACCGGCCGCAGCACGACGATATCACTCTCATGGTGCTTCGCGCTGTGTAATGCCGATCCTCCTCTTTGTTCTGAAACATCACCGGTATAAAACAACACGTATTTTAATAGAAGAGTAGATGAAGATCAATTAAACTATCATGAAAATACAGGTGCGCACGCTTCTGATCCTGGGTATAACCATCTGTATTATGATCATTGCGATGACCCTCATCGCCCAGTTTTTTACCCTGTCCTCCTACCAGCAGATTGAGCAGGGTGTATCTGCCACCGATGTAAACCGGGTGACCGACCAGCTCTCCTTTGAGACCATGCAGCTTTCCAACAGTGCCCGTGACTGGGCGATTTGGGACCAGCCCTATCAGTTCATGGATGATCATAACCCGTCATTTATTGCATCTGATATCGAACCCGGCGCAACGTACAAAAATCTCCAGATCAATGGGATTCTCTTGTACGATACCGGGGGAAATCCCGTGATCACGGAGTGGTATGATCCGCAGCTCGGAACGGTCACACGCGTTCCGCAAAGCCTGATTGTCTATATCGACAATAATCGTGCACTCCTGCCTGACGGCAAACAACAGGTTGAACGTTCCGGGCTTATCACCCTGCCCGAGGGCCCTATGCTCGTCTCAATGCACACGATCTTACCGAGTAATGATGAGGGCCCGGGTCACGGGACGCTGGTCATGGTCCGGTCATATGACGAGGATCAGATCGCATCGCTGCAGATCCGTTCTGCGGTAACGGTTCATCTTATCCCGGTTGAAGAAGCACCACCGGTTCCCGGCTTGGATCTCCGTCCCCCGGAACAGACGGTTACCCCTGCTATTGTCAGCTGCCCTCAGAATGCCTCGATCATCAGCGGATATACCGTGATTCGGGACATCTCCGGCAGCCCGGCACTTCTTCTCCAGGTTGATAGTCCCCGCACTATGTACCCGCAGATCATGGCAACGCTGAAATTTATGGTGATCTCATCGATAGCCATTGGTATTATCAGTCTCCTTGTGATTATCCTCTTCCTGCGCCGGCATATCGTCATGCCACTCGTTGAACTAAACACCTCTGTGAAGCAGATCACAGAGACCCATAATCTTTCCCGGCGCCTGCCGGTAACAGGTGACGATGAGATCGCTTCCCTGAACGGATCGTTCAATACCCTGCTGCAGGATCTTCAGGAAAAGGAGACTGCACTGGCACAGCGCAGTGGGGAACTGGCCGAGGCACACCGGAAGGCAACCCTGTACCTGGACATCTATCTCGATGTCCTCACGTACGAGATCAGGAATTCAACGCTTGCGATACGGGGATTTGCCGATCTCATCAAAGAGGGAGCTGGAGACCAAGAGAAGATCTATGCCCGGCGCATTACCGAGATCATCATCCAGGATCAGGAGGTCATCCGCAACATCGAGATGATCTCAAAGATTTTCAAGCACCCTCCAGCAAAGGTCCCGGTCACGCTCCACGATGCGTTTAAACAGGCTGCTGACCATTTCCCGGCACTTACTATCCCCTGCGAGGGTTGTGATATATCCGTTCTTGCAGATGAGAACCTCTCACTGGTCTTTTACAACCTGTTCTCAAACAGCGTCAAATTCGGAAAACCTGATGTCAGGATTACCGTGAGCGCACGGGACAATAATGACGGTACTGTCGAAGTGTCGGTAACTGATAACGGGCCAGGGATCGCCGATCGATCAAAACCGGTTATATTTGAACGGTTCCTCAAAGGGACGGACAAGCGCAGCAGTTACGGCCTGGGTCTCCATATCGTCAAGCTGCTCATAGAGGCATATGGTGGCAGGGTATGGGCCGATAACCGCGTGGCAGGTCACCCGAAAGAGGGCGCGGCAATCCGGTTCACGCTCACAAAGTACATACCGCCACGGTAGGATTAACGGGGCACATCACCTTTCACAATCCGTTGTTTTTCCAGTTGCCCGTCAGAATAAACCATGATCGTGATTGGCGCCCCCTTCCTGTACTGCCGCATGCGGTCATCATAGATTTTCTGGACGTGCCGGAGCTGGTGTCGGGTAAAGCAGTCATGGAGACACTCAAGAAACGCAATCTGGTGGGCGAGGAATGCGTGCTCGTATTCCATGGTTTCGCGGGCGATGGTAAGGCATTCATCATCCGTAATCTTTGCGTCGTATTCTCCGTGCTGGTCAAGACCGGATATCTGGCGCCAGTCCACTTTTCCCTTGTCATCGGGTTCACGGTGGAGCATGTACGGGTAGATGCGGCAGATGGCAAACCGCCGGTTATAAATCCGGCACCTGCCGTTTTCAAGAAACCAACACGATCCCTCCGAGTCGTCTTTTACCCGAAGTGCATAACCGGAGACATAGAATGTACCGTTCTGGTCGCAGAACTCAGGATTCGGGGCCGGCTCCAGTGCCGTAGGATCAATCTCCCGTACTGCGGCTACATCCCGGTCAAGCAGGAAGACATGTCCGTTGAACGCCCGGGTGCAGCACTTCGCGCAGGCTGTGCACCGGAACCCGACGTCCCTGATCACCCCAGAGAGACGTTCTATGGGGTACTCATAAAGGGCGTGCTCTTCATGCGTGAGGGCGGCGATGCGGTACGGGATGGGAATGAGGGAAACAATGACCACCGGTGTGTACAAATGGGTGGGGCGGCACGGGATATTGTTTTTGTGCCATCGTTCCGTTTTCAAGGGGATTGTCGGTTTATTCCGGTGCGGGTTAACTCCCACCGTGTGCACAAAATTACAGTCCCCCTTGTGAAGTATCTCAAGAAAACAACGGGAATTAGAAAAACACTGTGCCAGAAAAAGGTACAAACACAGGTGTATAAATTATTCCTAGGATCCAGAAAATTTTCCCGGCAAAATTTTTTTAATCAGGTTTTTAGATCACGGTACGTAACGCAGCGATATTCTTTTCCAGTTTTGCAAGGATCTTCTCGCCAGACTTATTCCTGGGAGCCGGAGTTTCTACGGTGACGCTTTTATTCAGTCCGTATTTCACAAAAACTTCGCCTTCAGTGCTGACATAAATATTATTGAGGATCTGAGGATCACGCAGGCGTTCAAAATCCGTGATCCCTTTCTGGGTCAGAACCTCACGTATTCGTTTTACTTTTCCGCGTTCATACGCACTCAGGTTCCGTGAGCCTTTTGGTCGTCCTCGTGGCATATACAAAAAATGTTATCTGGATCTATATATAAGAATGGGGTTCTTTGAGGCGTAAATGCTCCATTCCGTATTAAATTTAGTAAATATCCGGGATTCTGATTGTCTTTTCCCAGCCCCCACGCACGCAATTCCTTAAAACAGTGGGTAAATTTTGGGTTTTTGCCTGGAATATGATCGTAAAAAAAAGATGTGCGCGGGGGATTATTAAAATAAAAAAACTGGTGCAGCGCTATGATCCGACCAGAATCGGGGTCTGCTTTTCAGGGGCTTTCTTCTGAACCGGCGGTTTTTGGGGCGGAGCGGAATGCACACGCTCGGCAGGATGCCCGGGCTCTTTTGGTTTTTCTTCATGCCCGGTCAGGATCCTGTTCTGGTGTGCAAGTGCCGAAAGGATCTGCCGGCTCACTTCAAGGTTCTCCTTTGTAAGTGCTGCCATCTCGCTCATGATCTTTGTCTGCTCGGCGATCAGTGCCTGGATCTCGCGGGAGGTCTTCGTGCCGGTTTCTGCTTGAGGCATGGCCTCGGGCCGTTTTTTTGCAAACTCGCTTCGGCGCTTCCAGATCTTGCTGATACTGTCGAGACCTTTCTTCGTATCCGGGAAGACTTTGAGGTACCGCTCATAAAATTCGTGACTGTCCCTGCACTTGAGGACGAGGTCGATCTCTGCCTCCTCGACTACCTGGTATTTACGGGTTGAAGTTTTCTGCATAACTATACCTTCCTAAGTCTACCATGCATGAAAAAAGAATTGCGGTTCACTCTGGCCACATGGCTCACCGGATTAACGGCGACAGGAACCGGCATGTGGCAAAAAGAAACAGTTCCTTTATTGTGTGCCTTCCTGGTTTTAGTGTGGCAAGTTTTATGGCGCACCGATCATTTTCACCCTGCACGCCGTCCGAATAAAAGGCCGGCACTGCACCACTCATTATGGCGTTTGAAGAGATGCTCGTTTATATTGTCGTCGCACTCATGATCGGGTTTGCGCTTGGCTGGTTTTTTGTGAAAGCACAGATCACCGCGATCGAGGCACGGTACCGGGCGGAACTTGAGCGGTGGAAAGTTGAGGCTGCCGGGGAGATCCGGAAAGATTCGGTGAACCGGTCCCGTTCTACCCTGAAAGGAAAGATTGCCGAACAGATGGCACCCCTGCTCCCCTCGTTTGAGTATCTTCCAGCCGACGCCCGGTTCATTGGGGCGCCGGTTGATTATATCATCTTCGATGGCCTTTCGGCAGTTGCCGATGAGAAGGGTTCCAGCATCAGGATTGTGTTCATGGATGTGAAGCACGGCAGTGCCACGCTCACCCGGACACAGCGGGTGATAAAAAAAGCCGTGGAAGAACGAGCAGTCACGTGGCAGACCCTCCATCTTGCGGACGAGTGAGATTTAAAAAACCGTTGGTATAGTGAAGACGGATAAGTGTTAATTCTCACACTCCCGGCAGGGGATTCTATAAGGGAATGGCAGAGTGCCCGGGGGACAAACCAAAAACAAGCGGATCTGCTCTTTTTTTCCCCGTTTAATTTGCGTGCAATTTTTTGGTATACTCCGTCTGTCCTGCCTCCGGAAACCTTATTGCGGCCGGGGTTGATCCTGTGATATCATGGAAGATTTTACACTTACCATCCAGAAACGGGCATTTCCCAGCCAGGGCCGCGCACGCATGAATGGGGTTACCCTTAAAAAAATCGGGATTGACGAACGCGAAGACCTTGACATAGGAACGACTGGAAAAGACCGGTGGATCACGGTTGCGGCATTCAGCGACTCGACTGTCAGAGAGGACACGATCCGGCTCTCTACAGACGATATCGCAGCACTTGGCGTTGAGGAAGGCACCGCTGTTATCGTGAAAAAGGCGGTACCGCTTTCCGATCAGGTCCGGGAGACCGCCCAGGCAGCCGCCGGCCAAGTGGCGGGTGGAATCGAGGGGATCCGGGGCCGGATCTCCCAAACATTAGAACCGGTCGCCGCAAAGGCACAGGTCGCAGTACAGGACATGTACAACCGGGTCTCGAAGGAACTGCCCACAAAAGACGAGATCAGCAGGACGATTGATACGGCAAAGAAGAAGATCGCCCCAAATTTTGCTCCTGATGATTCAGGGGCACTCCTTATCCTGCTCTACGAGAACGGCGGAGCGATCCGGGCCGTTACGATCCCCCCCGGAAAGGAAACGACCGTTGCAGCGCTTGGCCTGCCGTCTGGTATTGTGGCCATTGCGTTCCGGCGCGGTGAAAGCGGGATTGTTGTTCCCGCAAATGACAGCACGATCAAATCGGGAGACCAACTCTTCCTGATCGGGGACGAGAACCTGCTTGCCCCGGCTATCCGGAAACTCGGGGAATAACGTCGGGAAGTCCTGCCTGTCAGGACTGGCCAGCTCTTTTTTGGTATACCCTGATCCTGATTTGAGGGTGTCATGGATGTCGGGATATATTGTTCCCCGACGATAAACAACAATAAAAGATCAACCCGGTAACCCGGGGGTTATAGGTTAAACTGGGCCCGGTAAGGAATTCGGAAGGTGTGCTGCCGGATAATCGGGTACCCAAAAAAAGTTAGTTGTAGGATCGGAAGGGAACATACTGGTCAATGACCTTGACCTTGTCGCCGGCCGGGGTATAGACCCAGACTTCTGCCCGGTCATTGTTGCCGGTCGATCCTGCGAGGCTGACAGTCTTACCGACATACAATGGCTGGACCATCTTGTCGCTGAGCACCGTGCCGTCGGAACGGGTGAGCGTGATATCGATTTCAGGGATTACATTCATACCCTTGCCGCCCCGGAAGGTGAGGATCACCTGCGGGTCGATAGACTTCCCGTTGCTTGCAACCTGGACATCAACAGCCCAGTTGCTTTGCAGCGTCTGGACAGGGCCGGGTGTGGTGGATGCAAGGGTGGTAGGTACAGCCGTGGCTGTTTCCGTGGTTACTGGTACTTCAATAGTCGGTGCAGCCGTCGGAGTCGGGGTTGCCTGCTGGGCTGCGGGTTGCGAGCAGCCGGCAACGACCAGGAGAAGCATCAGGAACGCGATGCCGCCAAAGACAAATTTCATATTCATACTGGAAGTTGTGACCTTCGAGATATTTAGGATTGTGTGTGGGCCGGGGAAATGAAAACCTGCCCGGTTCATGCAGACCCTTTAGAATTATCCCTGATAACAATCGCAGCTGATATTTCCTGCAGGCAAGGCAAGAGCACTGCGCCCCACATGGATGCGACCTCAAAAACCTGTGGCATGTGTGCCGGGACAGGTCCCTTGTGTCGCACGTAGGGTCATGATACTTTGTCGAATCGAGCAATGCCACGAAGATCACAAAATATGATGATAAAAAGAACGAGCCTTGTGCCGCGAGCTGTCAGGAGAGGGTGTCGGCTCATGATATGCGATTTTTTCGGGCAGAAAAAGGGTTTTATTTGAATTTCCTCAATGGCAGGGTTATTCCCGCCTGCCCTGCGCCGGCTCAATTCCGGTGGGCTGGCCCCGGATCGTGCGCTCCTTCATGATCGTGTAGACCTCTTCAGCGCAGTCACGAGGGACCTCGACAAAGGAATAGGTATCGAGGATCCGGATCGCCCCGATGGATTTACCGGGGATGCCGGTCTCATTTGCGATGGCGCCCACGATATCCTTTGGAGCGACGTTGTGGTCGCGGCCAAGGCCTAAAAAGAACCGTACCATCCCGGCCTCTGCCCCGGTATCTCCGAAATCGGTCGGGACAGCGCGTTCCTTCTTTGCATCTGCACCCGGTTCCATGCGAATTTTCAGGAGAGCAGCGGCGATCTCAAGCGTCGTGAGTTCCCCATCGCTTTCCTGTTCGACCATCCGGGCGTACGGTTCGATGCCGCCCTTCTGGACGGTCTCGCGCACCTCTTCGAGGATCGTCTTTGTCTTTGACTCGACCACGTCATTGGCGGTCGGGAGAGGTTTTCTTGGGATCTGGATTTTTATGTATTTCTGGATCTCGCGGAGCTTCGTAAAGTCCCGGGGCGTGACAAAAGTGATCGCCCGGCCGCTTTTCCCTGCCCGCCCCGTCCGGCCAATACGGTGGACGTAGTACTCAACGTCCTGCGGGACATCATAGTTGATCACAATGTCCACATCCTCGACATCGATCCCGCGTGCCGCAACGTCAGTTGCGATCAGGATGTCGATGGAGCCTTTCCGGAATCCGCCCATGACCCGGTCACGCTGGGACTGTTTCATGTCGCCGTGGAGTTCCTCGGCGCGGTAACCCCGTGCCCGGACACGGCCGGCGAGATCTTCTGCACCTCTCTTTGTGTTGCAGAAGATGATCGCAAGATGCGGGTCAACGACATCGATCACCCGGCAGAGGGACTCGAGCTTGTCCCGGTCCCGTACTTCGACATAGGATTGCTCAGTGGCAGGGACGGTGATTTCCTGGTACTCTACCCGGACAAACTCGGGCTTGTTCAGGAACCTTTTCGAGATTTCGATAATGGGCTGGGGCATTGTCGCGGAGAAAAGGAGCGTCTGCCTCTTCTGCGGGATGCGCTTTAAGATACGCTCGATGTCGTCCCTAAAGCCCATGTCGAGCATCTGGTCGGCTTCGTCAAGCACCACCATCGAGACGTTGTCAAGGGAAAGGGTGCGGCGCTTCATGTGGTCCATTACGCGTCCGGGGGTACCAATCACGATGTGGACGCCATGGGCAAGAGCCCTGAGCTGGCGTTCGATAGGTTGGCCGCCATAGACCGGGAGGACAGTAATTTTCGGGAGGTACGCGAGGAGATGAGAGAATTCCTCTGCGATCTGGATGGCGAGTTCCCGGGTCGGGCACAGGACGATGGCCTGCACAACCCGCTGCGATGCGTCGATTTTCTCTATGACTGGGATGCCAAACGCTGATGTCTTGCCGGTGCCGGTTTGTGCCTGTGCGGTCACGTCACGGCCGGCCTGGATGAGGGGGATGGCGAGTGCCTGGATGGGGGTGGGCTCTTCAAAGCCCATAGTTTCTATGGCTTTCGCGATCTCTTTTGAGAGTGAGAGATCGGAAAACTGCAACCTTGAGTTCATGTCGCACGACTATTTGGCGCGCAGGTTCATAAGATGGTACCCCAGTTTTCCCGGATCCGGCCGCTCACAGGATGTCTTTTCGGTACTGCCCGTTTATCCCACCCGGATGTCCGCGCGCACCCATGGTATCCCCGGGTCTACTGACAGTATTATTGCAGGAGCGATACTAACGGGAATTATTCACAAGGGAAAATTTATGAAAGTCGTCGCATTCAACGGAAGCGCACGCAAGGACGGCAACACCGCGATCCTTGTACGGACACTGTTTAAGGAACTTGAGAAGGCAGGCATCGAGACCGAGCTCGTACAGCTGGCCGGGAAAAAGATGCACGGGTGCCTCGGCTGCGGGAAGTGCCAGGAGAAGAAAGACCGGCACTGCATTATTCCCGATTTTGCAAACGAATGCATCGAAAAGATGGATGAGGCAGACGGGATCATCCTCGCGTCTCCGACGTATTTCTCGGACGTGACCTCGGAGATGAAGGCGCTGATCGACCGGTCGGGCTATGTTGCCCTGGGAAACGATCATATGTTCCGGCGCAAGGTCGGGGCGGCGGTTGTTGCCGTGCGCCGGGGCGGGGCGATCCATACCTTCGATACGATCAACCATTTCTTTTTTATTAACCAGATGGTGGTGCCGGGCTCGAACTACTGGAATGTGGGGATCGGGCTTGCGCCGGGCGATGTGGAAAAGGACGAGGAAGGCCTTGCCACGATGAAGGTGCTGGGCGAGAACATGGCATGGGTAATGAAGAAACTCAAAAAATAATCTGTTTTTATGTTTTTCTGGCTACGGGGCAGGTAATACGGAAAATACTGATGAGGGGGGAGCGTCAGGTCGCGCCCGCAGGATCACAGATACTACCTGAGCGTTCAGGCCGGCCCCGGGTTAACGTTTCCCGTCTCTTTTTCCGGGTTTACCCGTTCGAGGGCAAGTGCGGCCTGGTTTGCAAATGCGGTAAGGATACGGGATTGCTCATAGGTGATGACACCATTTGGCTCTGCCGGTTGCACACCCATAATTCCAAGCACTCCCCGGGAACTCTGGAGAGGGATATACCGGAGCTTCGAACCATGCAGCGTATCGGTATCGTAACCGGCAATGGTACCGTGAGAAAAAGCCCAGGTTGCCACAGCAACATCGTCTGAATCCAGGGTGAGTCCCGGGCTTTGTGCATGCGCCACGAGCCCGCCGTTTTCCGGAAGAAAAAATGCACTTTCCCACTGGAAAATTGCCCGAATGTTCTGTGCAACGGCGGCAACGATCGTATCTGTATCTACAGCCCCTGCAAGATCCTGCGAGAGTGCGTAGAGCGTGCTGGTCTCCTTCTCGCGGATCTGCGCTGCATCTGCATGCCTGCGTGCCTGAGCAACAAGCAGGCTGATAACAGCACCAACGATTATCATGCCCAGGAATGTGATGAGATACTCGGTATCGGTGATGCGGAACGACAGGTAGGGCGGCACAAAGAAGAAATCGAACGCGATGACACCGATAACCGAAGTAAAAATCGCAGGCTTGAGGCCCCGCCTGAACGCTATGACGACAACGGCAAGCAGGTAGAGCATCGCCACGTTGACCGGGGAAATAACTGAATGAATCAACCAGCTAATGATAGTGACCGCAACGACAAGCACCACGCTTTCCATATAATCCCGGGGGAGCGTAGCGGGCAGCAGGGGTTCCAGATCCGCCGGTGATTTGGGAGTTTCCGTACCGCTGCTGATCACGTATACATCAATGGGCCCGCTGTTATGGATGAGCTGGTCGACCACCGAGCCAAAGACAAATTCCTGCCACCGGGGACGCAGGGTCTTCCCTATAATGATCCGGGTCACATTGTGCTGTCGTGCGTACTCAAGAGCCGTGTTTGCCACGTTGAGCCCGAATACGCTTGCGGTAGTCGCACCCAGTTTTTCTGCAAGCTGGAGCGACCGGTCGACCTGCTCCTTTGCCTTCTGCGAGAGCCGGTGATGGGTGGGCGTTTCAACATAAATTGCGCACCAGTGGGCATTGATCCGGTCGGCCTGCCGGCGGGCTGTGCGTATGAGCCTTTCCGCAAGCGGGCCCGGGCCGATACAGACCAGCAGGTATTCGCCGACCGGCCAGGGACCGGGGATCGAACGCGTCTGCATATACGCAAGCATCTGGTTGTCGACGCGATCTGCTGCCCGGCGCAGCGCAAGCTCGCGGAGGGCATAGAGGTTACCCTCGTTAAAGAACTGCTCTATCGCCCGGGCCGCCATGTCGGGTACATACACTTTTCCCTCACGGAGACGCTGGAGAAGTTCGGGCGGCGTAAGATCGACGACCTCGATCTCGGATGCCTCGTCAATTACCCGGTCGGGGATCTTCTCCTGCATGATGACGCCGGTAATTTGGGCCACCACATCGTTCAGGCTCTCAATGTGCTGGACGTTTAGCGTGGTATAGACATCAATTCCTGCAGCAAGCAGTTCTTCCACGTCCTGGTACCGTTTCGGGTGCCGGGTGCCGGGAGCATTGGTGTGAGCGAGCTCATCGACGAGTACCAATTGAGGGTGTGCGGCAAGGATTGCATCGAGATCCATCTCGGAAAGGTGTACGCCATGGTATTCGATCTGCTGCACGGGAATGGCGGGGAGTCCCAGAATGAGCGCTTCGGTCTCGCGCCTCCCGTGGTGCTCGATGTACCCGATCCTGACATCGATACCTTCGTCTTTCCTGAGATGCGCTGCCATGAGCATCTCGTACGTTTTCCCGACTCCTGCGATATACCCAAGGAAAATCTTGAGTTTGCCCCGATGCTTCTGCTGTTCTTCTTTTTGTACCCGTGCAAGAAGTGCATCGGGATCAGGGCGTTGATCCTGACGATGACTGGGGGAAACCGGCATAGGTCAGGTTCACACTCCAAGGAACACAAGCAGCATATCAATGATCTTTATTCCGATGAAGGGGGCAATAAGCCCGCCGACTCCGTAGATCAAAATGTTGTTCCGCAATGCCTCTCCTGCCGACATTGCCTGGTACTTCACGCCCCGCAGCGCAAGCGGGATGAGTGCGACGATAATAAGCGCGTTGAAGATCACCGCGGCAAGAATCCCGTCGTGAAGACCGAGAATGTTGAGCGCACCAAGCGACGGGTATGTCGAGGCAAACGCGACCGGGATGATGGCGAAATACTTGGCGATATCGTTTGCAATGGAGAATGTGGTCAGCGCCCCCCGGGTCATGAGGAGCTGCTTACCTATCTCCACGATCTCGATAAGTTTGGTCGGGTTGGAATCGAGATCGATCATGTTTGCCGCTTCCCGGGCCGGCTGGGTGCCGGTGTTCATCGCGACCGCGACATCGGCCTGCGCCAGTGCCGGGGCGTCGTTTGTCCCGTCGCCGGTCATCGCGACCATCCGTCCGCCGGCCTGGTACTCCCGGATCAGTTTGAGTTTGCTCTCGGGCGTTGCTTCGGCCAGGAAATCGTCGACGCCGGCTTCTGCCGCAATGGTCGCGGCCGTGAGCCGGTTGTCCCCGGTGATCATGACGGTCTTGATGCCCATCTTCCGGAGCTGGACAAAGCGCTCCTTGATCCCACCTTTGACGATATCTTTTAAGTGGATGACGCCGAGCGCCTTTCCGTTCCGTGCGACGACAAGCGGCGTGCCGCCGGCCCGTGAGATGGTATCTACGGTCTGTATGAGTTCATCGGATACCGTATTACCGCTCGTTTCGATATACCGGAACAGCGCATCGGCTGCGCCTTTCCGGATATGGAGTTCGCCCTGGTCGACACCGCTCATCCGGGTCTGGCTTGAGAACGGGACAAACTGCATCCCGATGTCGGGTCCCGAAGCGCCGACCGTCCGGCCCCGGAGGTCGTACTTCTCTTTTGCAAGGACGACAATACTGCGGCCCTCGGGTGTTTCATCGGCAAGCGACGCCAGCTGTGCGGTCTCTGCCAGATCGTTAATGTCAGTCCCGTCAACCGGGATAAACTCAACCGCCTGCCGGTTCCCGAGCGTGATGGTGCCTGTCTTGTCGAGCAGGAGGACATCCACATCCCCGGCCGCCTCGATCGCACGGCCAGATATCGTGATCACGTTTCTCTGGATCAACCGGTCCATTCCTGCAATACCAATTGCGGAGAGGAGGCCGCCGATCGTAGTCGGTGCAAGACAGACAAAGAGCGCCACAAGCACCGTAATGGTGACCGTTGTGCCGGCCCCGGCGGACTGGACGCTGTACGCGGAGAAGGCATAGAGCGCTGCTGCCACGACGATAAAGATCGTGGTCAGGCCGAGTAAAAGGAGGTTGAGTGCGATCTCGTTCGGGGTCTTCTGGCGCTTTGCACCCTCAATGAGACTGATCATGTGATCGAGGAATCCTTCCCCCGGATTTGCACTCACACGGACGATCAGCCAGTCAGAGAGAATGACCGTGCCACCCGTGACTGCACTCCGGTCCCCGCCGGATTCGCGGATGACCGGGGCACTCTCCCCGGTGATTGCGCTCTCGTTTACTGAAGCGATGCCTTCGAGAATTTCCCCGTCCACCGGGATCGTGTCCCCGGCCTTTACATAGAACAGGTCTGACTTGCGGAGTAGCGATGAGGACACCTGTTCGAAGTCGGTTGCTTTCGGTTCACCGCCTTTTGCGATCCGGTAATTGTCTCGAAGCCGTTTTGCGGTTGTGTCCTGCCGCATCTTCCTGAGGGATTCGGCCTGGGCTTTTCCCCGGCCTTCGGCAAGTGCCTCGGCAAAGTTAGCAAAGAGGACGGTAAACCAGAGCCACGCGGAGATTGCGCCGATGAACCCGGCTGGCGCCTCGCCATTCCCGAGAACGGCAAGGACAAAGAGGATGGTGGTGAGCGCACTTCCGACTTCGACACAGAACATGACCGGGTTTGCAATCAGGGTCCGTGGGTCGAGTTTTATGACCGCGTCAAGTCCTGCCCTGCGGTACAGGCCCGGGATCTTCTGGACGGCCCGGGTGTCTGTTGTTTCAGACATGGATGACACCTCCTATCATCCCCATGTATTCAGCGATGGGGCCAAGAGAGAGTGCCGGGAGGTAACTTAACGCACCGATCACTATGATGACAAACACAAGCCAGATGATGAAGAGCGGTCGGTGATCGCGGAGCGTTCCTTCTCCTGCAGGGACGATCTTCTTTGCGACAAGCGATCCCGCGAGCGCGAGCGTAAGGATGATTGTCGCAAAGCGCCCGACAAACATACAGATTGCGGTCGCAAGGTTGTAGAACAGGCTGTTTGCCGAGAGCCCGGCAAAGGCGCTGCCGTTATTCTGCGTGGCCGAGGTAAATGCGTACAGGATCTCTGAGAACCCGTGCGGCCCCGGGTTAAAGATTCCGGCCTGTCCTGCGGGCGTGAGTACGGCAAGCGAGGTGAAGGCAAGGATCAGGATGATCGGGATGAGGATAATGATCGTCGCCATCTTCATCTCGAACTGCTCGATCTTCTTACCGTAGAGCTCCGGCGTCCGTCCTACCATGAGGCCGGCAATGAACATCGCGATGATGGCAAAGACAAGCATGCAGTAGAGTCCCGAGCCGACGCCACCGAATACCACTTCGCCCAGCTGCATGTCAAAGAGCATGACCCCACCGGCCACCGGCATGAAGGAATCGTGCATGGCATCGACTGCACCGCATGAGGTGACCGTTGTCACGACTGCAAAGAGGGCGGTGGGAACGATCCCGAACCTGACCTCTTTTCCTTCCATATTCCCTCCTGACTGAAGGTGGGACGGGGTCTGGTCGATACCAAGCGATGAAAACGCCGGGTTGCCGCCCTGCTCCGACCAGATGGTAAGACCGACCAGTGGCAGGAAGATCAGGGACATGGCGATGAGGAGCGCGACCCCTTTACGCCGCGATCCGATCATGCCCCCGAACATCATGCAGAGCGCTGCGGGGATGATGATGATCGCAAAGGTCTCGACAAGGTTTGAGAACGGTGTGGGATTTTCGAGAGGGTGGGCCGAGTTGGCATTATAGAACCCCCCGCCGTTTGTGCCGAGATGCTTGATAGCGACCTGCGAGGCGACGGGCCCAAGCGGGATCGTCTGGGTGGTGACAAGAGCGCCGGTACTGTCTTTTACCGGGTCAAGGAGCGGTACGGTTACCGCACCGGAGAATGTCTGGGGTGTTCCCTGCGAGACAAGCACCAGGGAGATGACCAGGCAGATGGGAATCAGGATGAGGGTGCTTTTCACAAGAAGCGACCAGAAGTTTCCGATCGTTGTCCCGGATTTCCGGGTGAACGCGTAGATGAGCGCGACAAGAACCGCAAGAGCGACCGCGGCCGAGAGGAAATTCTGGACTGCCAGGCCCACCATCTGGGTGAAGTAACTCATGGTGACTTCGGGGACATAGGCCTGCCAGTTGGTATTTGTTGCAAAACTTACTGCCGTGTTAAGCGAGAGGTCCCAGGGGACGGCACCAAGGCCGGCGGGGTTCAAGGGGAGGAACTGCTGGACGAGCTGGAGGAAAAAGACGACCGCGATGCAGGGGATGGTGAAGACCATGACTGCTACCGCAAACTGCTTCCAGTCCATCTCCTCCCCGGGGTCGACGCCGCTTATGGCAAGGATCTTCTGTTCTGTCCAGTCAAAGACCGGGGAGAAGAAGTTTGGCTTGCCGGTAAAAACTTTTGCCATCCATGCCCCAAGGGGGATACAGAGGAGTGCAACAAGGCCGATGAAGAGGAGCACCTGGATCCAGTCCGCGATCCTCATGCCAAAGACCGAATCCGAAGGGCTGGCATGGGTATTTGATCCGGAAGACTGCGGTACGGAGATTTTCCCGGCACTCAGGTCATCGAGTGCGAGGTTTAATGAGAGGACATTTACCCGGGGCTCGCCGAATATTCCGAACTCGCGGGGCTCGATCTGCGATGCGACAAGCGCGGAGACCTCATATTCTGGGAGGTTGCGTTCCCGGGCAATGCGGGGTACCTGGTAGTACGCAGCGGCAACCGAGATGTCCGGGTCAAGGCCGCTTCCCGATGCAGTGACAAGATCGACCGGGATCTCTTTGGTGTTGGTCGGATCCACGGCATGGAGGGCATCAACCCGGGCCTGGGATTGGTTCACGAGCGCCGGGTTATTGGACCCGAGATTGGATCCGCCCGATGCACCGGCATTGTACGGGATCGGCGATGTCGCGGAGAGACGGCCCCAGAAATACTGTGGCGATGAAAATGGCTGCCCGATCTGGGACGAACCGGCGACCTTCCCGTTATGTATGAGGAGATCCCCGTTTGACTGGACCGGGAATGCCACCTGTGCGACACCTGTGACAACGAGCGGGTAAAGAATGCCCACGATAAGGGTGAGCAGGAAAAAGATCATTACCGCAGGCTTTGCCTGTTTTCGGATTGAGGATCCTATGGATCCCGTGGTAGTCATAAAGACCGCCTCGTACGCTTGCCGGTCCGGATGTTTTTCACGAGACCGGTAGTTGCGTGTACGACGCTTCAAAAGTGATTGTATAAATGCATGTCAGTCCGATGACCTCGGAAAAGTTTGTTAAAAAATCCTTTTTGTAATAATAATCGGACAATTATGTATCAGTGCCACGCACCTGTCCGGTCCCGCTGCCGGTGTGCCGGTATTCTCTGAAAAGATCATAATGGTGCCGGGCAATGAGGAGCTCGCTATCCTTTGTACCTGGTGTACCGGAAGAGCGGCATACCGTTGATGTGCAGTGAGTCATCCGAGGAATCATAGACCCAGGACGTAGCATTCCCTGTCCGAGAATGCGCGATATATCTCCCGATGCTGGTCTTTGTCCAGTTCCCTTGTTCGATCTGCTCCCCGCGTTCAAGGTAATACGTGGAGTACAGGTACGTCTGGTTCTCAAAAAATATCATGTGGAAATCGGTCTGGGGCGGCTCACCCCTTACCCACTGGCCGACAACCGGATCCGGTGAGGATCCCCTCCAGTGGAAGCCCGGCATCTGGATGCATCCCGCTGCCAGCATTGATATGAGAATAATGGCGGGAACAAGAAAACCGGTACGCATAATTACTGGTAATCCCCGGCCGATCTGATGAAATTTTCGGCAGCGGGGGGAAATACTGCCGGGCAGCATCGGATGGCGCCGTTGCATGGTCTCCCTGATAAAGAGATATCATGAGAGTGGGCAAGGTAACATCTTTTTTGTGTTCACAGGATAGCGATATTCCACTTTGCCGCGTTTTCCCCCCAGAGCAGGGCTGGCAAATAGTGCAAATAGTGCAGAGAGCGTGGGGCCGGTGAACCCGAAACCCTCCCAAAAGAAGGTAAAAGAGTGCTCTCTGAACTGAAGTCTTTTGCATTTGTTCTGGAACACAAGACTGTTCCCCTGTTCGGGAACTCAGGTACGGGAAAAACTCATCTTGCTATTGCTACCGGCATGCATGCCTGCGAACATAATTACCGCGTGATGTTCCGGACTGCTACAAGTCTTGTTCACGAGATGATTGAAGCTTACGACAGATGATGCCAGAGTAAAATTACTCCGACTTTATCCGACACACTTGAAAGTTGATGAGACCATAGAATGGTCTCTCACCGTTGCGGGGTAAAAACATCGATATTGATACTTCCCATCTTGCCGTCCCGGTGAATGTAATAATCAAAGAGCCGGTTATCATTGTCGTAGAATGAGAACCAGTAACTGAGTTTGTAGGTCTTTTTATCGTATCCCGTCAGCGATGGATAACTTTCCGTATCGTGAAGAATGATCACCCCGGGGTGGTTCTCGATCAGGGTCTTTTCATCCTCTATCTGACCATAGAATGTGATCTTATTCCACCGATCGCCCCGGTAATACCAGGGTAACGGCCAGTAATCCTTCGATGCGACGATCACGTGATCTGAAGCGTCAATCAGGTTCATGACAACTCTCATGTCTTCGGAGTTCTGAACCTGAATAATGGGCTCATTGATATCTGCCGGGATAAACGCGACGTGCCATGTCATCAGGAGCAGGAAGAGGCCGCCGATAAGAACAAATGCAATCTTCTGCCAGTTCAGGTTGTACGCAGCGACAAAGCACATGGGAAGCAACTGGTGGATTAAAAGCCAAGGCACTTTCTCCCCGACATACGCATAAAACGCCATGGTCAGAATCATCCAGTAGATACAAAACTGGAAGAAGAACTCGGATTTTTCAGTTGTTATTCGGGGTGTCCTGATTTGGGTAAGGCTTGTTGTGGCGAGGTCCGCTGTTGAAAGTTCAAAGTGGCGGGATTTCAGCCAGTTTTTTATACGCCTGCCCGTAAGGGTCAGGTTAGTACCTTTGAATACAAACTGGAGTGTCCCCAGTATTGCAAGAAGGAATATCGGTAATTCATAGAGGAGATACAAAGGTATGTAGAAATAGAACGGGCCACCAAGACGCTGCTCTTCATGCATGGCCAACCAGTGGTCAGCAGCCTGATACCATCCAGTGGTATTGATTTGGAAATTCTGACCGACGAGCGTCTCCGGATGCATACCGAATGCTGAATACAGGGCGACCAGAAGCCCTGTTGTAAGAAGCAGTCCGATCAACAGATCATTTTTCCATTGTGGTGGGAGGGTAATGCGTTTTTTCCAGAGTGCATATCCGAAAAACGAGATAAATATCAAAAGTATAATCGGCATCTCTTCTTTACAGGAGAGTGCCCCCGCTGTAGCTATTGCAGCGACAATAACATATCGCAACTGCCCCCGCTCAAGGTAATAGAGTAGGGCAACAAGGAGGAGCATGGTGAAAAAAAGCATGAATATATCATGACGGAGGAACCGGGAGAAATAGACCATATCCGGGGAAATGGCAATGAACAGTGCGACAACGAGTGTCTGTGCCTTTGTGATATACCCGAGTCGGTAAATAAAGTAGACCAGTGGTACAAGCAGCGTGCCGAATAATGCCGGAAGCAACCGTGCAACAAGATCTGATGCGCCAAAAAGTGAGAACATCCCGGCAGTGACATAATAAAGGAAGGGACCGTGGTAACTGGGGTCGTAGACCCAGGTTCCTTTTGTCAGGAGATCAAAGGAAAACCATGAATGGATGGCTTCATCATGGTGGAGTAATTTGAGATCCAGATTCCAGAATCTCACGATAATGGTAAGCAATAAAATTAAAAGAAAAACGCGTTCAAAAGTAAAAATATGTTTTATCTTATCGGAAAAAGAAGCGGCTTTTTCCACGTGCCGCACCTTCAACTCTCTAAAACAATTTCAATGCCGATATCTTTTGGTACCTGAATCCGCATCAACTGGCGGAGTGCGCGCTCATCTGCATCGATATCAATGAGTCGCTTATGGATACGCATCTGCCAGCGATCAAATGTTGCGGTTCCTTCCCCATCGGGGCTTTTGCGGATTGGAACAACGAGTCTTTTTGTCGGGAGTGGGATGGGCCCAGCCAGATTCACCCCTGTGCGTTCTGCAATCTCTCGGATCCTGTCACAGACCATCTCTACTTTATTGAAATCTGTCCCTGTCAGGCGAATTCTGGCTTTTTGCATGATGATCACTCCAAAAATTTATTTAATCATCTGTTTTGCTTGAACGGCGATACACATACCGGCTGCGATGGTTGAACCCATATCACGGACAGCGAACCTGCCCAGCTGCGGGAGGTCCTTCACATTCTCAATGACCATGGGCTTTGTCGGCTTAATCTGGACGATTGCCGCATCACCGGTCTTTAAGAATGTGGGGTTCTCTTCCTTGGTCTGGCCAGAGCGCGGGTCAAGTTTCTTCTTGAGCTCAACAAATGTGCATGCGGTCTGGGTTGTGTGGCAGTGGAAGACCGGCGTGTAACCGACGGTGATTGCGCTGGGGTGCTGGAGCACGACAACCTGTGCAGTGAATTCCTCTGCTACGGTTGGGGGTTGCTCAGCGGGTCCACAGACATCGCCACGGCGGATGTCGCCCTTTGCAATACCACGGACGTTAAACCCAACGTTGTCTCCCGGTACTGCCTGGGGGATTTCCTCGTGGTGCATTTCAATGGACTTGATTTCTCCATCTTTGTTTGCCGGCATGAAGGACACTTTCATACCTTTCTTCATGACACCGGTTTCAACACGGCCTACCGGAACGGTTCCGATACCACTGATACTGTATACATCCTGGATCGGAAGCCGAAGTGGCTTGTCAGTTGGTTTTGACGGTTCCTTGAATGTGTCAAGTGCCGCGATTAGCGGGAGCCCTTTGTACCACGGGGTTTCAGGACTGTTTACCTTAATATTGGTGCCCTGAAGCGAGCTGACCGGGATAAAAAGTGTTTCGTCGGGTTTGTACCCGACCATCTTGATGAGCTCCGAAAGATCCTTTTTGACTTCGTTGAAACGCTTCTCATCATATTTTACTGCATCCATCTTGTTGATAGCGATGATGATCTGCGAGATACCGAGCGTTCGTGCAAGGAATACATGTTCCTTGGTCTGTTCCATGACACCATCGGGAGCTGCTACGACAAGGATCGCAGCATCGGCCTGTGATGCGCCGGTGATCATGTTCTTGACAAAGTCTCTGTGCCCGGGGCAGTCTACGACTGTAAAGTAATACTTCGCGGTATCGAATCGCTTGTGCGCGATATCGATGGTGATACCTCTTTCACGCTCTTCCTTGAGGTTATCCATGACCCATGCGAATTCAAAAGTCGCCTTACCCTTCGATTCAGCCTCCTTTCGGTAGGCCTCAATAATGTGTGCAGGTACTGCACCCGTCTCGAACATCATGCGGCCAACGGTAGTTGACTTTCCGTGGTCAATGTGTCCGATAACAGCCAGATTCATGTGGGGCTTATCAGCTGCCATTCAATGTTCCTCCCATGTTGTAATTGTCCGCATACCGTCTGTCTATGCGAGTATTACATATATGAGACGCATCTATTTAAAGTATTTCGATTCTCTCTACCCTTTTTTCAGGAGAAGATCCATACCGATATTCTCATATCTTTGTTTGAATACTCTCTTTGGTATGAAGACACTACCGTTCCAGCGGGACACAACTAAAAACCGGGTGACTGTTGAATGCGCCGGGCGCAATGTATCGGTGTACAGTTCCTGTGCATACTGCAGGCACTGTCAGGGTATCCGTGTAGGAACCCGTCTTGCTCCATCGCCCCAGGTAAAAGCGCTCAATGACATACGACAACGGGGCGCAGCCGATGAAACGCTCATGAGTGCCGCAATGATGTTTAACACGCTGGTACGGGACGGATCGGCTGTCGAATGTGATGATGATAAAAACGAGGGTTTTTTAAAATTATATTGAATCACTATATCTGAACGGCTGGTGTGGAAATCTCTTTTTTTATATCATCTCTGAATGTTTCGAATTGAATATCGTTCATCTGATCCGACAACATCCTTCCGCTCCATGCCCGTCGGTAAACCCAATCAACAATCTTCTCTACTACTTTGATGACGGTCTCTTCATCCGGTACTTTGATGAGTTCACGGCCGATATGCGGGTGCCGCCCCCGCCTTCCCCCGACAATGATCAGGAAATGCCGGTTTTCCGCTTTTAAAAGATCGAACGGACAGGACTGGATACATACTCCGCACTGGACACATTTGTCTTCATTGAGTTCGGATAACCCGTTCCGGATAATAATCGCGTTTTCCTTACAGTATTCAACACAGGTTCCACAGCCCGTGCACTGACCCTTGATACGAAGGGGGTTTACCCGGCCCATGATCCCGATCTCATTGAGCTGGGGACTTGTACATCCATTCGGGCAGCCGGATACTGCAATACGCATTTTAACCGGCATGACTTTACCAAACAATTTCTGATCGATCTTTTTTGCAAGGCTCGCTGTATCGATATTGGCAAATTTGCAGCGCTCGGTGCCCGGGCAGGCAATCACGTTGACAATTTCGTCACGTTCAGATCCAATCGGCGTGCCATTTTTCATCAGCGCTTTTGCCAGCGCCCGGAGTCTTTTTGGTTCGACATGGGGGATTTCCACAGTCTGCCGTGCGGTACAATGGACAAACCCTTTTCCATACCGTTTTGCGATGGTGGCAATTCCGCGCATCTGCTCTACTGAAAATATGCCGGCGGGCAGACGTATGCGGACGGTACAGTACTGTGCGTCCCGCTCGGTGATGACGCCACCTTTCATGTGTACGCCTAGATCCTTAAACATCGATCAAGAGTGCGAGCAGAACAAATATTAAAGATGGTGTTGGGGCACGAAAGAACATCAAAGGTTCAGGTCAGTGCCAGCGCAACAATTACGAGGGCCCGGGTAATCTCGTTTGCTGCCCCGACTACATCCCCATTGATCCCTCTGAATAGTTTTTCGGATACTACGAGGAGACTGAGGGGGCACAGGATCATGACTATCGCTGCTGTTACCAGTTGGAACGGGGTTACTGGAAGGAAAACGAGGGGTATGCACAGAAGTATCGAGAGGAACGGGAACCAGGGCCGGGCATACTGGTGGAGGTAGCTATGCATCCCCTCTTTGAATGGTGTCCCATACGCTGTAAGAAATGCCATGGAAAATTTTGCACAGACCTCACCAATGATGAGTGCGGAAATAATGGACGTGGCTGCATGGAGACCGGCAAAGAGAAGGAGGGTGATAACAAGCCCGACAGCAATACCCCCGGCACCGACATATTTGTCAGTGAGGGCCAGGGTTCTTTTCTCATGATCGCCATGCGCCATCAGTCCGTCGCCAAAATCAAGAAGGCCGTCAAAGTGATGTGCACCTGAAAGGAGGATCACTCCCGCTACGGCAACAGCGGCAGCGAGCGTTCGATCGGTAATAAAAAATACCGGTACCGCAACCAGAAGCGCAATTACATACCCTGCAACCGGGTAGAGCCATGAATGGCGTGCAAATTGATCAAACTCCTGTGGTTTTCCCAAAGGAAGTATGGTGGTGAACTGTAAGAGTGACAGAAACGATCTCATACACATTCACTGTAAAGACGGGAGGTGCATCCAGCTATCAGACCTGCCACGGCATCGTCAGGGAATGGACCCCGGGTGGCAAGGATGCCGGGCTTTTTCTGGTCATACCGGGGGAACTCGAACTGTGCATATGTTCCGCCTATGCATTCTGCAATGGCAATCCCGATGATCTCGTCGCTCAATAAAAAGACCAGTTCTTCGGCAATCTCAGAATTTTTGCGTTTTTCGTAGAGTTCTTCTTCGAGAAGCACCGCACCAATGAGCAGGTAGGAGACGTTCGGATCCTTCAGGTATTTCTGTATTTTTGCTTTTATATTCATGGACGCCTGTTCTTCCGGCATTCCATGGGAGACGTAGAGCCCCATGGCCGCATCGACAATGGCATCGAGAGTAATTCCCTTATTTTCCAGCCGTTCTTCGATCTCAAACATTTCAAAAAGGTAATGGGGTTACCCTCCTATTATAGGGTTATGACACGATATGCCGATATGTTCAAACATAATGGGTAAAAAATGATCATACGTTGATTCGCTATGCCTTTCCTTTCTATATCTCCCAATATCCCCTATAAAAAGCCAATTTTTTGTGTAATCTTAGGGAACACCTTGGTCTCAACGATCCCCGGTATCTCCGGAGCGGGTCCGACACCGGAAAAAACCCTTCTGACCCCCAATCTTGATGCCGAACTGGTAACGAGTGGCAGTATCACCAGTTTCCCGCTCAAACCTAATACTCCGTCGGGCTGCCCAACCCCGGCATCCATTACACGTGCGATGATAGAACTGACTGGTGTTCCCCCGCTTTTTATCAATGCAGGGCTGAAATATCCTCTGACCGTTCCGTATCTTGATGCGCTTGGACAAATGGGAGAAGATCCGCGGAAATGTGATGCAGTTCCTGTTGCAAAACAACTTTTTTGCCATGGACAAGAGATCGGGAGGCTCCTTTCGTGGTCAGGTGACCTGCTCGTTCTGGGTGAATGTGTGCCGGGTGGTACAACGACTGCACTCTGTGTGCTTCGCGCTCTTGGGTATCCTGCCACGGTCAGCAGCAGTTTTGTAGAGAACCCAATAAACCAGAAAGAGATGATCTGCGAGGAGGTTGTAAAGAAAATTGCAGCGGATAATATTACAGATCCCCTCGAAATAATCAAACGTGTCGGAGACCCGATGATCCCGGTTGCGGCAGGTATTGCCCATACTTATAAGGGAACTCTGGTGCTTGCCGGGGGAACCCAGATGCTTGCAGTCTGCGGTGTGATTAAGGCAATGAACGGTCCCATGCCTATGATCGCAACGACGGTATATGTCCGCGATGACCGAACCGCCAATGTGGAGAAACTTGCGGCGATGATGGGGATATCCGTATATTATGTCGATCCCGGATTTGGCGAACTGGGGCATGAGGGTCTTGCCCGGTACTGTAACGGGGAGGTCAAGGAAGGAACCGGCGCCGGGGGAGCGATGTTTATGGCATGCATTATGGGATTTACTCCGGATCAGATCCAGAAAAAGATCTTCAAGACTGTTCAGGCATACAGCTGAACAGGCTTAATACCCATTTTATCATAGATATACAAGGATAATGCTTCCAATCTGTGTGGTCAATAATTATGGGCAGTTCAACCATCTGATACACCGTGCCCTGAGGGATCTGGATATTGATGTGGCACTGATTCCCAATACGACCCCAAAAGAGGAGGTCGCAGCAGGGTACCGGGGGATTATTCTCGGCGGAGGCCCGGCAATCGAACGTGCAGGAATATGTGCCGAATATTTGGATCTGGGACTTCCTGTTCTTGGGATCTGTCTTGGTCTTCATATCATTGCAAAAAAATTCGGTGGAGATGTTCATTCGGGTAAATGCGGGGGATACGGTTCGGTCGAAGTCCGCATTATCGACCCTGATGATATCCTTGCAGGGTATCCTGAAAAAATTCCAGTCTGGGCCTCCCATGCGGATGAAGTCTGCCGGGTGCCGAAAGGATTTACGTTGCTTGCCCGTTCTGACATCTGCGATGTAGAGGCCATTGCATGTCCCCAAAAAAGGATTTACGGACTCCAGTGGCATCCCGAGGTAAGCCACACGCTGGATGGGAATAGAGTGTACGAGAATTTCGATGCGATTTGCAAGGAATAATACTGATAATATGAACTATTCTTTTTGATGCATGATCTCTCCTGATCTTCTGGCAGCCAAAATACGCACCATTGGTTTTTGTTGTACCGGTTGTGGTTCCTGTTGCAGAGATGAGTCTCTGTACTTCTCTAAATTTTCCTTTACAAACATCAGAATTTTTTAACAGGACTTGCCGAAGTGATTCCCGGTTCATTGGGGGTACCCCCTCCTGCCAGCCCGGGGTGGCACCCCCCACTCCCAAAAATGAGAGGTACCCCCACCCCCCGACCGATTTTTTAAAGCATGATACCCCCACCCCCCTCTTGTGGCCCGGGGGTGGGGGGGTGTAGTGAAAAATGATGATATGGGGGGCGTTCCGGTTTTTACGTGACCAGCACCAATTTTTGGAAATTATTGATCCGGTCTGTAATTTGTGAAATACAGTTCCCTCATTCTCTTTACCGGATGAAAATTCCGTGAGCGTCAGATTTTTTAAGACAAAAACAGAATGGGTGTCTATGGTACCCGGAATAACCAGACTATGTTTGATCCTCAGTATGGTTTTGTGTTTACTGATGATCCTTCCCGTGACCGCGGGATATACACAAATCTATCAGGGTAATACTGTGTTTATTGGAGAGCAGGGACTTGACATTACTTCTGCAATGGGGAACGATACGCAGATTGGCTGGTGGGCATCGGGTGCAGCTATAGCCACGAGTTCTCCAGAATCCCGTATGCCGGTTACAACACCCTCCAATTTCTATGTCTCTCCTACAACGTTCGGTCCGTACCCCGGCTCGTGGTACCGCCTAAATGCGCAAGATAAACCGGATGGAGTTGCATTCCTCGTTGCTGATCCTAATCTGGATATCCGGGTGGCGGATACAACGGTCAATGTTGATGTGACGGATAAATGGGTGCCCCGGGGCGATCAGGTCTCATTCAGGATCGATACAAACCTGAATCAGGTATTTTTGCGAGGTAGTTCATCATCAGAGGGTATTACCATAAAGGTTCGATCTCCGGATGGTGGAATATACTCCGCGCTTGTCGATAGTTCGGGAAATGCGCATCCTATTGAAAATCTCGTTGTTTCAATACCAACCTATGAAACAGGTTCGATATGGGATACCGGCAATTCTCTCTACCCCACCGGTACTTATTCCATCTGGGCGGAATGCAATGTGAACCGTATGAAGGATAATTATGGTGTAACCGGTAAGACGATAAGCGAGGAAACCAGTCTGCTCGATCAGGATCAGAATCCGTTAATCTCGGTGAATGTCCCTACAACAAGTCCGACGGCCCAGATTGCCACTACATCCACAACACAAAAACCTGTAACTTTACTAACGACCGTAATCACCACCGTGCCGGCAACTGCTCAAACAACAGTAACTGTGCCTGCCGTCACTACCTCACTCACCCCTGTAGAAACAACCCCCACGAAATCCTCCGGGTTTAGTACGGTCCTGGCACTGCTTTCTGTTTGTGCACTTACCGCAGTTGTTATCCTGAAAAAACAGCAATAACCGGTTTTTCAGAGGTACATAACATTTTTATCAGTTGTTTCTCTATATCCAATCTATGAATGTTATTACTGCGACTATCAAAGGACGACACAGTGTCAGGAAATTCAAATCAGATCCTGTGGAGGATACGCTCATTCATGATGTAATAGAATGCGCGGTTCATGCACCAACAGCTATGAACATCCAGCCGTGGCTGATTGGCGTGATACGTACAAAAGAACAGTTAAAAAAAATTGCAGATTTTACCGATCATGGGAAATTTATCGCTGATGCAGCGGTCTGTTTTGCGGTTTTTGGAGAACGCAATACAAAATATTACCTGGAAGACTGTTGCGCCGCGACTGAAAATCTGATACTTGGGCTGCATGCCTATGGTGTAGGTTCATGCTGGGTTGCGGGTGCTAAAAAAGAATATGCCGAAGATGTTCGTAAGCTTTTAAATGTCCCGGAAAAGTATGCCCTTGTCTCACTGGTTCCCGCAGGATTCCCCCAGGAAATTTCTCTTGCCTCAAAGAAAGATACAAAGAAAATGGTATTTTTTGACAGGTTCGTGCAGGAATAATCTCAGCAAAACCCCATTTTGCCAGACCTTTTTTTGTTTGTTGCTCACAGGATATCGCGCTGGTTTTAAGGTCAAGCGCTTTTCTATTTTCAGGTTAAAAAAAACGAGATCCCTTCCCCTCATGAGCCTGGGATCACTTCAGGAAGTCCCGTTAAAATCCTGGCATGTTCATGGAGAAAAATCAAGAGGATTACCGAGGTCTCGCAATCCTTAAGCATCCCCCACAACCCATCTGTATTTATGACAAAGGTTGTCCTGCAGGTTGCACTGGACCTTCTCGAACTCAACCGGGCCGTGCAAATCGCCAAAGAAGCACTCGCCGGTGGAGCGGACTGGATTGAAGCCGGCACACCGCTTATCAAGAGCGAGGGAATGCAGGCTATCCGTACCTTACGCGAGCAGTTCCCCAATGCTGTCATCGTGGCAGATATGAAAATTGCAGATACCGGAACAATGGAAGTTGAGATGGCTGCAAAAGCCGGTGCCAGTATTGTTTGTATTCTTGCCGATGCAGATGATACCGTAATTAAAGAAGCTGTGCGGGCGAGCCGGCTATACGGGACCAGACTTATGGCAGATCTCATTAATGTCAAAAATCCCGTAGACCGTACCCGCGTCCTAGAATCTCTGGGTGTAGATATTATTGGTGCTCACGTCGGCATCGATCAACAGATGATCGGAAAGAATTCCCTGGATCTTTTAAAAGATATACAGGGAGTAAGTCATATTCCGGTAGCCGTTGCCGGTGGACTTGACGCTGCAACCGCAGGAGAGGCCGTTAAGCATGGTGCAGATATCGTGATTGTCGGGGGATGGATTGCCCGCTCTGCCGATGTTACGGGATCGACCCGGTTGATCCGTCAGTCCATTGATTCCCCCTCAATTCAGGCCCCGGAAAAAAAGAGTCTGGATGAAGAGATACATTCGCTTTTTATGCAGGTCTCTACACCAAACATCAGCGATGCGATGCACCGGAAGGGTGCACTTCCGGGACTGGTCTCTGTCTGCGGGAATGTAAAAATGGCGGGAAAGGCCGTAACCGTACAGACCTTTGCCGGAGACTGGGCAAAACCCGTGGAAGCCATTGAGGTAGCAAAAACCGGGGACGTCCTTGTGATCAATAACGATGGTGGCATCAATGTGGCCCCATGGGGAGAACTTGCGACATTAAGCTGCATGAAAAAAGGGATTGCCGGTGTCGTAATCGATGGCGCCGTGCGTGACATTGATGACATCCGTGCGATGAAGTTTCCCCTCTTTGCCCGGGCCATCGTCCCGAACGCGGGCGAGCCAAAGGGCATGGGGGAGATCAACGCCGAGATCATATGCTGCGGCCAGTATATTCACCCGAGAGACTGGGTTGTCGGTGATGAAAGCGGGGTTGTCGTGATCCCTCGTGAACGGGCCTATGAAGTTGCACGCAGGGCGCTTGAAGTCAAAAAAACCGAAGCAAGGATCCGCGAGGAGATCCGGAGGGGCAGCACCCTGTCCGAGGTCTCTGAACTGATCAAATGGGAAAAAAAGTAAGTGGGTAGAGGTTTAGTGAAAGACTGTATGCTCCAGAAGTGTTGCACCTGATGACAGAATTTTCTTGATTGCATCATCCACCTGATCGACACGGATGATGAGTACCGCTGCCTTTTTCCCAGAATATGCATAGGAATATTCGATATTGATACCGGCATCCCCCAGAACTTTTGCGATCTCAAAGAGTCCTCCGGGCTGATCTTTCATCTGCACTGCGATAACATCGGTAAATGCAACATTGTATCCCAGCGAGGATAGTTTTTTATAGGCTTTTTCCGGCTGATCTACCAGTGCCCGGATAACGCCAAACCCGCTTGCTTCGGCAATGCTGAATGCAAGGATATTGATCTTCTCTTCACCCAGCGCATGGGCAACCGATGCCAGTCTTCCCGGTCGGTTTTCCGAGAAGATCGAGATCTGTTGAATGACATACTTTTTCGTGTCCATGTTATAACGACCTCTTGTCGATCACTTTCTTGGATTTACCTTCAAATCTTGGTAATGATCCCGGCTCCACAAGTTCGACGTCCACGGCGACATTCAGCGCATTTCTGAGCCGGTGTTCTACAGTCTTTCGGATATGCATCAGGTCATTGATCTTGTCACTGAATGATCCCTTGGTCAATTCCACTCTTACGAGCATATCGTCAAGTGCTCCCTTTCGTTCGACAACAATCTGGAAATGCTGGCCGACCTCGGGAATTGACATTAAGGTGTATTCTACCTGAGAGGGGAAGACATTGATGCCCCTGATGATCAGCATATCATCTACTCGACCCTGGATCCGTTTGATCCGCGGGCTCGTCCGGCCGCAGGGGCAGACCTCCTCGTCTATCGAAGATATATCTCCGATACGGTAACGGATCATCGGGAGTGCCTCTTTCTGGAGCATTGTAATGGTTAGTTCTCCTTTCTCACCGGATTCGAGTTGTTCTCCGGTCTTGGGATCGATAACCTCTACGAGAGCAATATCGGACCAGACATGGAACCCATTTTGCTCTGCACATTCGGTAAACATCGGTCCGGAGAGTTCGCTCGTCCCATAGATGTCGTATGCCTTGATGCCCAGCCAGTTTTCAATCCTGGTACGCATATTTTCGGTCCAAGGCTCTGCTCCGAGAATTCCGGCTTTGAGATGGGTATCCTTCTTGATATCTATCCCCATTTTTTCTGCAACTTCCCCGATATGAAGGAGGTATGAGGGAGTGCAGGCAATAGCTGTTACCTCGAGATCCTGCATTAACTCAATCTGGCGCTCGGTATTTCCGACACTAGTGGGGAGCACAGTTGCACCGATACGCTCTGCCCCGTAGTGCATACCAAGGCCCCCGGTAAACAAGCCGTACCCGTAACTGACCTGAACGACATCTCCCCTGCCCAACCCGATTGCAGTAAGACCCCGGGCAATTGACGTGCTCCAGTTGTCGATATCCTTCTGGGTATAACCAACGACCGTAGGTTTCCCTGTTGTCCCGGAGGACACATGGTAACGGACAAGCTCTTCCTGGGTTGCCGTGAAGATCTTGTTAGGGTAACTGTCCCGGAGATCCTGCTTGAACATAAACGGGAGTTTTTTAACATCGGATAACTCTCGGATATCATCCGGATGGACCTTCTGCGCTTTCATCCGGTCATGATAAAAGGGAGAGAAACTGTAAAGCCGGCAAACGAGACTTTTTAATAATTTATACTGCATCTTCTGGAGATCCACCTTTGGCATCTCCTCAATTCTCGGATCCCAGAACTGCATCAGATGTCCCCCCGTCTGTCTATAACCCGTTTGGCTTTCCCTTCAAACCGGGGTAGTGAACCCGGTTCAACCAGTTTCACGGTTGTCCGTAGTTCAAGGGTATCGTGCAGTTCTTTTACGACTTTTTTCTGGATCTTCGCAAGATCTGCAAGTTCCCCGCTGAAATGGCTCCTGTTGATCTCAACTTCCACGGTCATCTCATCCAGATGATTGATTCTGTCAATATATACCATAAATTGATTGCCTACTTCCGGTATCCTGAGGAGCACATGTTCAATCTGGGAGGGAAAGACATTGATACCCCGGATAATCAGCATATCGTCGCTTCTTCCGCTCAGCCGCATGATTTTTTTCCCTCTGCCACAGAGACAACCCTCTTCCATGAGCATGGTGATATCACCCGTCCGGTAGCGGATGAGGGGCATGGCCTCCTTGACGAGGGGCGTCACAACCAGTTCCCCCCGCTCTCCATCGGAAAGGCGTTCTCCGGTTTTCGGGTTGATAATTTCAACAAGGTAACTGTCGTGCCAGATATGGAGGCCATCCCGTTCGGGGCATTCGAATGCGACCCCCGGGCCGAAAAGTTCACTCATACCGTATGAGTCATATGCTGTAACGCCGAGCCGGTTTTCAAGGGTATGTCGCATATTATCTGACCAGGGTTCAGCGCCGAAGATACCGGTTTTCAGACTTTCAAGGGTTTCACCCATCTCTTCGGCAACTTCTGAAAGATGCATCGCATAACTCGGTGTACAGTGGATGGTTGTAACCCCAAAATCGCGGATCATTTCGATCTGGCGCCGGGTGTTTCCCGTCGCGCTCGGGATCACGGTCATTCCAATTTTTTCTGCCCCATAATGGAATCCCAGGCCCCCGGTGAACATTCCATAATTGACCATATACTGGAAGACATCATCCTTTCCAATCCCGATCATGGTCATATTGCGGGCAATAAGATTAGCCCACGTATCCAGATCTTTACGGGTATACCCCACAACAGTAGGTTTTCCCGTCGTGCCGGAGGTTGTGTGGATTCGCACAATTTTTCGCATCGGGACTGCAAAAAATCCAAAAGGATACCCATCACGGAGGTCCTGTTTTTTCGTGAAGGGAAATTTTTGGATATCATCAAGCGTTTTGACATCGGATGCCGCTACTCCGGCATTGTCAAACTGCTTCCGGTAAAATTCGACAGATTGTACCGAACGGAGAGTTTTTTTAAGACGCTTCAGCTGAAGAGCCTGGAGGTCAGCAGGATTCAGAGTTTCTATTTTTTTGTCCCAGAACATCCGCATCATCTGTTATGCTATTGCATGACATTGTATATATGGCACATCAGATCGTTTATATTTCATCGTTCGTCTCTCGCACGTTTAAAAGTGTACATGAGGCGACAGGTGGTGTAATCTTTTTTAATATCGAGGAATCACTAGCAAAAACGATGCTTTAATCAAGAGGAAAATGGCACTAATTAGATTAAATCAAGCGTTTTCATGTGGGCTTTTATGTCAAGTGCAATCCCTTGGTTGGCAGTGTATGGGTTTGGCGCCCATATCAAGTCCACACAAAAAAAATTACTCATCCTCAATAAAGGAATTGTCGAAGAGTACCCTCTTCTGGAAGTCCAGAATCTTCTCATCGTGGGAGGTCATACACTGAACACGACGACAATTTCCCACCTGTTAAAAAATGGGTCATATATCTCATTTTTTGAACCCGATGGTACTCCCCTCGGGATCATCCGGCCCTCCGTGAATTGCAATGATAAGGAAATTCAACACCTTCAGGAAGACTTACCTCGTCATCGATATGCAACAAAGATTGCACAGGCCTCCCTTCGATCCCGTCTTATTGTAATTGAACGACTTCAGGATCTTCGGAGCGCAGATCTTTTATATGACGGGGAACTGCAGGTTCTGCACAATGCCCTCGATGAAATGGATTACCTGGTAAAACTGGATGAAATTCGTCGTTTGTCAAACCTGACCACCGATATGTACTATGAAATACTTTCACGGGATGTTCCGGATTGTTTCAATTTTAAGAGGCGTACTGTCCGACCACAGTGCGATCCAATCAATGCCATGCTTTCATTTGGCTATGCAATGCTCTATGGGAATTGCTGTGTTTCGGTAATCGGTGCCCGGCTGGATCCCGATCTCGGTCTCCTGCACGAGGGACAAGGCGCACTTGTACAGGATCTTATAGGATCGTTCAAGGCCGAAATGATCGATCCCGTTGTGTGCAGTATTGCTCGGGACTCCCTTAAACCGGATGACTTTGAGCAGACCCCCACACGGTGCATGCTTTCAGATACGCTTGTAAAACAACTGATCTGCGCTTTCAAAAAGTCCATTGATAATAAGAAGATCGACCGTCAGGTAAATAATTTTTTAAAAGCGATACAAAAACTGGAAGACTTTACAGTGATGTACTGATTCTCCCATTGTTTTTGACGATCGAGAATTCATCATAAGAGCGTACCATAATTTCCGTCGTTTTTACATCGCGTATAATCGCCCGTGGACAACCATAGAGCATCGAAATGAATTTTTCAAGAATTATCGGATCGGCAGTTGCAAAGATCTGCACTTTACCGTCAGCAAGGTTCATGACAGTACCGGCGACGTTTAAATCCATAGCGATCTTTCTCGCACAGGCACGGAACCCCACTTTCTGTACTTTACCTGTGATTATGATCTCAAGGGTTTTCACTCTGGCAGCCCCTGCATAACTTTGATTGCCAGTCCCAGTTCATTGAAGACATCCTCCCGAAGGGTGGATTGCCGGATATTTGTTGCTGCATCTATCGCATTATCAAGAATATCCTGAGCAATGTTCTCATAGCCTGCAGCATACATCTTCATTGCCATGTCGCACCGTACATATGCCCGTTTTGAAAGGGGCCGGATGATTCCTGATTCTTTTATTGCATTGTTTAACATCCGTTTTGCGGTTTTGATATCACCATTGTCCCGGAAAAGGATGGAAAGCCTGCAGAACAAAAATGCCCGTTTCCCTCGTTCGGTCACGGAACGAACCGTCCGTTCAAGTGCCAGGATCTGACCTGGCTGGCATCCCTCCTGGATAATCCTCGTCGAGAATGCAGTGATTTTTGCATAGGGAGTGCTCTTTTCAGGTGCATCATTATAGCCTATCTGGGACAAGCGATACTGACGTAGTTCATCATCCTCGATCAGAGTGAGGATTTCTGCAGATTTTTTCAGGTACTGTGATTTTTCCTGACTTCTGGAGAGATCTGATAGTACCCTCGCAATTTCATCACGGATGGTATCAGCAATATGCTGAATGTTTATGGTCATTGACAGCGTTTCTGCTTTTTTTAACATGCGCAGAGGCATATCCTCATCACAATCCTGTACCGCAAGTGGTACTACCTCCAAAATGAGCAGTGCCTGATCGTAGGGGGACTCAATTTTTTCAATTGCCTCAAAAATGTGGAGTAGGGCAGTTTTACACCGTTCTTTGTCTTCACGCACGAGGGAGTACGCAGAAACAAGTGCTTTGACATATTCTATGGGATCCGATACTTCTGCGATAACCTCCAGGACAAGATTTATCCGCGTGTCCTCCGGCAGGATGTCCTTCATACTGACAATGGCAAATACGATCTGTCGGCGTACAACCGCATTTTGGTCAGACTCGACGCTATGCAGCCGTTTCAGCCCATCCAGAAGACTTTGTTGTGCTTTTTCCGGGTCGATCTGTTGATATCCGATGGTCAAATCTGCCATGACCAGTATCTTCTGGTATTCTGCGGGTAGTTTTGGAACGTTTGAAAAAACCTCATCCAAGATTGTATGGGCACGTGTCACATCATGTATCCTAATTGCCGAATCAGCAAGCGTACATAGATCTTTAAGTCGCACGAATGGATCGCGTGTCATGTCAAGGAGGTGGTGAACCAGATCAATGATTTCCGGTGCTGATTGTGCGTGGTAGTGCTTCTGGAGGATATACGCCAGTACTTCATAGGGATCTGCAGAGTCCGGATGGATGAGATCCTCATTGAGGTTTGCAACAATACGGGACATCATGGCATTGCGTTCCATGGGGTCCTCTATCTCGATAGAATATAATGCCAAAGGCAGGATGTAATCCGTACTGGTGCTCTTTTTTGAGGAAAGAAGAATGATGTCTATCATTCCGGCAATTTTCAAAGATACCTGGGGATTTTTAATTTCTGCTTTTAATAACTTCAACCCTCTCTCAAAGGGCTTTAACGGAGTGCTTTTATTCAACCGGCTATTCTGTGAGGAGGTATCTTGTATAAGATCACACCCGATCCTGACAAACGACTCTGCAATGCGCTCGCATAACTGCATCCGTAATGAGGGGTCTTCGATATCCTGTGCAATCCGGTATGCTTCATCAAGTGCTTCCGGAACTTGTTTACCGGTTGCATATTTTATCACTCCCTCAATGATATTTGTCATCGCATAGGCCACAAGGCCGGGATCCTGCAGGGAACTGCCCCATATTCGCATCCGTAAAAGAAGATCGAGGTCTCCTTCTGATGCAGCAAGATGGGCAGCGTCGTCAATAATGCTGCTCAGCGTCGCAGATCGGGTTGTCTGTCCCTCAATAAGACAGGTAATACCTACCGATTGCTGGAGAAGATCACGGTTTCCGGTTCGGACTCCGATTTCTGCAAGTTTCATGACCACTGTTGAAATTGCCTGTTCCCTGATGGATGGATTCTGAATTGATTTTGCAAAGTCCACCAGAATCGAAGAATCCCACGAATCAAGAAATCCCCGGTTTATCAGAATTGATATAGTATCGAAAATGAGGGTATCATACCCTGAATGCAGAGTCAGGACCTGCTTTAATGAATTGCCATGTTTTACAATATCCCTAAACTGTGTAACGTGACTTATCTGGTGAACCGCCTGAGATATTACTTCAGAAGAAACTGAAGAGTCTGATTTTTTGAGAATCTCTTCAAATTTGGAGGATTGTTGATCATGAAAAACGCCCTCTTCAATTAATTTTGCCAGGCAATTGCGGTACTGCGGTAAATTTTCTGCGGGCAATGCTATTTGTACAAATAATTTTGATGCATTGTCAAAATCACCTGAAAGTAACATGCTTTGTGAAAACTGGAGATAAATCCAGGTGGTATCGTCCGGGTTACACGTTTGTTCAATAAAGGGTATCAGATTCACAAGAACCTGGGTGGAATGAGAATTTCGGGCAATGGTGATCCCTGAACGAACGATTTCCCTGACCGGATATTTCTCTTTGGATGGCAGGTACCGGAGAAAGTTAATTGCATTTGAAAGGTACCACATGTCACCGGATCTATCTGCCTTAAGAAGGAGATTCTGTACGACAAGTTCGCTTGCAAATGGCAGTTTTTTGCAGAGAAAATTCAGGTTATCGTTGATTATATCCTTGTTTTTTGCATGATCAAGAAGTTGTCTGGTCAGGGCACTTACCAGATCTATCTGTATCTCATCAGGCAGAGATTCAAAATTGAGTATAAACGTGCTGGTCTCCAGCAACTCTTTTCTAAATGCAGATTTTACACCAGCATTAATGATATTGGTAAGGCACACATTCCTGCGGAGTTTCTGGTGAATGGTTGCTGCAAGTTGAATACTTTCCAGAAAATGGTCCCTGTCTTTTTTGTGGATAGCAATAGTGGCGAGAGCCTGTGCTATTTCCGCATGCAGTACTGCACGTTTTGATACGTCGTTAATTTCTCCGATGAGATCTCGTGCGTGATACAGGACCGTAATATTGCCACTTATAACCGTCCATCGGGTAATTTCGGGGATGCATTCGATAATGGAGTCCGACCGGTATTTCCTGAATGTAATTTTATTCAGTACTGTTAATCCCTGTTCGATATATGTTGGATCCGATAGAGAGATGCCCGTGGTGATGAGCATCTGTGCGATAACAGCAATTATCTGAGATTGCGAACTTTTTTTCCCTAGTTTTTCCGGGAGATCGAGGAGCGCGGTAAACCATCTTCTATCTCTGGTCGTAATATACTGCTTTAAAACCAAAGAGATGAGATCTTCAGCACCTTCCTGTGGGATCACATGAAGTGCTGATAATAATTCCGGCGTATTTTTCCGGCATGCACATCCCATGATAGCTGAATTCACGGTACGTTGCATCTGTGCACGTGCATGTTTTCCCTTAAAACGAGATGCATCCGTAATAATAGTATCAAGCACGTCCCGATCATCCGTTGCAAGCGCTTGGTTTATTTTGTCAGTGACTGATGCAGATAAAATCATTTTTATACCACCTGCATGCAGATAAGATTAAACAAATTCAAATTAATCCACATAGTAGTTATAATTTTTGTTTTTAGAAAATGCTGAATTTGGAGTTATTTTAAATTTTTTGGAAATATTAGCGAAATCTGATTTTTAAATGGTTTTTCTGGATCTCTTATATATGTGCTCTGTTCAACACCGTGTTTTCCCTGTTGTTTTAAAAACCAGTATTTGTCCGATAGTACAGCATCGGAACTGCTGGCACCCGGTCTCTCTCATGTACCCTCATTTTCAGGACAAGATGTCCCTGAAAATCATTCCGCAAATTATACAACCCATCCGGTTCGATTACTGTGGTTAGGAGTGAAAACGCATGGATATAGGCACCGTGTGGGCAGCAGCAGCGATTCCCTTCCTGATCCTCATCGCCCGTATCGCAGAGGCGAGCCTTGAATCGGTCAGGACGATCTATATCAGTAAGGGGCATGCAAACCTCGCCGCATACGTCGGGATTGTCAAGACCGGTATCTGGCTGATCTCGACCGGCCTCGTGCTCACGAACCTTACCCAGTACTGGAACCTCTTTGCCTACCTTGCAGGGTATGGTATCGGCACGGTGCTTGGCATGGCGATCGAGAACCTTATCTCGATCGGGTTTGTGATCGTCCGGCTCATCACCCCCGCCGACCCGCAGCCCATCATGTCCCGGCTCTCCACGCTCGGCTATGGCATGACCCGGATCGAAGGCACCGGTAGTTTCTCCGGGACCGTCAGCATCATCCTCATGATCGTCCCGAGAAAAGAACTCTCCCGGCTGCTTGCCATTATCTCAAAGGAATACCCTGATATTCTCTACACCATCGAGGATGTCAGGAATATCAAGGACGGGGCGAGGATCTTCTATAAGGACCCGAAACGCCGTATCCTCAGTTTCTTTGGGATGTAATCCGCCGTATACTGTGTCAGCATCAGAAAGTCTATCATCCGCTGCCCCCATCCTCATGGTAGGGGGATCAATAGGGAAATGAAGCAGGGAACGGCACAGGTTGGAGGTGGCACCGGCACCATCCCGATCTTCGACCCGGATACCGACCGGGTAGAAGAGGTATTCCCGGTAGTAAAGACCGATGCAGAGTGGCAGGAACAGCTGACGCCGCTCGTGTTCGCGGTCGCACGCAAGCAGGAGACGGAGTATGCCTTCACGGGTAAATACCATGACTGCAAGGCGCATGGCATCTACCGGTGTGCCTGTTGCGGCACGGCGCTTTTTTTATCGGAGTCCAAGTTTGATTCAGGCACCGGCTGGCCGAGTTTCTTTGCCCCGGTCTCATCGCTCAACATCCGCACTAGTATGGATCGATCCAGTGGCATGGAACGCACCGAAGTACTCTGCGCCCGGTGCCGGGCGCATCTCGGGCATGTCTTCGATGACGGTCCCCCGCCCACGGGAAAACGTTACTGCATGAACTCCGCAGCGCTGGTACTCCGACAGGTACCCTCGGCAAAGAACCAGGAGATCTGACCCCCCCTTTATCCCTCCCTGGGAAAAGCCGGTATTGACTTCTCACGTATCGCTTTTCGGGGATGAAGCGATCCCCCGGTGGTATGCCGGGTCTGGAAATCCCGTGGCTTTATGTGAATCCCCGTCCCAATTCAAAGGTACTTCATGGATCTTCTCACCAGTATCCTTATCGGGATCGGGCTCTCGATGGACTGTTTTGCGGTCTCTCTTGCTATCGGGACATCCGCCCGTTCGCAGATTGTAAAGACCGCCCTGGTTATTGCCGCATGTTTTGGTATTTTCCAGGCCGGTATGACGATCGTCGGCTGGATTGCCGGCGCATCCCTCTACACGGAAATATCTGCGTACGGTCCCTGGATCGCATTCCTGCTGCTCGCCGGTATCGGGATAAAAATGATCTACGACGGGGTGCGAGGCGAAGAGGAGGCACATTTTGCCGGGCTTTTCCTGATCCCGGTTCTCCTGCTGTCGGTTGCGACCAGTATTGACGCTCTTGCCGTCGGGGTATCGTTTGGCGTGCTGGGATCCTCTGTGCTGGTACCGGCCCTTATAATTGGCCTTGTCTGTTTCGTGCTCTCCTGTGCCGGTGTGATCTGCGGTATGCGGCTCGAAAAAATTCTCGGGAACAAAACCGAGATCTTCGGTGGTGTGATCCTTATCCTGATTGGTGTCCAGATCCTCACGGAGATTTTTCCCCTTTAGTCCGGCCGGGTAAGTGGGGACTGTCCCCGTCCGTGCTCTTTATGTGGTTATCTGCTGACGGTTGAGTGAAGATCATGGAAAAAAAGGACGATCTGAGTGCGATCGAGACGATCATCGGATACCATTTTTTTGAGCGGCAGCACCTGATCCGTGCCCTGACCCACCCGGCCTATGCAAACGAACTGATCCAGCAGAACCGGATCTGCCTCACTCAGGAGGCATACAGCACGCTCGGGGATGCGGTGCCCAAGACCAGCCTTATATTGTTTTTAATGGAGAAAGGCATCCAGAGCAAAGGAGGGATCACCAGCGTAAAAGAGCAGCTGGAGGACAACAGCAGCCTCGCAAAAATCGGCCGGCGCATGAAGATTAAAAGGTTCATCCGGCTCGGGCGCGGGGAAAAAGATCTCTGGCGATCCGGGGAAGACACGATCCTTGCCGACACCATGGAAGCGATCATCGGCGCGATCTTCCTGGACAGCGACGCGGGTCTGGGGGTCGTCAGGCAGTGTATCGGGACGTGGTTTGAACCCGAACTTGCGCGGATTAAAAAAGAGGAGCTCCAAAAAAAGAAGGTTAAACCTCCTCTTTCCTCGACTTCCAGACGTGCACGACCCAGATGAATGACGTGGCAGTCGCAGCGATCGTCGAACCGATAAGGAGCGGCAAGTACCACCACTGTGCTGCCATCTGCCCGGCCATGATCCCGCTCCCGGCGATAGTTGCGATGGTGTTTGGGACCAGGAAAGCGGTGCCGAGCACGGTTAGGTAGGCAGTCACGAGTGCAAAGCGGTTGTTGAGGCTCTGGAGCTGGTTGTTGTAGATGCTCTGCATCACTTCGAGGCCCGAGGCGAGCACGTTTGACATCTGTTCGGAGAGCTCGATATGGCGCTCGATGTTGTCCGAAAGGATCCCAATCCGGCCCAGAAGTTTTTCGTCGTTTGTGATCAGGTCTGCATCCCCATACTGGAGCGAGTTTACCACGTCTTTTGTCGCCCAGAGCACATTTAAGTAATCGATCAGCACGTGTTTCATACGGTAAATACTGTGGGCAAGCTGCCTTTTTGCGATGTTCTCCTCGATAAGCGACTTGCTGATCGCATCGCCGTGCATCTCGATTTCCCTGAGATACTCAAAGTTACGGTCGTTATTCTCGTCGATTATCCGCTCAAGCATCAGGGTGATCTTGTCACATGTGCATTCGGAACTGATGCGCTTGAAAAACGGCTGGGCATACCGGGAGAACCGGAGCAGGCGGTTGATATCCTCGGAATGGAGAGTCAGGATAAAATTTTCGCGAATCAGGACAAAGAGCGGGTGGACCGTCATATTGTCGCTTTTCATAGTCACTGACGGAAGCATGATGCCCAGTTCGGTATCGTAGTCCTCGTATGCAGAATAGAAACCGGTGGAGAGCTTGGGAATCGGGAGTTTCGTGAACCCGGCAAACTGGGCGATCTTCTCAATATCCAGTGCATCGTCCTTTGTGCTGTAATCGATCCATGCGATACTTGCACCAGGAATTGCCGCGAGATATTCCTCCAGCGGGCGATCGATGAGCCGATCGATTTTGCCCTCCCTGGAAAGAATAATGCAGAAGTTGAGCGGGGCGGGACCTGCTGCCTGCGTGGACGATGAATTCTGGGGATCTTGCGGAAACTGGGGGGTGCTCTGCATCTTCATGGTGGCACGTCCTTTTAAGCGTGATTGGTTAGCCGGTCATACCTGCGATATCTGTTATTGAGAGTGGGAGCGTATAAACGTAGCCGGAAACCCGGAAGATGTGAGGGCAGGCCCGCCGTAATACGAATGCTCATATCCGATGCCTGCACTCTTGGAGTGTAAGGTGGTATAATGGAACAGCAGCCCATGATCCGGTCCGGTGATCCAGCACGGAATTTCTCGCTCAAGGATCAGAACGACACGACCTTTGATCTGTTTGAACACGCGGGAAAGCGGATTATCCTCTCGTTTCACCCGCTCGCATGGACGCCCTATTGCGCTGCCCAGATGCAGTCGCTTGAGGAGAACCGGGCACTTCTGGCATCGCTTGATACCCTTGCGGTCGGGATAAGTGTCGATTCTCTCCCGTGCAAGAAGGCATGGGCAGAAAGTCTTGGGATCTCTCATACGCCTCTCCTGTGCGATTTCTGGCCGCATGGCAGCGCTGCCATGACCTGCGGGATCTTCCGGGAAGCCAACGGTTTTTCCGAACGGGCAAATATCATCATCGACAAAAACCAGCAGGTTGTCTTTGTGAAGATCTACCCGGTTCACAGCGTTCCCGATATTAAGGAAATCATTGCGTTCTTACAGCAGTAAAAAAACGACTGCGGGGTGTCATCAGGTATATCCGTTCAGCAGGTGACATCCCGTTTATGAAAATCATCCGGATCCTCTGTTCCTGCCTTGTGGTTTTTCTTGTACTGACCTGCGGCTGCACAGCTCCTGGTACCACTTCTCCTGACACACCCTCCGCTCCCGCAACCACGTCGATCCCGGCGCAGGTATCAACGGCATCCGAAGATTTCACCCTCTCGGTGGACTCGGTCACCCCCGGTTCTACGCTCCCCTTGGAATTTACCTGCACCGGGTCGTCCCGGACGCCCGGCGTCTCCTGGGCAAATGTCCCGTCCGGGACAAAAAGTTTTGTCCTGATCCTCGATGATCCGGATGCACCTTCGGGAACGTTTACCCACTGGCTCATTTACAACATCCCCCCGGAAACACGGAGTATCGATCCGGGGCAGCCGGATGGGAAAGTGCTGTCCGACGGGGCCCAGATCGGTACAAACAGCGCCGACTCACGCGGGTATTACCCGCCCTGTCCCCCGCCCGGGAAAGCCCACCGGTATATCTTCCGGCTGTATGCGGTTGACATGATCATCTCCCAGCCGAGTGCTGACCGGGCATCCATCGATTGGGCGCTCGACGGTCATACGCTCGGGAAAAGTCAGGTGATCACGACCTTTAAACGGTAACCCTCTACGGAGCCTGACCTGCATTCTCTGGACCCGGACACGCCGGATCGCGGACTGACAGGACAAATATGGCGCAGACCAGAAGAGCGAGCACACAGCTCGCAAAAAACCCTGCGACATACCCGACGGTGGTGACAATAATCCCGGTCAGGAGCGGTCCTGCTGACTGGCCGATATCCATGATCGACGAGAGTGCTCCCATGGACGCACCGATCTGCTCCTTCTTTGCGACGTCAGCAATATAGGCGCTCGTGGCGACCGTGGAAAGCGACATGCCAATCCCGAAGATGGCGCTTACCAGAAGGAACTGGACAAAGGTGGCAGTAAAGGGGATCATGGCGACAGCACCGCCGGTAATGGTGAGCCCTGCGATGATCTGGATGCGTTTGTCCACTCGGTCTGCGATCCTGCCAAAGAAGGGTTTTGTCCCGGCGATGACGACGACCTGAGCGGCAAAGATGATACCGGTCTGGTACGCCCCGATCCCGAGGCTGAAGAGGTAAAGCGGAAGGAAGGTCTCGACTGCCCCGAATGCAAAGTACGTCGCCATGTCAACAAAGGCCGTGCCCCGGAGCCGGCGGTTGGAAAAGAAGGTAACAAAACTCTCGCGGAAGACCGCGAACGGGAGCGTATTGAGCGGGAGGGATCGCTCCTCCCGGTACATCAGCGTCATGACAAAGACCGGTACCGCGGCAAGTGCTGCGACAACATACACCGCCCGGTACGGCAACAGTCCGGGGTACATGATGAAATACGAGATGATGGCGCCTCCCACAAGCGGCGCAAGTGTCCGGCCAATGAGCGTCGCGGAAGCGTACTGCCCGAGCATCTCCCCCTTGGTTTCCGGGAACCGCTCGGCAATAACCGCTGAAATAACCGGCCCTAGGATAGCGGTGGCCGTCCCGTGGAAGAACCGGACCGGGATGAGCCAGACCGGCGCTGTAATGAACAGGTAGAGTACCGGGGCGATGAGGAAGACCGCGCCGGCTGCAACGAGCAGGCGCTTACGGCCGATATGATCGGAAAGGACGCCGACCGGGAAGGAGAACAGGATGCCGGCGAGCGGGGAGAATGCCGCGATGAGACCGATAACGGTACCATCTGCCCCGAGGGCCTGCGAGAAGAGGGGCAGCACCGGGTTCTTGGAAATCGTCGTCGAGAATATGGCAAAAAAGCCCAGCAGGAAGAGGTAATACATCATCCTTTTTTCAGGGACAAATGCACGTGCCACCGGGCTATCACGCAGATTCATTGCTATCGTGAGAGATTCCGTGTGCCTTATTCATAAGGATAACTCCTCGTAGGGCCACGGTACAAAGAAGTACATAATTATTTTCTGATATTCGAGGCGGTAAAAAAAGAAATGTTCAAGGTCGGGGCTGCTGCTGGGTTGCGCAGTGGAACGTCCCGTATCCCTCGACCATCGCACGGGCATTTACCCCGGTTACGGTCCGGTCCGGGAAGATTCCCTGGAGGATTCGGATGGCATCCTCGTCATGGGGGTCGTCAAAGACCGGGACGATCATCACAGTGGTTCCAATATAGAAGTTCGTGTAACTTGCCGGGTATCGTTCATCCCCGCTGATAACAGGGGCCGGCATCGGGAGTTTTATGATGGTGAAGGGGTTGTTCTCCTGATCAGTAGCCCGGGTCAGGATCTCGTAGTTCTCTTTGAGGACCGGGTAATTCTCATCAGCAGGATTTTCTTCGTACGCACAGACAATGGTTGATGGTGAAACGAACCGTGCGATATCATCGATATGGCCATCGGTATCATCGCCGGTGACACCGCGGTTCAGCCAGATGATCTTTACCGCACCGAGATACTCTTTGAGATAGTCTTCGAGATCATCCTGCGTGAGTTTCGGGTTCCGGTTTGGGTTGAGAAGGCAGGCGCGGGTGGTCAGTACCGTGCCCCTGCCGTTGGTATCAATCGAACCGCCTTCGAGAATAATTCCCGGCCGGAAAACGGGCAGGTCAAGCCACCGGTTCATATCCTTAGGGACATTCCCATCGGCAATCTGGTCATCGTATTTCCCGCCCCACGCATTAAAATCCCAGCGGACCATCGCAGATTTTTCGAGAGCCGGGTTCACCACGAATGTCGGGCCGTAATCCCGGATCCATACATCGGAATAGGTGATTGTCCGTATCGTGACACGGGACAGGTCGATATCCGCGCTTCTTAACCTCGCCTTTACCATCCTGTTTATCATGGGGTTGGGGACAAAAAGCTCGACACGTTCCGATGGCGTGATTGCAGCAATAAATCTGATATACCCCTCCTCAACCTCCTTGAGGTGCGGGAAGGTGTTTTTATTATGCGGCCATGAGAGCCAGACGGCATCGTGCGGCTCCCACTCGGCGGGCATGAAAAAGCCAAGTTTCCGTGGGGTATCCCCTTTGCGGGGGATAGGTGCAGTTGCGTCATGTTCCGGCACCCGTGAACAGACTGAACCATACGTATCGGGCCGGCGGTTCCTGAAAAATCCCCACGAGTCCCTGACTGCGGAGTTCATCCCTACATCGATATGAGCGACAACAATCTCTTCCTTTTCTCCGGCATGGGCGAGCAGTTTTCCAAACGCATCGCAGATAAACGATCCCCCAAAGAACCGGATATCTCCTTCCTGGCCCACCCGGTTAACCGCAGCCACATGCACGCTGTTTGCGATTGCATGGCTGCGCTGGATCAGTTCCCATGCCTCCTGCCAGTCTCCCTCTCCCGGCGGCTCTGTGCAGGGGTTTCCAATCGCGGTGGGGTAGAAGATCATCTCCGCCCCGTCAAGGGCCACACAACGGGCCGCCTCGGGGAACCACTGGTCATAACAGATGAGGACAGCGATACGCCCGTACCGGGTGGTATGCACAGAATAGTGCTCACCCGGATAGAAGTAGCCTTTTTCAAAGAATCCCGGATCCTGCGGGATGTGGATCTTGTGATAGGGTGCATGAAGGCTCCCGTCGACATCGATCACCACTGCCGTATTGTAGAACTTTCCAGATGGGGATCGTTCAAAAACCGGTACGATGATGACTGCTGCATACTGCCGGGCGAGTCGGGCAAATACTTCTGTTGATTCACCGGGAACGCTCTCGGCAAACTGATCCACATGTCCTCCTACCTGCTGCGGGAAGTACCGCGACCGGAACAGTTCGGGCAGGCAGATGATCTGTGCCCCGTTCTGTGCAGCAGTCTCCACACGTGCAAGCGCCGTTTTAAGGTTCTCATCCATATCCGGCCCGATCTCCATCTGGATGAGTGCGACCGTAAGAGTGGTGTGATCCATTTCGCGTATGCTCTTGCTCTAGAGGGTTATTGCTCCATAAATATCATGCTATCCAAAGATGACCGTTTTGCTCAGGCTTCCTCTCGTGACAACAGGGCCTAGATTAAGGTGCCTTATACTGTGTCATCAGTATCCGTCTTTTTGCGGATGTCCTTTCTCTTCTCCAGCCACTCGGTGAACTGGCCCATGAGGGAGAGCACCGCCGGCATGATGAAGATCGCACCGACGAGTGAGAACCCGACCGCAATGAGGGTCGAAGTACCAAAGTTGCTGATGATGGGGAAACTGGCGAGACAAAGAGCCGAGAACCCGAAGAAGGTGGCGAGGCCTGAAACGGTGATTGCGGTTCCGATTTTACTGACGCTTTCCTGAATCGCGGCGATGTGGTCATGGAGACGTTCCTGCTCCTCGGAATACCGTTCCATAACGAGGATGGTGTATTCAGCAGCAACGCCGATTGTCATCGACCCGAGGGTGGCAGTAAGGGGAGTATACGCGATCCCAATCGCGTACATCGCCACGGCGTTCCAGCCGACGACCAAAACGATTGGAATAAGCGGCGAGACCGCGTGGATATGCCGGTATACGAGGGCAAGGAACACAAAGATCAGCCCGAAGCCGAGGAGGGTCATCGTCTCCTTTGATGTGGATAACCCGCCGATCAGGGTCGTAAAGACATCAAAGGTGCCTACCGGCTGTATGGAAATACCCGGTGGGGGGAGAAGGAACACGATATCCTTTTCCATCTGGGTCTTCAGGTCGGATTCTGTCTTGACTTCCATCTTGATCGTGCCAAACCGGATAACTCCCTTGAGCGATCCGCTGATGTACTGGTCCTTCACGCTGGACGGGATGGTGTTAAGAACGGCATTCAGTTCGCTCTGGGTAGCCGGCATTTTCCCGCCGTTATAGGCAAGGATGTAGGTGACAATACTGGTTGATGAGGTCAGTTCCGTGTGTTTTGAAAGTTCGTAATTCTGGAACTTGTCCATCCACCGTATTGTATCGAGATCCGTGACCCTTGCACCCTGCACGTAGAAATCCGCGGTACTCGTAGCGCCGAGAATCCGTGTTACTTTATCCATCTGGATCTTCGCCGGCATATCGGACGGAACAAACGAATTCTCACTCGTCTCGATGGGAATGAGGGGATCGATCTGGAACCCGATCACGGCTATAAGGAGCGCGACTATCAGGACCGGGACCGGGTTTTTGGCAATTTTCACGGAAGTATCGGTGAGGAACTGGCCATAAGACCAGGACTTTTTCTTCGCGGCCGGGAGGGTGTCGCACGCCTGTTTCCCGACTGCGTAGCAGACCTGCGGAGCCTGAGGTTTCGGTTTGTAATGGATGACGTGTGCAAGTGCCGGTATCCCGATAAGTGAGATACAGTAGCAACTCATAATCCCGAGCATAGCCACAAGCCCGAACGACCGGATCATGGGAACCGTGGAGACAAACATCGCAGCGAATCCGAGCGACGTAGCAAGCATCGCGTACATCACGGCCGGCCCGGTCCGGGTGATGGTCATGAAGACCGCGTCGTCAAGCGACCCTTTTCGGGACTCCTCGTCAAGCCGGGCGTGGAACTGGATTGCATAATCGATCCCGAGGCCGATCATGACCGGGAACGCCCCCATCACCGCCATGTTGAGTTTGATCCCGGCAAGCCCCATCAGGCCCAGAGCGGTCGTCAGGCCAAGACCCACGAATACAACCGGCAGGAACCGGTAATTGACATAGGCAAAGAGCAGGCCCATGACGATAACCATTAGGATCATTGCGCCGCCGATCAGCACCCCCATCTGGGAGCCCATCGCCGTTTTCATCTGGGCGGAGAATGCGGGACTGCCGGAGACTGTTACCTGTACCCCGGTAGGCGGCTGGGAGGTACCGACCAGGGACTCGATATTGTTAAGGGTGGCGGTTTTGGTATCGTCAGACAGGCCTTCCACCATCGGGATCTGGACAAGCGTCAGAACGTTTGAGGGCACCGCAATTTTCCTGGTCGCTTCGGGCATCTGCGCGACAAGTGCATCGATCTCGCCTTTCGACTGGGGCAGCACACCGTTATTCTCCGATTTGAGGATATCCACGACGCTTGATGCACTGGCAATGTTCTGCTGCTGCCGGATATCACCTTCCAGTCGGTCGAGGTAGTTGAGCACGGCAGGGTTCAGCGGGTCGCTGGTCTCGACGACCAGGATAAGGGATCCTGCTGAAAACGTATCGGTATACTGGTTGTTTGCAATGCCGCTTGCAGAATCCTTGTCCAGGTACGTGTTGGTGCTGGTATCCATGGTGATCATGGTCACCCCTACAAGGGCAATGATAAACACTACGCCGATGATACCAACCGCCAGTTTGGGCCGGTGGTTTACAAACCGTGCGATTGTACTGAATATCTGATCGATCATAGTAGTCCTTTATGGAGAGTTACCGGTCTTTCCGGAACCTGTTATCTTCTCCCGTGGCATCATGGAAATATACCTTTATCCGTTTCTTTTCCCCGGTAGAGCCCGTGTAAAAAAGATATTACTGTGGTTTGAACCGTTTCGTGTAGATTAGGTAGCCTGCAGCGGCAAGCACAACAAGGATGATTGCAATAATAACCGGCAGACCGAGCAGGTCCGTGAGACTTTTTGCCGGGACGACCTGCACGTTGACCTTCATCGGATCGGAGGTAAACTGGTTA
>NZ_JBAYLY010000013.1:0-75358 GCF_041663825.1 Methanoregula sp.
GTAGGTGAGCGTCTCGACAATATTATAGGGCTCGCCGTACTTGACGGGATCGATGTAGTATTTGTATATGAAATCACTAATCATTCATTATACCGATGAGCCCGGATACTATAAAATTACTCAGAGAGAAGGTCTTTGACAAGTCCAAGTGGATGCAGTTACCCCGGGATGTGGTGATAGGTCACGACGTCCTTAACCAGATCACCCCGGTCTGCGAAGACCTCAAACTCGGCAGGTCTGCCCTCCTGATCTCCGGCAAGAGCACCATGGAACGTGCAGGAAAAACTGTTCAGGAGTACCTTTCCCGTACAGGGACGGTAAAAGTTTTCATTGCAGAAGAGATCAGCCCGAAGATTATCCATGAGGCAGAGCACGCGGCGCAGGGCATGGATTTTGTCGTAGGAGTCGGGGGCGGCCGGGTGATCGATACCGCAAAGATCGTATCGTACAATATCGACCGGCAGTTTGTCTCCGTCCCGACCGCGGCATCCCATGACGGCATCGCGTCTGCCCGGGCCTCGGTGCCGACCGGGGAGGGCAATGTCTCCCTTGAGGCACATCCGCCTCTAGCCATCATCGCGGATACCGGTATCATCGCTGCCGCCCCGCACCGTCTTCTCGCGGCCGGGTGTGCGGATGTAATCTCCAATTACACCGCAATCCTCGACTGGGAACTGGCCCACCGGATCAAGGGCGAGCCGATGAGCGAGTATGCGATCGCGCTCTCCAAAATGACCGCAGAGATCCTCGTCAAAAATGCCGATCTCATCAAACCCCACCAGGAGCAGTCGGCGTGGTTTGTCACAAAGGCCCTCGTGTCAAGCGGCGTTGCGATGAGCATTGCCGGGTCGTCCCGGCCGGCAAGCGGCGGGGAGCATAAGTTCTCCCACGCCCTTGACCGGCTTGCCCCGGGAAAGGCGCTGCACGGGGAGAGCTGCGGGATCGGTACCATCATCTCGATGTACCTGCACGGCGGCGACTGGCGGGGGATCCGGGCCTCGCTGAAGACGATTGGCGCCCCGACCACCCCGGCCGATCTCGGGATCAGCGATGAGGTCGCAGTCGAGGCGCTCCTGATGGCAAAGACTATCCGCCCGGAACGCTTTACAATCTTTGATATGGGGATCACCAGAGAATCTGCGGAGAAACTCGTGCAGATGCTCTATTCAGAATAAACCGGTGTAATAACAAAATGAAGTGGAGGGATTTTGCCATGGCAGATACAAAAACCAAAGTGACGCTTGTCGGGACGGTGCTGGCAAAACCCGGCGTGGAGTTTATCTACGAGGGAGAGACTCCCGAGTGCGGAACCTGTAAGGTCAAAAAGGCGTGCCACAACTTAAACAAGGGCCACCGGTACCGGATTGTCACGGTCCGGAGTACCCATCACGAGTGCGCCATTCACTTCAACGGGGCAACCGCTGTTGAGGTGATGGATGCTCCTGTCACCATGCTTATCAGTGCTGACATGGCGATTGTCAACTCCAAGATAAAGATTGAGTTCTCCTGCAACAAGGCGGAGTGCAGAAGTTACCCGTTATGCCGGCCGGACGGAGTGGTCGAAGGCGAAAAATATGTGGTTGCCGATGTACTGGGCAACGCTTCCGAAATCTGCGGGAAAGGCCGGGCCCTGAAGCTGGTTGAGATTAAACCAACGTGATACCTTTTTTATTGATCGTTCTGATATTTCCGCGCCCGGTCCCTCTTTTGTCATGTTGTCGTGATACGCCACATGCACCTCATCATCAGGAAGTGGAATCTCCGGAATAATACTCTCGAACGTGCCGGATACCATTGCGTAATATAATCTGTTGATATTTGTCGCGATGTGGAACGATCACGGGAGTCTCGTACGATATCAGTAGATCTGCAGCCTATCCAGCAAAAATTCCCCCACTGACCCCCCCCATGCATTTTTTCTTGAAAATTTCCCCTGTTTATCATCGTAAAATTGCCCTGAAAAGATCTTCTTTTTTGGGGCGTGATGGAGGGGGTCAGATGGGTACAAATTAAAAAACGGCCGCACAAACCCTGGTGGAGTTGATGGAATCTGTAACCCGGTTTTCAGGAAGAATAGCGACGTAAAAATGCGAGGCCTGTATCATGGATGGACATGCAAATTGTGTGTAAAAATGGCAGGAGGGGTGGCAGGGGGTCGGGCAGTGTACTTATGTTATCCGCTATCCTCTCTTATCTCCCACAACGCTCCTGCAATCCGGATTAAATCTTCGTATCCTTCGACCACCCGGCTCCAACGCTCCGGCACAGCGTCAAGTCCCCAGTATGCCCCGGCAAGCGCCCCGCAGCAGGCACCCACAGTATCCGCATCTCCCCCGAGATTGATGGCTGAGAGTACCGCGTTCCCGAACGTACGGGCATTCATAAAACAGGAGAGTGCCGCGTGTGAGCAGAGTACCGCGTCAAGCGAGGGCTCGGGCTGGTAGCGCTCGTAACTCCCGAGTTTATCCAGCACTTCCGGATCCCGGCACCGCGAGCGGGCGTGGACGAACGCCTGCCTGCGTGAAACCCCCCGGCACAGATCGCTTGCCATCATGTTGAGCCACGCTGAGCAGTGGGCCGCGACCGGATCAAAATGAGTAAGCCGGGAGCACGCAATGCTTACCTCGTACACCCGATCTGCGGAGTAAAAGATCCCGAGGGGAAATCCCCGCATCACGCTCCCGTTGCTCCTGCTCCCATTATGGCGCCGGTGCACGAGCCATGCGGCACGCTGCGGTGGGATGCCGGAGCGTACAAACGTAAAGAATGCAGAAGAGGTCGGGCCGTACCATTCCGGGCGATTTTTGTACCCGGAAAGCAATCGCAATACAAGGTCCGATGAGTTAAAACTCCTGCATGTGAGGAGCGATTCCGTGACCGCGAGTGCCTGCAGCGTGTCGTCCGTGTACTGGCCGGCCTTCCGGAAATGGCGTCCTCCGGGCCGCATATTTGTCACCCACGCTTCAGGCTGGGCAGATCCTTCCAAAGGCGCACCCAACGCGTCCCCAATTGCGAGTCCCGCCAATAATCCCCTTGGGTGAATGTTTTCTCTTATAAATTTCACCAGTAAGGTATATCTGTCGCACAGAAAAAATAACTTTTCAGAGAGAAGGCGATAGTGTGCAAAAGGAAGAGTTACTGCATCTGCATATGCTGATGGTACATATCAAGAAGTATTACGAGAACACTACGAATGAGGAAATCGAAACTGAACGCTATAACACTCTCGAAATATCACCGGTTCATATACATAAAGATAAAAAAGCCCATAAGGATGCTCTTCTCACGCTGGGTGAAGAGATTGTTGCCCATATCAACGGACACCATGCAGTGCATGTGGTGAACTATTCTCCTGAGACTGCAACAGCACCGACTCAACAGGTCGCAGTCGAACATTAACTGTTATGGATGAGGCACTGGCATTACGGGAGATCATCTCCCGCATCCTCTCCCTGCCTCCTGGTGACAGCGGGATTATTGCCGTAAAAATTGATATCTGCCGGAAGTACCGGCTTACGGCAGTTCCAAAAAATTCTGCAATCCTCGCGGCTGCGACTCCGGTTGAGCGGGAGACCCTGCGCAGGATCCTTCTTGTCAAGCCCACCCGTACCCTCTCGGGCGTCGCACCGGTTGCGGTGATGACGTCGCCGTATCCCTGCCCGCACGGCAAATGCCTGCCCTGCCCGGGTGGGCCGGCGCACCCGTTCGGGTCGCCGCAGAGTTATACCGGGGAAGAGCCGGCAGCAAAGCGGGCCCGGGAGCACAACTACGATCCGTTCGCGCAGGTCCACGCCCGGCTCGGGCAGTTCGAGACGCTGGGCCACCGGGTCGAAAAAGTGGAACTGATCGTGATGGGCGGGACGATGACCGCCCGTCCCGTGGAATACCAGAACGAGTTTGTCGCCCGGTGCATCGAGGCGATGAACGTCTATCCCGGCGACACCCGGGCAGCAGCAGTGCCTTCTGTCGCAGAAGTCGAGGCGGCAAACGAGACCTCGGATGTCCGGTGTATTGCAATTACGTTTGAGACCCGGCCGGACTGGTGCAAAAAAGAGCACATCAACCGGATGCTTGACCTCGGGGTCACGAAGGTGGAACTGGGCGTCCAGCACGTCAACGATGAGATCCTCGCATTCAACCGCCGGGGCTGCACGGTAGCCGATACGGTGGAGGCCAACCGGCTCCTCCGGGATGCCGGGATCAAGGTCGGGTTTCACATGATGCCCAACCTCCCGCATTCGACCATTGCCGCGGACAAGGAGATGTTCGAGACGATCTTCTCCGATCCCCGGTTCAAACCGGATTTTTTAAAGATCTACCCGACGCTTGTCACGCCCGGCTCCGAGATCGAGGAACTCTGGGAGCGAAAAAAGTATGCCCCCTACGAAGAGGATCAGCTCATCGATCTCATCGCCTACGCGAAATCGCTCATCCCGGAATACACCCGGCTCTCGCGGGTGCAGCGCGACATCCCGGCAAAACTGATCGTGGCCGGCTCAAAGCACTCCAACTTCCGGCAGCTGGCCCAGAACCGTCTTGCCGCGCAGGGCCGGCACTGCCGCTGCATCCGGTGCCGGGAGATCGGCCGTCTCCCCTCTGTCGTGGAATCGGAAATACGGGTGACACAGTACGAGTGCTGCGGCGGGACCGAACATTTCATCTCCGCGGTCTCAGGTGACTCCCTCATCGGGTTTGCCCGGCTCCGGTTCCCGTCCTCGGAGTTCCGCCCCGAGCTTCATGGCGCCGCGCTCGTCCGCGAGCTCCATGTCTACGGGAGTCTCGTCCCGGTTGGGCTTGATGCGGCAGAGTCCGAAGAATGGCAGCACCGGAGCTTCGGGCGGGTACTCCTTTCCCGTGCCGAGGAGATCGCAAAAGCCGCAGGCTTTGAGCGCGTCGCGATCATGAGCGGTATCGGCGTCCGGCCCTATTACCGGAGACAGGGATATGAACGCAGAGGCCCCTATATGGTAAAGGAGATGTCATGAACCCGGCGACCACGGAGTTTGTGCGGCAGCGGTTTACCGAGTATTACCGGAAAGCAATACTGGTCTCCCCGTCCTCGCTTGAGCAGCGGGAATGGGGTTTTGTCCTCTTTAATCCCGGCGCTGCCGAGATGCGGATGCGCCGGCACATCGGCTTTACCGATCGTTTGGAGCTCTTCGATTATATCAAAAACCTCGTGCCCTCCCATCTCTATTATTCAAGCGCCTATTACGAGAAACCGGATGCACCCACCATGGCCGAGAAGGGCTGGTGCGGGGCCGACCTGATCTTCGACCTTGATGCCGATCATATCGTCAAAGGGCCCTACGACCAGATGCTTGCCCGGGTCAAGACCGAGACGGAAAAACTGCTGGCCATGCTCACCGGAGAACTGGGGATCGATCCAAAACAGATCGAACTGGTCTTTTCAGGTGGGCGGGGATACCATGTGCACGTGAAGGATCTCGCCTTCCGCGGGTGGGGGAGCGCCGAGCGCCGGGAAATGGTCGACTACATCTGCGGTATCGGGCTCGATCCTGCGGTCCTGCCATCAGGTCCATCCTCCTCGTCCGGGTGGCCGGCCCGGTTCCGCGAGGCGCTCATCGAGTACCTCACGTGGCTGGGCAGCCAGAGCGAGGAAGACGCAATGGTATATCTCACCGCGCTGGATGGCGTGGGCAAGGAATTTGCGGCCGGGCTTTTAAAAAGGCGGATGGAGATGATCGCTGGTCTCAAAGGAGGCGGGCAGATCGATCCGGTGATCCTCAAGGACCGGGTCATAAAAACGATCGTGCACGAAACCGAAGGGGAGTTCCGGAAGCGGTTAAACGACCGGGCAGCGCTTGCGGATGAGCCGGTCACGACCGACATAAAACGCCTGATCCGGATGCCGACCTCCCTGCACGGCGGCAGCGGGATGCGGGTACAGCCTCTTGAGGTGCGTGACCTTCCCGGGTTTGACCCTCTCGTGGATGCCGTGGTCTTTTCAACCCGTGAGGTCAAAGTGGACTCGCGGTTCCCGCTTGCCATGCCGATGCTTGGAAGCACTTATCAGATCCAAAAAGGGATCTCTACAGTACCTGAGGCTGTGGCAGTCTTCCTCTGCTGCCGCGGCATCGCGGAAATTGCATAAAAGAGTAATCACCTTCGGGTACCTGCCATGGGATTTGATGATCTGCGCAGCATCCTGCTATCAGAGCGCGAAACCGGCAAACTCCTCCAGATAGCCCCGGACATCTTCGACCACACCCACGCGGAGATCGCAGCACTCTTAAAGAAAGTCTATGCGATCGAAGATCCGCTGTCCGATGAGGCACGTGCACTCATAGAAGAGACCATCGCGATCAAGGAGACCATGCACGAGCTCTTCGCCATCCGCTCGCGCAAGATCCTTGCCCTTGCCCTCATGCATGCGGAGGGCAACTACTATGACCGGGAAGAGGTCAAACGGATGATCCCCTCCGAGCGTGAGATGTTTGACCGGGTTGCAGCAGGTCTTGAGGAATGCCAGGGAATCCTGCTCCACAATACCAAGCAGCCGCTCGTGCCGGTTCCCCCGGTGGTTCCTGCCGGTGTGGATACCCTGGAGGATGACGGGGATGCAGTATACGAGGAAATCTCTCCGGCCACGGAAGGACCGGTGCCGTCATCCCCGGCCCCCTCAACCGATGCGCCGTCCCTCACCCCTCCGTATATGCTCGTGCGGGTGCTCGGGGATATGGATTCGTTTATGGGTGTTGACGGGAGGATCTACACTCTCTTAAAAGGCGATATCGTGACCCTTCCCGAGAGGAATGCCTCCGTCTTAAGCGACCGGAACATTGTCGTCGCGCTTCCCCTCCCCTCATGCAAATAACCGGGATCTTTTTATGGGTCTCTGTTGCACCGTAGTTTCCGGGAGGCCGCTTTTTCCTGATGTCGTATCTCATCTGGAGCCGGGGAGATCCTCACCATCCTAATCTTTTTATGATCCCGGCACTAAAACTTTACACTCTTCGCCACGATGAGAATTACTAAAAAACCGGGACGACGGCAATACTTTGTACTGCCGACGGCACCCATATCTTAAATATGAACCTTAGTAAATAATACTGGGATTCAATATTAGAGCACATTCGGTGAAAACATCATGAAGATGCCAGTGAAATTCAAAACTTACTGTCCTTTTTGCAGGAGTCACCAGATCCACGAAGTGGAGAAGGTCAAGAAAAGCAAGACGACCGGCCTCCACTGGATCGACCGCCAGAAGGCACGCAGAGGCAAAGTGGGCAACATGGGAAAATTCTCAAAGGTCCCCGGTGGCGACAAGCCCACAAAGAAGATCAACGTCCGGTACCGCTGCACAACCTGCGGAAAAGCACACCTGAGAAAAGGATACCGGGTTGCCAAGTTTGAGTTGACGGAGTGAGGTAATATGGTACGTGAAGCACGGGCAAACCGGAGCAGCTTTTTAAAAGTAAAGTGCCCGGACTGCGATAATGAACAGACGGTCTTCTCCAAGGCGAGCACGACCGTCAAGTGTGTTGTCTGCGGACGCGATCTTGCGACCCCGACGGGCGGAAAGGCGACTTTAAAGGCTGAGATCGTCTCAGAGTTCAAGTGAGCCAGCTCATGCCGGAAAGAGACAGGGAGTGGCCACAGGAATCAGAACTGGTAGTCTGCACCGTAGAAAACGTCAAGGATTTCGTTGCATTCGTATCGCTTGACGAGTACGGTGGCAGGCAGGGGCTCATCCCCATCTCTGAAATTGCAACCGGCTGGATCAAGTATATCCGTGACCACATCCGGGAGGGCCAGAAGATTGTCTGTAAGGTCCTCAATGTCGACCGGACCCGGGGTCACATCGATCTTTCCAAAAAGGATGTCAACGAGCACCAGCGCCGCGAAAAGATCCGCGAGTGGAAAAATGAGTCCAAGGCGCGCAAGTGGATCGGCTTTGTCGCAGAGAAATCCGGCGAACCTGCCGTGGAAATAGAAAATGTAATCTTCGATAAATACGGCGAGTTGTACGCGGTGTTCGAGGATATCGTCACCGACAGCGATGCGACGGTCAAAAAACTGGGGCTCTCAAAAAAAGCGAGCGAAGCGCTGGTGCATATCGCCCACGAAAATGTCAAGATCCCCAGAGTCGAGGTGACCGGCCAGTTGGAGCTCATGTCTGCAGAACCCGATGGCGTGATGGTCATACGGACTGCCTTAAAAAAGGCGAGCGAATCAAAAACTGCCGGGGCAGATATCGATTTGCTGTACCTGGGTGCTCCCGCATACCGTATCAAAGTAACAGCATCCGATTACAAGAAAGCGGAAAAAGCGCTTGAGAAATCTGCCAATGCCGCAATCGCAGTTCTTGAAAAATCCGGCGGCGAAGGCAAACTCATCAAAAAACCCAAGTCCGGGAAGAGTCAATGAACGGGAAAATCCGTCGCTGCGGTGTAGACAATACCTATACCCTTTCTCTTTTATGTCCCGTGTGCGGCGGGCCGACATCAAGTGCCCACCCTGCACGATTTTCGGTACAGGACCGTTTTGGTAAATACCGCAGGATTGCAAAACAGGAGGCTGATATATGATCGATGACATCAGCATCCGGTATCTCGATACATTTACGGATAAAAATCTCACTAATCCTGTCCTTATCGGGGGGCTGCCCGGCATCGGGCAGGTGGGAAAACTTGTTGCCGAGTACATGATCCACATGCTGGGCGCAGAAAAGATCGGAGAGATCCACTCGATTTACCTGCCCCCTCAGGTAATCATCGAGGAAAACGGCGTTGCCCGGCTGCCGCGAAACGAGATTTACCTATACAAGGCAGAGGACCGGCACGTTGTTTTCCTTGTGGGGGATTTCCAGAGCACCTCAAACGAGGGACACTATCGCATGGCCGATGCGTATCTCGATATGGCGGTCGAACTCGGGGTAAAACGGATTTACACGCTGGGGGGGTTCGGTGTCGGGCACCTGGTCAATGCACCCCGGGTTCTGGGTGCCGCCAACCGCGAGGAATTAAAAACGGAGATCGAGGCGGCGGGCGTGACGTTTGACCGCGAAGAACCGGGCGGCGGTATTATTGGCGCCGCAGGGCTTCTCCTCGGCATGGGTGGCATGCGGGGAATCGATGCAGTCTGCCTGATGGGCGAGACGAGCGGATACATTGTTGACCCGATGAGTGCGGCAGGCGTGCTTTCGGTTCTCTCAAAACTCATCGCAGTGCCGGTTGATCCGACCCAGCTTAACGACCGCGCAGCTGAAATGGAGAAAGTCGTTCAGGGCCTTCTTGAAAGCGAGAAGATGCAGCGGGACGAAGAACTCAGTTACATTGGGTAACTGCCCGCTCTCAAATCTGGCAGTCTTTTTTGTTTTAAAGGAAGCCCGCCGGAATTCACGGCAAGCCGGATTCCCTGATCCCTTATATCCTTAAAAGATGCAATCAGGAAGGTACCCATGCTTGCAAATACCGATTTGCACATCCACTCCCCGTACTCCATGGCAGTATCGGGAGCGATGCATCCTGAAAACCTGTTATCTGTCTCTGTAACAAAGGGACTCCATGTCCTTGGCACCGGTGATGCCCTGCACCCGGCCTGGCAGAAAGAATGGGAACCGTTTCTTTCAAACGAGGCTGGTATCTGTGTTGTCCCGACCGGTGAGGTTGAGGATGAGCACCGGGTCCACCACCTGATCCTTGCCGAGGATTTCGGGCAGTTTACCCAGCTCCGCGAGCTGCTCAAACCCCACAGTAAAAGTATCAGCACGAATGGGCGCCCGCATGTGTATCTTTCAGGAGAAGAAATTGCAAAGATGGCACACGAGGTCGGGGTCCTTATCGGCCCGGCCCATGCGTTCACACCGTGGACTGCGCTCTTTGCGTACCATGATTCGGTCGCCGGTTGTTATGGCAGCGAGAAGATCGATCTCCTTGAGCTGGGGCTATCTGCTGACAGTTCGTATGGTGCGGGCATTCCGGAGCTCGCCGGCGTTCCGTTCCTCTCAAACTCGGATGCCCACAGCCCGCAACCGGAAAAAATCGGCCGCGAGTTTAACCGGATCCGGCTTCTCGGGAAACTCTCTGTACGGGGCGTGCTGGATAGTATCCGGCACGGCGCCATCGAGGCAAATGCCGGCTTTTTCCCGGAGGAAGGGAAATACAACCGCACTGCCTGCGTCCGCTGCTTTACCCAGTATACTCTCGAACAGGCACAGCAGCACAAATGGCGTTGCCCGGCCGATGGCGGCCTGATCAAGAAGGGCGTGTACGACCGTGCCCGGGAACTTTCACGTGGCACTCCCGGATCGCGCCCGCCGTACCTTCACCTCGTCCCGCTCGGGCAGATCATCCAGACTGTGGAAGGGGTCTCGTCACCAGGTACGAAAAAATGCCGTGCAATCTACGCAGCGTTCATCGCAGCGTTCGGAAACGAGATCGATGTGCTTATCACCGTTCCGGTTTCCGAGATCCGGGCGCTCCACCCGAAAGTTGCATCCGCCATTGGAGCCCTCCGGGAAAATCGCGTCACCCTGCACCCGGGCGGCGGTGGGAAGTACGGCACATTTTCCTTAATTCCCTAATCTCCATGCTATTGGAATAAACCGGATCCTGTACCTTGTTTACAGGGAACTTCATTCCACTTTTTTTGCTTTTAATCCGGATTAAAAAAGATGATGGGGGAGATGTCCATTCCGTTTTGAAACGGAGTATCCCCTCTTATGGGAAGCAGAACCGGAAACGATCCGCATGCCCGGTTTTTTAAGCCGTAAAGATTAATGAAACCGGCCTCCAACATATTCATGAATGCTCAACGTACACAGGGATATCTGCGGGTATTGTGGATGCTGTGTGTCAGTCTGCCCCGAAGGTGCACTTGAACTGATCGACGCATACCTTTCTGTTGAAGAAAACTGTACGAGCTGCGGTATCTGCGCCAAGGTCTGTCCGCTTGGTGCACTGGAGGTCGTGCATGAAAAATAATTACAATGTTTTGATCATAGGCGGTGGCCCGGCCGGGGCCCTTGCCGCAAAGACGTCGGCAGAAAAAGGACTCTCTGCCTGCCTTGTCGAGAAACGCCCGGCAATTGGCGCTCCGGTCCGCTGTGCGGAAGGGATCGGGAAGGAATCCCTGTCCGAGTTTATTGAACCGGACCCGCGCTGGATCTCTGCGGATATGAGCGGTGCCGTTATTGTCGCCCCTGACGGTTTTGAGATGTCTTTAGAGTCCTCCATGGCCGGTTCAAAAGTCGGATATATCCTTGATCGCAAGGTGTTTGACCGTGCGCTGGTCTGGCAGGCGGCAGATGCCGGGGCTGATGTCTTTGTCAAGACACGTGCAGCCGCGCCGATTATGAATGACGGCCGGATAAAGGGTGCGCAGCTTGAGTCCTGCGGGAATGTCACCAAGGTCAATGCAGATGTCGTCATTGCAGCAGACGGCGTCGAGTCGAAATTTGGCAAATGGTGCGGTATCGATACGACAGTGCCGGTCCGGGAGATCATGAGTTCTGTCCAGTACGTCATGGCAGATATCGATATCAATCCAAGCGCCACGGTTTTCTACCTGGGTAACGAAGTCGCACCTGAAGGATATCTCTGGGTGTTCCCGAAAGGCAAGAGAATCGCAAATGTCGGTATCGGTATCTCCGGGAAAAAGAGCGGCAAGGGGCACCGGGCAAAGGATTACCTCGATCGGTTCGTGAAGCAGAAATTCCCGCATGGAAAGACGATCGAATGCATTGTCGGCGGGGTTTCGGTCTGCCGCCCGTTGGAATGCACGGTTGCCGATGGCCTGATCCTTGCCGGTGATGCGGCACGGGTTGTCGATCCGCTTACGGGAGGCGGCATCTACAATGCGATGTATACGGGGAAACTCGCAGCAGAAGTAGCGGCTGACTGCATTGCGAAAGGCGATGTCTCCAAAAAAGCGCTCATGGCCTACGACAAGGCATGGCGTGCCTCAAAGATGGGCAAAGGAATCGAGCGTAACTACCTCATCAAGGAATATTTAATCAAGCAGTCAGACGAGAAACTCAACACGATCGTCCACTCTGTTTCAAAGTTGGATTTAAAGGAGTTCTCCACACTCACCTTAGTAAAAGAGTTGTTGAAGGCCAATCCAAAACTTCTCGTGGAGCTCGGGGCGCTTGCCGCCTCACTACGCTGATTTTTTTAACTGTTTGTTTAAGAGCCGCAGGCAGTCATCCTCTGCCTCTTTTTTGGTAAAGACCGTGAAGATATCGCCAGGCTGGATCCGCACGTTTCCGCTGGGGATAATCAGCGTGCCGCCCTCCCTGCGTATGGCGATAAAGACAAAGTCCTTTACTTTAAGTTCCCGTATCTCGTGGCCGACGATGGGGGCATTTTCCTCTGCCACGATCTCAAAGATGCTGCCGCCCGGGATCGAGGCGAGCTGCTGGAGCTTGGGGTTCTCGGTCCAGTAATAGAGACGCGATGCCACGAGATCGTCCGGGTTCTCGCTGATCCGGACACCAACTTCCTTGAAAAAATCCGAGTGGGCCGTCTGGTTGACGATTGCAACTACGTTTGGCACATGGAAGCGTTTTGCAAGCCAGCAGGTCATGAGGTTGACCGCATCGTCGCTTGTCGTGGCAACAAACGCATCGGTCCGGTCGATACCTGCCTCTTCAAGCGTGGACTTGTCGGTAGCGTTGCCGGTGATTGCAAGGATATCGTAGTGCTCCAAAATCTCGCTGCACCGGGCTTCTTCATGGTCGATAACGACAACGTTGTTGCCATGTTCGACCGCCTGTTTGACAAGGCTGCGTCCGATGCCGCCAAGCCCCACGATGATAATATACATGATTACCGGTTACCATCATCGCCATTGAAATAATTTGCGCATAAACCTTACTTTTGTGATCTGCGGGGTTGACGAAGCCGGGAAAGGATCGGTGCTGGGGCCAATGGTGGTCGCTGCGGTGGGGGCGCGATCCGCAGATATCTTTTGTGATCTTGGTGTGAAGGATTCAAAGAAGCTCACACCGGCAGAACGAGAATTGCTTTTTCCCCTCATAAAAAAACGGTGCCGGGTTGCTACGGTTATCATTCCCGCAGAGGAGATTGACGCCATCCGGCGCGAGATGACCATGAATGCCTGTGTTGCCCGGGCACACGCACAGGTGATCAAGAAACTTGCCCCTGATACTGCGTATGTTGACGCGTGCGATGTCAACCCGTTCAGGTATGCGGAAACGGTAAAAAGCCATCTCGACATCGCGTGCGAAATCGTATCGGAGCACCACGCGGATGATACCTATCCGATCGTTTCTGCTGCAAGTATCATCGCAAAAGTCACCCGGGACCGTGAAATTACAAAACTCGCAAAAAAATATGGTAAGATTGGCAGCGGGTACCCGTCCGATCCGATCACCATCGCGTACCTCTCCGCATATATTGACCAGCACAAATCCCCCCCACCGATTGCCCGGAAGAGCTGGAAGACAGTGAGTACGATGATGGGGAAAAAATCCCAGAGCAGCCTGTCTGCATTTATCTAGATCGGGAGTATTTGCGGTTTTTGTTCTGGAGAAAACCAGTATCTGTCCAATTTTTCCGAAATTTTCGAATGAAATATGGGGGTACCTCTCTTCTCTCATTTGCGATTGAGTGCCGTCGCACCAAAAAGGGGCGCCCCTGCGGCGGGTCGGCAACAAAAAAATACTAAAAAACTCTTCCCGCAGGGCCTCCAGAAAAGGCCCTGAGGCGGGGAGTTATCGCACCCGTTTTATTGTTTTTTTGAAAATTCCAGAGTGAATCAGGTTGGCGTATCTCTGGTTATATGGAGCCACCGTTGTGAATCTTTTTACGCCACCATTCCTTTATGTGGTTCCCCAGTCCAACAGATATGGATGGACTGGATCCTTATCCTGATTGCCCTTGTGGCCATCTACGCCATCGCAGCGTATTATATTCATTCCCGAAAAATCTGGGCCGATCATATTATTTTCTACGGCCCGATCATGGCAATAAAGACCAACCGGGTCAAATTTTTCGATAAATTTACCGCACTGCGCACATTTTTCCGGATCTACGGGACGATCGGTGTCATCGCGGTCATCATCGTTTCAGTTTTTATCACAGTCATGGTTTTTCTCTCGGTCCGGTACACGCTGATGCTCAGGCCTGAGCCAACCGGGATTTACGAGCCCCAGAATATCCTCCTGCTTCCCGGGATCAACGATTATGTTCCCTCAACGTTTGCAGTCTGGCTTGCGTTTATTATCACCATTGTGGTTCACGAGTTCGGGCATGCAATCCTCTGCAGGGTAGAGGACATCAAGGTCAAAGGAATGGGCGTGCTCATCGCGGTGATCCCGATCGGATTTTTTGTCGAGCCTGACGATGCGGAACTCGAACAGAAAAAAGGGATGCCCAAGGTGCGGATGTTCGGCGCCGGGATCACCAATAACCTTGTCGTTGGTTTCTCCTGCTTTGTGCTGTTGATCCTGGTGTTTGGTATGGTAGTGCCGGCAACCCAGCCGGCGATTCACGGGATTTACAAAGGATATCCTGCGGATAACGCGAGCGTGCCGCAGGGTTCGGTGGTGACGGCGATCAACGGGGAACCGGTTGCCACCCGGGCTGATGTGTCCGCAATCCTCAACACCACAAAACCGGGGGATGCGGTCACCCTGACGACGGCAAAAGACGGGATTGCATCGGATTACAAACTTACGCTTGCCGCGTGGCCGACGGATTACAGCAACAACCAGACGAGCGGTTTCATGGGGGTCCAGTATTACGATGGTGTAGCCGTAAAGACCGCAGTCGGAACGATGCTGTCACCGATTGGATTCCTGCAATTTTTGATAGTTCCCTTTGCCAGTGGTGATGGATCCCAGTACCTCCGCATTCTCGCGTTCGATACACCGGATACTTCGTATTACCAGGCTCCCTTTGTCGGGTTCTGGGAACTGATCCACCTCCTCTTCTGGTGTGCGTGGATCAATATCAACGTGGGGATCTTCAACGCGATCCCGATGGTTCCGCTGGATGGCGGCTACATCTTCAAGGAGGGTGTCGACCGGATCCTTGACCGGCGCGGGCTCATAAAATATTCGGGATACGTGGTCGGGGCGGTCAGCTACGTGATGATCGTGGCATTGATATCGCTGATCATGCTGCCGTATTTGCTGCATATGTGAGGGGAACTGTCGGGATTTTTCCCGGTGTTTTTAAGACCCGGGCACATTCTCCCGTTTTTTAAAAAGAGTTCCTGCATCTTTACAAGGACGTGATATCAGTGTGCGATCCTCGGAAGGGGAATCATTGGGCAACCTTTATATTTCTAAAAAAAAATGATATGCCATTATGATCCTTCCCCCTCTGTCTCCCAGGATCTATGCAAGTCTCGTTCTTTTTCTGATGGTGACTGTGCTGTTCGGGGCTGGAGTATGTGCTGACTCCAGTTCCGTGACAACAATTGCCGTTCAGGATCCCGTGACTGCGTTTTCTCCATCAAGTATACCGGTAAATGTGACTACAGTACAAATGGCATCAGAATCAATAACCGCGACGCCAACCGCATTAACCCTCGTGGAAACTACCTCATCATTCACAATAACGCAAAATGATACCCCCGTGCAAATCTCAACATCTGCCTCTTCGAGGGATGCATCCGCCATCGGTTCGGATCAGATAACCGGCAAAGCTTTGTCCGGTGGATTATTTGTCGCCCCGGAAAATCCCGAATTTGCGGAGTACCTGAACCGCTCAAAACTAAAATCCACGACACGGACGATGGCGTCAGTTGTTCTGAATAATGGATCCACACATGTATTTGTGGAGGGCTCTATCCCGTCTCCGGTATCGCTCGCATATACTGCCGGCCAGCATATCGGGCCGGATAACGGAATCCAGAGCAACCGGGGTACCTATCCTGCCTCTTATGATCTAAAGGCGCTTGGGAAAGTCACTTCGGTAAAAGATCAGGGTAAAGCTGGTGCATGCTGGGCATTTGCATCGGTCGCCTCGCTTGAGTCGTCTTTCCTTACGAATGAATCCTGGGATTTTTCAGAAAATAATCTTAAAAATACCCTTGCCAGCACCTATACGGATGGATTTGACCGGAATTGGGACGGAGGAGGTAATTCCTATATGTCCGCGGCATACTTTACCCGGTGGAGCGGCCCGGTCAGGGAATCAGATGATCCCTACAATGATGTCTCCGGGATATCCCCCGGTGGCCTGTCCCCGGTTAAACACGTTCAGAATGTGTATTTCCTGCCTGAACGGGCCAGCTCAACCGATAACGACAATATAAAATATGCCCTGACTACGTGGGGTGCTGTGGCGGCGGGTATCTATTGGGATGATTCCTATTACAATCCCTCGACTACTGCATTCTATAATTCAGGAACTGCCGCTACCAATCATCTTATTACCCTTGTCGGATGGGATGACACCTACAGCAGGACCAACTTTGTAACCCAGCCTCCCGGTGACGGTGCGTTTATTGTGAAAAATTCATGGGGTACGGCATTTGGGGACGAGGGGTATTTCTATATCTCGTATTATGATCTGACTGTCGGTAATTATTGCGCAGCGTTTACCGGCGAATCGACATCCGATTACAACCAAGAATACAGTTACGATCCCCTGGGCAGGGTTGATAGTGTTGGATATAGTAAAACAAGTGCCTATTATGCAAATGTTTTCACGTCCAACTCAACTGAGACCCTCAAGGCCGTCGAGTTCTTTACCCCGACTACCAACACCGCATACACGGTGAGCATTTATCTCGATCCCAACAGCGGGCCGGTCAACACATCAGGATATGCAGCACAGACGTCCGGGACACTTTCATCACCGGGATATCGTACGGTGACGGTGCCGGCAGTCGCCCTTTCATCGGGACAGAAATTTTCCATTGTTGTTTTGGTGACGACACCGGGATATAATTGGCCGATTCCTGTTGAATATCCCCTTGAAGGGTACTCAAGTCATGCGACTGCATCTGCCGGCCAGAGTTACATCAGCCCCGATGGTTCGACATGGACCGATATGACGAGTGCGGTTACGAATGCGAATGTGTGCGTTAAGGGATACACCACTACTCTGGCAGATCACAGCGTGGCTACTATCGGTGTATTCCGACCCTCGACGGGCATCTGGTACCTGGATTATAACTTCGACGGAACGGTTGACAAACAGGTAAAGTTTGGGAAGAACGGGGACACAGCGGTTGCCGGGGACTGGAACGGAGCCGGGAACTCAGAGATCGGCGTGTTCCGTTCATCGACCGGATACTGGTATCTGGATTATAATTTCGACGGAACGGTTGACAAAACGGCAAAGTTCGGGAAGAGCGGGGACCTGGCGGTTGCCGGGGACTGGAACGGAGCCGGAAACTCAGAGATCGGCGTGTTCCGTTCATCGACCGGGTACTGGTATCTGGATTATAATTTCGACGGAACGGTTGACAAAACGGTAAAGTTCGGGAAGAGTGGTGACCCGGCGGTTGCCGGGGACTGGAACGGAGCCGGAAACTCAGAGATCGGCGTGTTCCGACCCTCGACCGGGTACTGGTATCTTGATTATAACTTCGACGGAACGGTCGACAAAACGGTAAAGTTCGGGAAGAGCGGGGATCTGGCGGTTGCCGGTGACTGGAATGGAGCCGGGAACTCAGAGATCGGTGTATTCCGACCCTCGACGGGCACCTGGTATCTGGATTATAACTTCGATGGAACGGTCGACAAAACGGTAAAGTTCGGGAAGAGCGGGGACTCGCCAGTAGCGGGACACTGGGCGTAAAGATACCGGTCAGAATCACCTTTTTTTTCGATCAGAATACGAGAAGAGGAGTTGAGCGTATTCCCGATCAATTTATGGCTCTCTTTGGAGTTCTATCATTTGTCCATGGCACAGAGGTTGGAATGTCAAACACGTGACACGGTATGAGGATTTTTCAAGCGTGAAAAATATCCCGGGACTGGTGCCGGGAGATCTTCAGGCCGGGAATGATCGGTCGTTTGGTACCGCCGGAGATATAGGGTTTCAGGAACTCTTTTCACATCATACTGTTTCTCCATGAAGAGGAGTGACTGGCAGATGCAGGTAAACACCCCAAAAGCAGGCACGGAGCCCATGCTGGCTAAAAATTCCCTGTTCATTTAAAGGCAATCCCGGGAGGCTTATCTAAATAGAGAACCAGCGCCACGAAAAAAACCGGGTCATGAGGAGTACCCCCATCAAGTACAAACCGGGGAGATTGCCCCCTCCCTCCCATTCCGGTTTTTTATTGAGGGGGATCTCATACCGGACAACCATTACGTTCCCGGTAATGATCAGCTCGGGGATATCGTGACCTTCTCTGTCACCGATGTCATGATAGATGCTGCCTGGTTTATCATCGCTGGTGGTGTTGCCGTTGTTGAATTTCCTGAACTGTTGAACGCTGGCAGGATGCTCCCGGGGGATCCCTGATTTGGCAGGAAAACGACGACTGCCACAACCGCTATAATGATGATAATAACGATAACCACGGCTAAAACCAGTTTCTTTCTGCTCCGGGGATTTGCGGGGGGCATTAACCCGGGAGCACGCGATGGCGGGAAATTATCCTCGGGAGAATCGAGCCGGGATATGAATCTTTTTTGCGGCTGCACTGGTTCAGGGGCTACCGCTGGTTGTTCCGGTACTGGAACCGGTTCCCGCGGGGCTGTACGCTGGGAATCCCGGGGAACTGTTACGGATGGGCGTTCGACAGGGGGTTCACTGTACGCGCGCTCCTGATCAATTGGCCACTCTGTTTTTGCCGTCTGCACATATGCAGCGGGTGTGGGTTTGACGACCGGAACCTGAGGTATTTCTGTCGGGCGTATAATACGGGAGCCGCACTTGTTGCAGAAACCGGAATCCTCCGTTACCCTCGCACCGCATCGGGTACAATAGATACCGAGTATCGAATCGGATGTTGGTGCGGGAGCCGGTGCAGGAGACGGTACAGGGGCAGGGGCCTGCCATGATACTTCCGGATGTGCTTCTACTCTTTTAACCGGCTGTGGTTTTGCAGGCTGCTCGTACCGTGCATCGGGCGTCGGCGGTAACGGGGATCCGACAATCTCAAATCTTTTTGGGGAGACCGGGCCGGCATTTTCTGTCGGGTCGGGAGCGGGAATAACCTTACGGATAACCCGTTCGGGATAGGGTGTTTTATTCTCCTTTATCAATTGAACCCATTCGTTGCATTCTTTTGCCCGGTTTCCACCACTTTCGCGGGAGAATGTCAGCACCATCTGCTTTGTCCCTTTGGTCTTTGTGACCACGGCAAGCGTGATTAACGAGTCTCGGATCGCATTCTCTCCGACTTCTATGGCCTGGATCGTGGCAAGTGGTATCTCTTTTGGGGGCAAAAGGTTTTTTTTCCTGTCAACGAGGATAATTCGTTTGTTGGTGAGAATTGCTTCAAATGGAATCGATTTTACACGGACTCCCGGAGTACGGATAAGAATCATCTCGTCTCCATGTAGTTCTGGATCATCCATAGTTGACGTTCCTCCCCCTGATCTTTTAATAGTGGGTTGTTTGCCGAGAAAAATATATGGCTTTTGAAGAATGCCGATGGTCGTAAAGTCTTGAAATAATCTTTGCGTAAGAGAACTTAATCGTATCATCCACTCACGAATCAAAATTCTAATAGCGGTACCGATGAGAGCCTATTCCCGGTAATCGTCGCGGGAACGTGAGTTCATGAGAAATAATATTGGGGGTTCTATAGAGGTTGTTGCATAGACCATTTCAATTCTACATTTGTGTAAATTGACCTTTAAAATATCGTTGAAAATTTATTAGAACGCGTACCATTTTATGCGAATTCTACAATTGGGTTATTTTTTTTTCGAACCGTGCAACAGCAACTATAGAATCCCATAATGTAAATATAAATGACAAATATTGGGATCATTCTTGAGGGATTACAGAGAATCACGTTGATTTTAATCTCCCTTACTTCGAGCCGGTATTTTCTTGCATTCGGCGATTATCAGAACCTTCGTTTAAGGATTGGAAATACTATTTTGACCTTGTTTTTCTGATGATATTTGTCCCGATCAAATGCGTGGGCGCTTCTTCTTCGGTAATGCCCGAAAGATTCGTTTATGTATTTTTGTTTCTGATCGGGATAAGCGAACATAAGTTCAGGGACTCGTGGATCAACCGGTGGCTCTCCAGAAGATCGTATCGGGTGTCCATAATCAGTACTTTTCTAAATCGTCCTCCACGAACCTGCCTGGATTTTTGACGGGATTTTTGATGGGATTTTCCGAAATGATTCCAGGCCCCTGGGGGGTACCCCTTCATGCCAGCCCGGGGTGGCCACATCCCGTCTCTAGAAAAACGGGAGGTACCCCTCCCCCCGACCACTTCTTTAAAAGCCAGACCCCCCTTCTTTCCTTGCCGGGCACATAAGGGGGGCTCCCCCCCTTTTGATTGCACCTCCGCAGCTCGTATTTCGCGTGGAGTTATCTTCTGAAAACATAATTTTTCGGGCTGATGCGCAGGGGGTCGGACTCTCTCTTCTGGCAAGGGGGTACCCCCTCCACAAAAACAGGAGGTACCTCACCACCCGACCGATTTTTTAAAAGCCTGACCTCCCCACCCCCTTTTTATGGCCCGGGGTGGGGAGGTGCCACCTTCGTATGAATGGGGGGTACCCCCTCTTGGGTCCCGGGCCGGGTGGGGATGGTTCGCTTGAGGTGGTAAAAGGTGCGGGAGATGTACACTGCGAAATTCGTGCATGAGAACGCAAAGGGGAAACGGATCGGGTACGGGCTGGATATGTATGATTCCATTGATGGCTACCAGTATGGTATCGCCGCTGTTATCTCCAACATGGCAAACACATCGGCCCATGGCGGGAAGGCCCGGCACATCCCCGGTTCCGACTTCTTCTCGGTGACCCTGAAATGCCACGATCCCGGTGGCGAACTGTTCTTTATCAACCTCGCCCGCGACCGGGTGACGCTCTCATCATACGAGGATGATGCGATACGGGTCCGGGTCGAGAAATGGGTACATGGAGTACCGGAACTGGCATAAAATCTACGGATGGGCTCTTATACGGGTCACGGGAAACAATCGCTTCTTATTGCGGCTGATGTGCTTTGGCCGCGTATGAAGTAACGCGATCCCTGTGCGCGAAGTTAAATCCATACCGAACGAAGAGGTTTGATAATGATATCCTGGCGATATCGCATTTTTACCAACCGGGACTTTTGTGGCAGCTTCTGGTTCAGGACCCGTTTTCCCATGAAAATGGACATAATGCTGAAAGGGCTACAGCAGATAAAAAAATCCAGCGGCATTTTTATACCAAATTGTTCATATATGAAATAGGGATCGTTCCTACCCGTTCATGAATGTTGTGTTCCGCTGTTTCCGCGGCGGATCAATGGCGGGAAAGCAATACAAATAAATCCCTTGTCCCGTCGTGTCCCGAGAGGGCCCTGATGGGGGTAATCTTGCTCATTTTTGCCGGTTTTCAGGGCGTTAAACCGAGAGTATTTCGTTATGTATAAATACCCGTAACACAAAATGAGATGCTAGTGCTGAAAGACCATAATGATCGTCATGAAGTGCATTGCGTCTGGAAGCCAATGAAAGTGAAAGGGTTGTTATATGACTATTAAAAGATCGCTAATCACAACGGATTGGAGAGTAAAAGGATTATTGGGGGAGAAATTGACAAAGCCCTCTATTAGGGCATTTTTCCTTCTTATGATCCTGCTGATGGTGGTTCCAGCTGCAGTTGCAGCTGGAGTGACCGTTGCCAGCATCTCACCAACAGCCGGCACAAATCTTGGTGGTACCAGCGTAACTATCACCGGGACTGGCTTTTCGAGCATTGGAACGACGACTATCAACTTTAATTCAACATCAGACACGGCAGCATACATGGCTACCGGTGTGAATGTTACCAGCGATACCACGATCACCGCGTTTACCCCTGCCCATGGAGCGGGAGTCGTTAACGTTCAGGTCATTAATTCCAATGGCGCTGGAACCCTGAACAATGCCTACACATATTATCTCGCCCCAACTGTGACCATACTCAATCAGTCTTACGGCAAGGTAGCCGGTGGCGATGTGGTCAACATCTCGGGGACAAACCTCGCCGGCGCGACATCGGTACTCTTTGGCACTACCCAAAATGTAACCGCACTTGGTGGCGACAACTCTAACATCACCGTGACCACCCCGGCTCATGCCGCAGGGACTGTGAGTGTTATCGTCAATACTCCTGGTGGCAGTGCAACTAACTCAACTGGCTTTATCTATGAAGACGTCCCGGCGATCACCGGCGTTTCACCGGCATTCGGCACGACTGCAGGTGGCGACGTTATAACCATCACCGGGACAGGTAACCTTGCCGGAGCGTCGAAGGTATACATTAACGAGACACTGTTAACTCCGACGAGTATTACTAGTACTTCGGTCAAAGTGACTACCCCGACCGGTGTAGCCGGATGGGTTAAAGTTAATATCACCACACCCGGTGGCGTCTCGGCAGACAACAGTGGAGTCTTCAAGTATTACGGGTTCGCGAACATTACCGGTGTCTCAACGACAAACACTGGGTTCGGGCTAGACAATGGCACGGTTCTTGGCGGTACTACGGTAACCATTACCGGGACAAACCTTACCACCGCGAGTGCAGTGTACTTTAACAACACCGCAGCAACCATTGTTGGTACCCCCACGGCTACATCGATCACCGTGACCAGCCCGGCATATCCGCTATTCTCGACGGGGACGAACTGGTTGGCGACGAACAACACCCTTAAGGTTCCGGTTAATGTCACCACAATGGCTGGCAACACAACCGATATTTTCGGTAACTTCACCTACAATATTCCATTACCGAACATCACCAGCATTTCACCGACAACCGGCTCGACAGCCGGTGGTTACCAGGTAACTATCACCGGGAAAAACTTTACCGCAGCGAAGGTAGTATACTTTGGTAACCTGGCGAACACAACCGCAGGACTGACAGTTAGCTCCGATGGTACTTCGGTCACCGCGACCGTTCCCTCGAGCAGTACAATTGGGGACGTTAATGTCAACGTAACCACCCCGGCAGGCACTACTGTCGATACAGCTAAATTCACCTATGCCGCGGGAACCCCGACCATTACCACCGTCTCACCGGCAATGGGTTCGGATAACGGTGGCCAATGGGTAAACATTACCGGGGAAGGATTTACTGGGACGTCATGGGTAAAGTTTGGCGATGTACAAAATACTACAGCGCTAACGGTTTTCAATGATACTCAGCTAACCGTGCAAACCCCTGCACATTCAGCTGGAACTGTTTACGTTATCGTCAATGCAGCTGGTGGCGCCATAACCAAGCAGAATGCGTACACCTTTGCAGGATCTCCGACCTTCACGTCAATCTCACCGCTGAACGGCACGGTTAATGGCGGTACAACGGTAACTATCACCGGGACAAACCTTACCGGCGCAAGCTCCGTAACCTTCAACAGCACCGCGGCAACCATTGTTGGTACCTCCACGGCTACCTCGATCACCGCGATCACTCCGGCGCATGTTGCCGGAAAAGCTACCGTTAATATCACCACATTCTCAGGTACCGGTGGCTTTGTCGCTACAAATGACGCCTTTACCTTTGCATCAGGCCCGTCTATCACCAGTATCTCACCGCTGAACGGCACGATTTCCGGTGGTACCGAGGTAACCCTTAGAGGGACAAACCTTACCGGCGTGACCTTAGTAACCTTTGGCGGTATACCGGCTACCAACTGGTCTGGTATGTCTAACGATACCTGGATCCAGGCGAGGAGCCCTGCCTCAACGGCTGGAGCTGTTGATGTTACCGTCAGCACACTCAGTGGCAGTGCAACCAGTCCCACTAAATTCACTTATATTGGAGTTCCGACCATCACCAGTATCTCGCCGGCAGCCGGCATGGCTAACAGCACTACTGATGTAACCATCACCGGGACAAGCTTTACTGGTGTGACCACAGTAACCTTTGGCGGTGCAGTGGCTACCAATATGGTGTTTGTTAACGATACTACGATCACGGCAACCGCCCCATCTCATGTAGCCGGAGCCGTTACCGTTCAGGTTAACACGCCCAATGGCGCTGGATTTGGGACCTTCACCTATGTAGCAGCCCCGACCTTTGCCAGCATCTCGCCGGTAAACGGAACGGTTCTTGGTGGCACCCCGGTAACTATCACTGGGACAGGCTTTGCCGCACCAGCAACAGTTACCTTTGGCAGCGTAGCAGCAACCAATGTTAACGTAGTCAGCGCTACTTCAATCACTGCGACCACCCCGGCACAGACCGCAGCCGGAGCTGTTAACGTCACAGTCACCACAACCGGTGGTGCTGTAACCTCGACGAATGCCTACACCTATCTTGCAGTCCCGACTGTATCCACAGCATATGGTACATTCCGGAACTCGAACGGTATCTGGTATCTCACTGATACCAATGGAACTCTCACCAAGTCAGTAGCATTTGGCAAGACTGGGGACATCCCTGTAGTGGGTGACTGGAACGGAGCCGGCAAGACCGAGATTGGTGTCTTCCGTCCATCCACTGGCACCTGGTATCTCGATTACAATGGCGATGGAACCGTTGGCAAAACGGTAACGTTCGGCAAGAGCGGCGACACGCCAGTAGTCGGAGACTGGAATAAGGCCGGTCACTCAGAGATCGGTGTCTTCCGTCCATCCACAAGCACATGGTATGTTAATTACAACTTCGATGGAACCGTCGACAAACAGGTAAAGTTCGGGAAGACCGGCGACGCACCTGTTGTCGGTGACTTCAACACTGATGGATATTCTGATGTCGGTGTCTTCCGTGCCTCGACTGGCACCTGGTATGCAACTACCAGCTTCAGTGCAACACCTGACAAACAGGCACAGTTCGGCAAGAGTGGCGACACGCCAGTAGTCGGAGACTGGGATGTAACCGGGACCTCTGGCATTGGTGTCTTCCGTGCCTCGACCGGAACCTGGTATCTGAATGATGACTTCAGTGCAACTGTTAGCCACCAGGCACAGTTCGGCAAGAGTGGCGACACGCCAATCGTGGGCGACTGGAACAATGCCGGTCACTCAGAGATCGGTGTTTACCGTCCCTCGACCGGATACTGGTACATGGCTTACACCTTCAGTTCAACAACCGACAAGCAGTTCCAATTCGGCAAGACTGGAGACACGCCCAAAGTTGCAACAAAGGGCTGGGCAGAACACTAATTTTACCCAGTTAGAATCACTTTTTTTTGTTCCGAAAAACCGTGGAGACAATCCCGGGTTTTTTCAGATTGAGATCTTCTGTTCTCGTTTCAGCGACAATTCCGGAATTAACTCTTCCCCCAGTGAAACCCGTCAGCCAGCTCTGAATTTACGTCTTTTTAAGCGACAACCCAACGAAATAACGGGACCGAATAAAAATACATTTGAAAACCGGCCTTTTAACAGAGCGAGTTGTATGGCGGTGGAAAATTCCCCACATTCGGCGGAATAAAAATCCCCGGCTGATAACCTTTAAGCAAGAGTTTGAGAGTAGTGGCAATGCTGAACAGGGAGGAGTTGATATACGATATTTACAACAAAGCCGGAGAACTGTTACCTGATTTCGGGATAGATCTGGTACAAATCGCACTCTATTCTGAAGTAAGGATCCCTCAATTTTTTAACAAACCCACCTAAAAACCCGAGAATTTGTTATAGTTGGAAAAACATAAAGAGTGAGTAATATGAAATATCTCGTAACCGGTGGCGCAGGTTTCATCGGCTCACATATTATTGAACGATTACTCCATCAACAACATGATGTAATCTGTCTTGATAATTTTGACCCTTATTACGATCCGAAAATCAAAGAACGAAACATTTCTTCATTTCCGGGTAATGAACGTTTTACCTTAATCCACGGAGATATTCTGGACAAAAAATTATTGCATGAACTTCTCATCGATGTTGATGTTATTTTTCATGAAGCTGCTCAGGCCGGAGTTCCAATATCAACAGAAAATCCTTTGAAGTCCCATGAAGTGAATGCAACCGGGACACTGAATCTTCTCGAATCCGCTGTAAAGGCAAATATAAAGCGGTTTATCTATGCCTCATCATCATCAGTTTACGGTACTGTAAAATATCTCCCGTTTGATGAAGATCATCCAACATATCCGGTCTCACCCTATGGTGTATCTAAGTTGATGGCAGAACACTATTGCAGAGTATTTTCCGAACTCTACGGATTGCCATCTGTCGCATTGAGATATTTTACGGTCTATGGTCCTCGCATGAGACCAGATCTTGCGATAAATATCTTCACGCGGCAGGCACTCAAAAATGAACCCCTCACAATATTTGGAACAGGAGATAAAACACGCGATTTTACCTATATTGATGATATTATCAATGCAAATCTGATATCCCTGGTCAAAGGCAACGGCGTGTATAATATTGGGGGAGGACACAGGGTTTCAATTCAGGAACTGGCAGAAAAAATAATTGAAATAACGGGAAGCTCATCAATTATACAGTACAAGGAATCTAAAAAAGGCGATGCTGAACATACATATGCAAACACCACAAAAGCTCAACGAGAACTCGGATGGAAACCAAAAACATCCCTGGAGCAAGGTTTAACGAGGTACATTGAATGGGTATCGACATATCAGTGATAATCCCTACTTACAATGAAGAGGAAAATGTTACTATCCTCTACAAAGAACTGACAAGCGTACTCTGCACATTGAACCGTGACTATAAAATTATTTTTGTTGATGACTGCTCCACCGATGCGACATACCGGAGATTATCAGAACTACATGCCCACGATGCTCATGTGAAAATTATAAAATTCCGTAAAAATTTTGGACAAAGTGCCGCAATGAAAGCGGGCTTTGATCAGGCTGAGGGGAATATCATCATCACGCTTGACGCAGATCTCCAGAACGATCCCCATGATATCCCACAAATGCTTGAAAAACTGGAAAAAGAAGATTACGATGTGGTGTGTGGATGGCGCTACAATCGAAAAGATCCGTTCTTTAAAAAAATATTTTCCCTATTCGCAAATTCTTTTCGGGCATATTTGACCGGCGAGACCATTCATGATTCGGGATGTACCCTTCGAGTCTACAAACAGGAGGCGGTCAAAGATATTGAATTAAACGGAGAATTGCACCGGTATATCCCGGCTTTGCTTCTTTGGAAGGGGTACCGTATCGGGGAAGTGAAAACCAACCACCGGTTGCGTGAATTTGGAAAAAGCAAATATACCTGGAAGCGACTTACAAAAGGATTTTTGGATCTTCTTGTTATTGCGTTCTGGCAAAAGTATTCGGTTCGACCAATGCATATTTTTGGTGGATCCGGTCTGATTATAGGGGGAATTGGTTTACTATTATCCTTGTATCTGGGATTATCACGAATTTTATTTGGGACCGGGCTCACCGACAGACCGCTGTTTCTTGTTGCTCTGGTGCTGTTAGTCGTTGGGATACAGTTTGTTGCGTTGGGAATCATTGCCGATATTCTGCTCCGGATTTATTATGGTCAGAATGAACGGAAAAATTATCTGATTGATGAGATTATCTGATGAAAATTTTAATGCTTAATTACGAGTACCCGCCACTTGGTGGAGGCGCGGCACCCGTTACAAAATCCCTGGCTGAAGAACTCGTGCATCTGGGGCATGAGGTCGACGTCGTAACCATGGGGTATAAGACGTTACCCCGGGAAGAAGTCATTCACGGGGTTCAAATTTACCGTGTTCAGAGTATACGCAAAAAACTTGAAATGTGTACATCCCACGAAATGCTTTCATATGTTATCTCCGCAGCGCGCTTTTTGCCAGGATTGCTAAACGAGAATAATTATGATATAAACCACACGCACTTTATTATTCCCACGGGAATTGTTTCAAGCCTCTATTACAAACGAATCCCCTATATTATTACAACTCACGGAAGCGATGTTCCGGGCTATAATCCGGACCGGTTTCAGTTTCAGCACCATCTGTTCAAACCTTTTTCAAATATGGTACTGAACAGGGCCAGTTGTATAACGTCTCCCTCGATCTATCTCAAAGAGAAAATACTGAAAAATTTTGGTGAACGAAAGGTAGCGATTGTTCCAAATGGTTTATCAGTTGAGTCCTATCATCCACGAACAAAAGAGAACAAAATCCTCACCGTAAGTAGACTTTTCGAGAGAAAAGGTATACAGTATGTCATTGAAGCGATGGCAGGGATTGAAGGGTTCGAATACACCATATGTGGAGACGGTCCCTACAAGCCATATTTAGAACGACAGATTGAACGTCTAAATCTTGGCCATAAAATAAAATTATGTGGTTATCTCGAACAAGATCAACTCATCCGGCAATATGAATCTGCCTCTGTCTTTGTGTTGCCATCGTCATCTGAGAACTTTCCCATGGTTCTGATGGAAGCGATGGCTGCGGGGTGTGCAATCGTTACTTCTGATGCAACAGGCTGCGCGGAAGTTGTTGGTGATACTGCGTTACTTGTCCGGCAAAAAGATTCAAAGGGAATTCAGGAAGCGTTGCTCACTCTCCTCCATGATCGGGATTTACAAAGAGACCTTGCAATGCGGGCGAGGGTCCGGGTCGAACGTGAGTTCGGTTGGAGCAGGGTTGCCGGGAAGTATGTCCACCTCTATGAGAGAGTGCTTGAGCGAGGATAGGCAGGTCTTTATCCCCCCTCTTAATTAGCATAGCGAGTGGTCATAACGTGGGAGCCCATAATGGGGTTAGGAAATGCGGGATGGTACTGAGCGCCCGATCTTCGCCGCAATTAAATAACGAGAGAATGATAAACTATCACAATTATCTGTTGTGGGAGGAACTGCCTTGGATCGTAAAGAAAAAAAACAGCTCTATGACTCATATCTCTCCAGCCATTTCAAAGATATTCATCCCGGAGATACAAAGGAGTTTTCTCGTTACTATTCATATTTTAAGAAGAACTACCTGCCGTATCTCCCACAACAAAAAGCCAGTCGTATCCTTGAGCTCGGATCTGGCATGGGGCATTTTCTGAATTTTCTCAAGATGGAAGGATATCATAACTATCTTGGTGTTGACATCTGTGAAGAAAATATCCGGTTTTGCAGGGAGAGGGATTTTAACGTTACTCAAGCGGATATCTTCGGTTTTCTTGCAGAGACAAGTGAGCTCTTTGATACAATCATTATGAATGATGTACTTGAACACTTCGAAAAGCCCGAAGTGTTCCAGTTTCTTGATCTGGCGTATAAACGGCTCAGCCCGGGGGGAAAGCTGATCCTCAAAGTGCCAAACGCTGCAAACCCGATATTAGCCAGCAGTACAAGGTATATGGATTTCACCCATGAATTATTGTTCACGGAAGAGAGTATGACCCAGGTTTTACGAATCTCTGGTTTTAATCAGATTATGATCTACCCCCAGGACCTGTATGTGTTCTCCCGAAACCCCCTTAATTATATTGCAAAATTCCTGAATTTTGTAATAAACTGCATATTACGTTTGTTATTCTTGTTTTATGGCAGAACGACCACCAAAATATTTACAAAAAATATCATAGCGGTTGCCATGAAAAGGCAGTGATCAAGAACGTGTTTTATTCCAGCCGTAAATTCCCAGAATTATAAAATAAAATATCAGGATAATATGATAACAGAAACCTGAAATGATAGCATCATTAAGAGACATTCCGAGAGGTACAAAGACGAGAGTCCAGACCGTCTCTGTTGTTCCAAATCCCCCAAGTCCTTGTATGGGAAGGAGGGTTGTTAATAAAATAAAGGTGCAACCTACCGTTACAAGCAAAAACGGAAACTGAACATTCATCCCTGTAATGAGGAGATACACCATTACATAATTCAGACCCCAGATAAGGAGTGATAAAACTATTAAGAATAATCCCCCTTTTTTAATCTGAATTTTTTCAAGACTTTCAACAGTTTCATTCCCTTTCTTTAGCAAATAATTTATAACGCGGTTATTTTCGATATGGAATCTTCCAGCAATCTTTTGCAGGAATGCGAGAACGGCCCTCCCTGTAAAGAGCAGCACAGCCAGAATTACGAGTACCACAATGGTGAAAAGTGCGATAAGCCATAGTGCATTCCTTATGATCCCGGGGACATCCTTTATCAGGAGTATCGATACAAAAAAAATAATCGCAAGTCCGATAAAATCAAGAATCCTCGCAACTAAAAGAGTAGCAAGACCATCTCCGGTAGTCCGGTTGTTTTTCTTTTTTAACAGGTACACATACGACAGTTCCCCCGTTCGTGCCGGAAGCAGGTTATTCATCATGTTATGCACGCATTCAATATTGAACAACTCTCCAAGGGAAACTTCATTATTGAGCAGGACATGAAAGCGCCATGCACGGAAGAAGTAAGTGCAGGTATATAACACAAATCCCGCCAATAAATACAACGGATTGATTTGTGTGAGGGTGGTGATCACATCTTTTAGCGAAACCTGCGTTAAAAGGAGTGCAACCAGGATGATAGTAAGAATGAGCGCGATATATTTTGTATATGGGCGGATACGTGCAATCATGAAAAGTCAACAAACCGTACGATTAGATTATTTATTTCGCGGATCATACTTTACGTACATCTATGTATAATTGGTTATAAATTACGGCCACTCCGAAGAGGATAATCTTGAAAATTCCTGATTTTACACAAATTAAACGTATGTTTTCTGGCTGGAAACTGACCGGCTTAGTACTATTATTGTATGTTGTGTTCACCGTAATCCTGACATATCCGGTTGCATTTACGATTGGGACAGATATCCCCAGTTGGGGCGGGGATGCGTTTCAATGGATGGACACACTCTGGTACACAAATTACGCAATTTTCCATCCGGAAATTACAACGCTGACCCATAACAATATGATTTATTACCCGACGGGTATTCCCGTAACGCCGTTTCCTTCAGCATTCAATCAGATAATTACCCTGGTCCTCCTTCCCATCTGTCAAATCCACGTTATTTATTCCCTTCTCTGGCTTCTCACATTTATTCTCGCTGCGTTTGGCACGTATCTTCTTGTCAGATATTTGACGCATAATGATTATGCAGCATTCCTTGCAGGGATCATTTTCGCATTTATCCCCTACCATTTACTTCATGGAATGGGGCACCTGGGTGCGGCCACAATCCAGTGGATACCATTTTGTGCTCTTTTTTTCATGAAAGTGTTCCGTGAAGGTGGAATAAAAAACTGCATCCTTGCCGGAATTTTCTATATCCTTGTTGCAATGAGCGATACACAATACATGGTTTTCATGGGAATTTTTATTGTACTTTTGTTCATCTATGAAAATTATGTTAACATCAGTTCAAATCGTGGATTTAAATTTGAAGCCCATAAATCAATTCTTATTAAATATCTGATCATCGGAGTAGTTGCATTTTCAGTTATACTACCCCTTACAATGTCTGATATTCAAGTTGCATCGTCTGAGGGTAATTATTTAAAACCAAACGCCACGGAGGTAGTCACGTATTCAACAGATCTCATGAGTTTCTTTTTACCTTCGGTTTTGCACCCGGTTTTTGGGGGATTGGTTGAGCCGGTTAATCAAAATTTTACCGGAAATGCTGCAGAAAATGCAACCTATATCGGATATACAGTTCTTCTTCTATCGATATTTGGATTATACGTGTTCAGAAAGGATATTACCGCTAGATTCTGGGGATTAATTGCCATAATTTTTTCATTGTTGAGTATGGGGCCTGTTCTCCATGTGAATGGTGAAACCGTTTTTACGGTGTTTAAGATCTCTGTGCCCCTCCCCCATCTCATCTTATACTATCTGGTTCCTTTTATTGAGAACAGTCGTACAACCGGCAGATTTTTCATTGTTGCGGCATTGGCATTTGCTGTACTTGCCGGGTATGGCTGCAGCGAACTCCTGAAAAGGTATGATACGAAAAAAATAATTATCGTAATCATTCTGTGTGCATTTATCCTCTTTGAATACCTGGGTGTTCCCTATCCTACATCCCCGATTGACCCATCAGCATTTTATCAGAAAATCGGGCAGGATCCCGATCATTATGCATTACTGGAAATTCCCGTAACTGACAATTATACTGCCGGAGTAAATATTATTTATTATCAGACAATTCATGGGAAAGCTATCGTAGGTGGACAATCTGCACGGACTCTCAAAACTGCATATTATTTTGAACCAAACACACAATTTATCCGAGACTTGACTTTTAATCTGTCAGTACCTCAAGATATTGTGAATCAAAATGATACCGATGTGGGAAATTCCATTTTACATTACTACAACATCAGGTATATTATTTTACATAAAAATTATTTGTCCGAGGATCAATTGCAGGCGACCGAATCGTATCTTGCTCAATGTAACCCCCTGCTGCCAAAAGTCTATGAAGATGACTCGCTGGTTGTTTATGGACAAAACCAGACCGTGCAAAACGATACAGGTGTGGTTCTTGGGACTGGATGGAACAGAATTGAAAACTATGCAGGCACCCCCTCCCGCTGGATTAGCAACAATGCGAGCATCCTTGTGTACTCGGATAATGCAAGATTTACGTGGCTGAATTTCACAGCGATTAGCTTTGCAAAAGAGAGACCCATTTCAATAGCATTAAATAATGTGAGTATCGGGTCTTACCTTATCGCCCCTAGTTATAGTAATCTATCTATTCCTATAGAGATAAACAAAGGGATGAATTCTCTTGATATTATCAATCAAGAGGGATGTGAACGCCCGGTTGACAATGCATCCTATAACAGCATGGATACCCGATGTTTAGGTATTGCTCTACAAAATATATCCATTCCATTATCAATTGAGTGACATGGCTTTGATTATCTGGGTGCAACTCATAGTATGGTGACGGGTTTTGGGGATTGCCCGATCGATGTGTCATTATTAAGATTCGCTGTCTCTCTCCTCATTGATATCAATGAGGAATGGGTTACAGGTAATCGGTATGTATGATGTGGGAGATGATCTCTCTGAATACAAGTACAGGTGCTGCTGATTTTATAGCACTTCGTGTACACTACCTGTTTTCAGACTTTTTTTAACAAGACATTCATTCCCCTGAAAAGAAGATCTTCTTTTGAGTACATTTTTTGAAGATCTACAAAATTTTTATGATGCAAATGTTCTGGATTTACAACACCGGACCATTCATACGATACTTTTTTCTCAAATACTTTTAATTTTTTATCGGTCATAAGGGCAAAAAGTTTTATAAAATAATTTCTTCTTTTTCGGTTAAGTCCTGATTTGAAATCGTTTATCATTTCTTCGGGACAATTTGCAAGACGGAGTTTTTGAATATACTCGTCTTTAGAATAAATAAGGTGCCCCCAGGGTTCCGGAACAAAATCAAACATATGAGATCCCGTATCACAATAATAAAGAGGGTCAAATTGAATAAATGCAAATCCTCCCGGTTTTAACACTCTCCAGATTTCAAGTAAAGATTTACTTGGGTCCTGAATATGTTCAAAGGCGTTAACACAATAAACAAAATCGAACAATTCATCTTTAAACAAGAGATTCTCTGCATTCATATGGATGAATTGGCATTTTGAACCATCAAAGGGTTCTTCATTATTCTGAAAAATTTCCAGTAATTTTTCTTTGAAATTTCCACCCCATAACGTCTCATAATCCAGGAGATCAACCCCAATCACTTTTGCACCATTTCTAACCAGAAATCCGGTATGCAAGCCGGTTCCGGAACAGAGATTAAGGGTCATCTTATTCTCTAATATGGTATGTTGTCTGATGATCTCATATGTCCGGGAAAATTCTTCTTTATGGTGTGAAAAATCATCAACCAACGCATAATTCTTTAAATTGACCATTATTACCTCGATATAAGTTTATTATAACAATTAAAAATTCGATCCGCGAGCTTATCCCAGGTATAATTTTTAATTACTTTTTGGTACCCTCTTTCTCCTAATTCAACTGAAATTTTTTTATCCGTTAGTAATTGTATTATGGCCTGATTCAATTCCCGTTTATCTAAACACAATAGCCCGTCCCGTCCATCTTCGATTAATGTTGCCACAGCACCGCAATTTTTGTTACCAATTACAGGTTTCTTTCGGGACCATGCTTCACAGAATACCATGCCAAAACTCTCGCTGTCTGACATCATTGCAAAGATATCACATGCATCATACGCATCGGCAAGATCTTCATCACTCATTTTTCCTAAATAAATAACATTTGCTGAGTTAATTGGAATTTTATCATCATCCGGACCGATCATAACCAAAATCGCATCGGGATGATCATTGTGGATTTCATCAATAGATTGTATGAGATAGTCATAATGTTTCTGTAATGACTTTCGGGATACCGTCAAAATTATTTCTTTAGTTTCCAGATGGAATTTTTTACGGAAGCTTGATCCGTTGACGTTACTATTTAAAAAAATTCCCGGTTCAATTCCCGCACCGATGTTAACACATTTTGCGTTAAGAATATCAAAAACCTCTGTTTTTGAATGAGATGTAAGCGCAAAAACACAATCTGCCTCTTTAAGCATATCATAGTAATGTCCCCAGTGGTAAAATTCATCTTCGACGTGCATCAGGGGAAGGAGTATGAGGGGTTTATTAAATTTTTTCGCAATAAATGAGTAATGTATTGTGTTAAACGGAAACATCTGTGCCAATACAATATCATAGTTTGAAATGTTTTTCTCCAACCAGTGTTCCATATCCGGAGACTGCGGTCCCCTGAGATAATCAAACATCCTGGAATAATATTTTGGACGAGTTTTTGCATGGCGCATCAGGAGTTGGATGTACTTCTTTTGTTTGATCAAAAAAACCCGGTAATCGTGTTCCAAATCGACATTTTGTTTTCCCGGGGGGGTTTCATATTCGATATGAGAAATTGAAACCCCAAGCGATCGAAAATCCTTGAGCGGATGCCATACGTTCCTGCAATGTACCTTAACCGTAACCAAACCTGAAACGTCTGGTAGTTGAAATGATATGGTATCCCATTGATGTATTGTCTGTATATCCCTGCACTCATAATGCCCATTTGCGGATACTTCAATTTGCGTGAATATCTTTTTTGGATTATTTAATAAAAAAGTAATTTTTGAAATGTTTGAATCATTAATCATAAAAACTGCATCGAATTTTGTCCACCGCATAGAAAAATCACCATAGCGTTCCAGTTGATTCCAGCCATCAGCAAGAATGCCCCCGTTCTCTAAAAAAGAATCTTGAATAATTTTTCGAATTTCAGATGAAGATTCTAACTCTTCTTTGTCCAGTTGTTTTTGGATTATTTTTTCAAAAAAGAATGAAAGATACCGGTTCTGGTGCTTAACCGGAAATCTAAAAACTTTAATATTGTTAATTGTTTCATTTTCAAGACTATTATCAAACGCTGTTCCCGATTTTATGAATGGTGTAAGTGTGTGGGATTGCGTGGTACAGATATCGACATCGACACCGCGCTTTGAAAGTTCCTCAGAAATGTGCCTGAAATAAAGTTCCGCCCCTCCGCAAATATCTTTTCCGTATCGAAATGTAATGTGTAATGCTTTCATTATTTCTAAATATTATTAAACAAATAGGGTATTAATGCATGCTATACTTGCTTTAAGTTTCCATCCTGCATTTACACCCCCAAAAAGTGGGGGTGAGGAACGACTTTTTTATCTATTAAACGGGCTTTCAGAATATTATGATGTAACTCTTGTAAGTTTTACGTATCCAAATAAGGAAAATACTGTCGAAACGGTAAATCATTCTCCCCGTTTCAAAGAAATTCGAATTCCGAAAACGAATATTTCTCTATTTCTTCATTATATCGTGAATAAATGTTCCCCGATAAAAGAATGCTCTGCAGTTATTACCTCTATCGAAAGCAGATTTAACAAAAATTTTAAAAAAATCCTTAAAGATGAATTGAAAAATTTTGATATTCTGATGTATGAATCACCCTTTCTTTTTACAACCCCTGCCCGTATTTTTACCGGGAAAAAAATTGTGTATAATGCGTATAATAACGAATATGAGTTGATGAAACCAGGTTTTTCAAATTCTATTTTAGGTGTTTTTTTATTAAAATATGTCTTTAACATAGAAAAAAAACTTGTGAAAAACTGCGATTTGATATTTGTTGTATCTGACGATGATCAGAACAGTTTGATTCAAACCTATAACGCGAATCCGGAAAAATTTTCCCTTGTCCCCAATGGTATTCCTGTTGCGGAATATAATCCAATTTTTTACCAGAGATCCGGATGTAAAACTCCCCCGATTTGTCTATTTATCGGGAGTTATCACCCCCCAAACATTGAAGCCGTAAATCAGATTGTCAAAATGTCTGCGCTATTGCCAGATGTGGTATTTTTAATCGCAGGAAATGTTTCACAATTTTTTACAAATCAAGAGGGATTAACAGAACGGTGTGTACCTAAAGAGATTCCCCTTTTCGGAGATTTTCAGGATATCCGTCTTATTGATGGTTTTTACTCCCTTGAATGTTGGGATACCACACCGATTGTCTGGACAAAACCCGAATCAAAAATAACAGTATCGCAAAACATTGAATCTCTCTCAATAAAATTATTTTCACCCCACTGTCAGACAATCCGTGTATCCGGAGATTCAGTTCAAACGATTTTTTCTCTTGGGTATGGATGGAACACTCTTGACATTCTGCTCTCCGCACAGCAGGAGACTCTGGTATCGCTTACCTGTGAAAAGGAACTTACGGATCCAAATAGGATATTAGGGGTTGCGATCCAATCAATTGGATATACTAAATCTGGACTCAAATTTAATCTTGATTTTAATGATTCACGGAATCAAATCTCTACGTTTATCAACTCAAAAAATGTGTATATACTCGGTCAGATAAGTGATAAAGAAAAGACGGAGATTTTTAAAATTGCTGATATTGCTTTGAATCCAATGATAAGCGGTTCCGGAACAAATATCAAAGTCCTAGGGTACCTTTCGGCAGGAATTCCCACCATTACAACACCTACGGGTGCCAGAGGATTAAATTTAATTGATCGTGAGCATGTATTAATCTGCGATCTTGTGGAGTTTCCCAAAAAAATTAATGAACTGCTCGCGGATAATTATCTTGCAGAGTCATTAAAACAGAATGGGCGCAAACTTGTTGAAGAAAAATTTGATTGGAACACTATTGTGAACGATATGTCAGAAAAAATTGCGAGAATCTAGAATGAAAAAAATTCTTGTTGTGAATGATTTTCCAATTTTCCCGATTGTTCATGGAGGGAAAGTAAGGATATTCAATATTTATAAAAACATTTCATCCAAATTTCAAATAACGTATGTTTGTTTAGGGAATTCTCAAATAATTGAGGAAAAACAAATATCGGAAAATTTTAGGGAAATTTCTGTCCCGAAAACGTTTTTTTATAAAAAAATTATCCTGATTGCAAAGAAATTGATGGGTGGTTCTGTTGATGATTTTGTTGCGCTTTTTTTCGCATCATATAACGCTCAACTAAAAAAAATAATTAAACCTCAAATCCAGGAATGTGATGTTGTAATTTTATGCCATCCTTATATGTACCCTTCAGTAAAACCATACCTTCAAAAACAAATTGTTATTTATGAAGCACTTAATGTTGAATTTGGATTAAAAGATTCTATTCTTCCTGATACGTTATTAAAAAAAATTGTGCTGGATCGATTAAAACAGACTGAACAGGATCTTTTACAGCGGTGTGATCTTTGTTTTTCAATGTGTGATGAAGATAAACAGAAATTTACACAAATTTATGGGGTGGAATCATCAAAAATCAGCATTGCTCCGAATGGTGTGGATGAAGATTTTTATGCAAATGTTTATGCAGAACGAACGTTCAAAAAAGAAAGGATTATTCCCGTTCCACTCATCATTTTTCTGGCTAGTGGGCATCCCCCGAATGTTGAAGCAGCACAACAGATTATTAAAAATATTGCACCCAAACTGCCGAACGCATATTTTCTCATTGCCGGAAGTGTCTGTTGGATGATTCATAATGGCACATTGGGTAAAAATGTAGGTCTTGCATATTTTATTACCGATGAAGAAAAAGGAGAATTATTCCGTCTTGCAGATATTGCCATTAATCCCATGATGAGTGGTTCGGGTACAAACCTGAAGATGCTTGATTATATGGCGGCGGGACTTCCTGTTGTTTCAACAGGTATTGGTGCACGGGGAATTTCCATCCAAAATCGAGTTCACGCCGTTATCTGCGATGTTGAGACATTTCCCGAAGAGATTTCTCATTTAATTAATAAAAAGGATGTATTAGCAGTGTTGTCGAGGAATGGGCGACAATTGGTTAAAGATCACTATTGCTGGAAAAACATTGCTAATTCGATGATAGAGGAAATTGAAAAGAGAACCGGGGAAAAAAAATAATTTTTTAAGATTTATTGAAATTCTCAAATTACGTGTAAAATGTCTAACCTATCCCCTCATCAAAAATGGTCACAAAATCGTCTTTTGGGATTGGTTTCAACAGAGCCATTTTTTGGTAAAGGAGTGCGACACTCATTGTACCTTTAAGAACCCGAATAACTGGAATTGAACCGACCTTAAACAATCAATGTTCATCTGAAAAAATGAATTGTGGACCTAACTTGCGATCCTGTTATCCGTATGCATACAGGGGATTTTGCAGAGTATCTCTCCGTTGAGTTCAAATGGTTGTGTTTCAGAATCGACATATCAATTATAATCTCATAAATCAAACCTGTTAATTGAGGAATACATGAAGCCGGACTTGTTGCCTGTAATTCAAGTTCCTACTAATACCGACAAAGATGTCGTATTGAGATTCCAGCATCTCAATTCAATTAAAGGGAAAAAATGTCTATGTATTGGATATTCCGCTGGAGAAATAAAAGAATATATTGAAAAATATAAACCAAAAGAAATTGTTTGTTTGACTTTGTGGACTGATCATAAGGATGCAAATATCGATAATTTCAAATTAATTATCGGTGATATTACGAAAAGAACTCCATTTGATGATAATGAATTTGATGCAATTATTACACTATCGCTACTTGAACATGTAGCCTCATTAAATAAGGCTTTTTCAGAAATTAAAAGAATATTAAAGCCAGATGGTTTTTTTTATTCATTTTTTGGGCCCGCATGGTCGTCTTGTGTCGGCCATCATATATATGCAAAACCCGGGGATCCTCTCCTTGATTTTAATCAGTGGAAAATGCCCGGTCATATTCATTTGTTGAGCAGTGAACCAGAAATTGTAGAATTTTACAAACAAAATGGGTATTCTGATGCTCAATGTGATGAAGTGCTTCACTGGTTTTACAAAACATCTATAATTAACAGAAATTTTTTTGATGAATATTTACTGCTCTTCAATTACTATTTTTATGTTATTGCAATTGAGACAATGTACATGAGTATTCCTCAAGACGTACTTGACAAATTACGCAAATTATATTACCCCTATCTGGATTTTTCAACATATGGAGGAAGTTTTTTGTTAAGAAATAGAAAATAACAACCCTCAAAAAAATAAAATGCTTCTGCTATTAAAATATGAGTAATACATCGGATTTCACTTTTTCCCAACAACCGCATAATCCTGAGCGCCGAACAATATTGAATTCAGCATCTCAATATTATGGTTATACACGTCCACGTTCTTCCTTTCCGTTTCATGCATATCCACAGTCATCTCTATCTTTTTCAGTCTGCCCGCATCAGAAACCGGTGAGAAGAATTTCTTCTCGCATTCACGGAATCCAACTGCACTGATAAGATACTGCAACGTCTCCGGATGTATGGGTCTCTTATGGGTCAAATCGATGTAGAAGTTGGCAAACGATACAAAAGACAAGGGGTTCACCGTTTCAATGACAATATGATATCCAAATTTCATCTTCTGGTGACAGAGTGCAATCAATCGGATAAGATAGTCTGGCTCAAGGTGCTCCACGACCTGATCGATAAAGATCCCATCAAGGCTTTTGTCTTCAAGCGTTTCAAGATAGGTCAGTGCATCTGAATGTTCTACCTCTAAATGACGGGAACGGCAGTACGTCACCATATCGGGATCAATGTCTACACCGATACCACCAATACCATGGTCCTTGAGAATTTCAAGGAATTCACCCCTTCCAGAGCCGATATCAAGTACGCGGGAACATTTTTCGAAGTACGGAAGGAATGCCAGCTGCCGTTGTTTGATATCTTCGCGTGAACCCCGGAATCGCTCTTCGAAAAGGAAATAATTCGTATCGTTTGGGGTGGCGGTCGATTCCGAAGGAGTGCTCCTTTGTGCAAGCCCTTTCTGCATCCGCTCTTCAAGGAGTTGGGTCAACCCCATTTGTAACCGGATGTCCTTGTCGAGATGTGAAAAAACTTCACGGAAATTTGAATCAACACAATTTTGAATATTGGTGTTCAGGTTCTCATTTTGATGTGAGATCTTCTGGGTTAACACGTCTTCCCATTGTGAGATCTTCTGGGTTAACACTTCATCCTGTTGTGAGATCTTCTGGGTTAACACTTCATCCTGTTGTGAGATCTTCTGGGTTAACACTTCATCCTGTTGTGAGATCTTCTGGGTTAACACTTCATCCTGTTGTGATATTTTCTGGGTTAACACTTCATCCTGTTGTGAGATCTTCTGGGTTAATTCCTCATTTTGATGTGAAATGTTATGTTCCAGTTCCGCGCAGTTCTGTGAAGTATGGTTGAGAAGCCGGACTACACTTGAATTGAACCTGGTCTGGCGGAAGATCATCGGGTCAACATAGCGACGGACTTCTCCATGCACAAGCTGACGCCCTTTCACGAGCACCGTTCCGATGCAGGGATGATGAGAGCTGATGAAGTAACTGTTATTGTGGATATCCCAGTTGGCATTAATGTTGGAGAGATCACGTCCAATTGCTTCGTCCGATTCTCCCGCAGGACAATTTTTTGAAGGAGATTCTATTACCGAATCCGGATCCAGGGGCAGTTCTCCTGCTGCCTGCCGCCTCCGGATATTCTCGCGGATTTTTGCCATGATCTCTTCGACATTAATCTCATCATCGTGGATTTCTATGGTATTATCGTCCATGATGTCACCAATAGTGGAATCTTGATTTATACAATTGACAGAGGGAATTTTTCACAAATCTCTAAAATAATGTACTACTCATTTGTTTTAGTCTTGATCATCAGAGATATCGGGAGATCCTGTACGACGTTCTCAAACCAGAAACAGGTTTCCTGGACCAATGTTACCTGAAGAACATAATCGCCAGATGTTTTTGGAGATACTACTTCGATGGAAAAATTGCGGCTCTCTCCGGGTAAAAGAGGATATCGTATAACTGTTCTGATTCCATCAAATATCGTATACTTTCCATCTTTATCGAGCCAGTGATATGCGAGATGTACTGGATTTGGCGGGAGGGATACCCAACTCTCTTTACTTAAGTTATCCAAAGTGAGATCGATAGAAAAATGTTCATCTGGTGCAACAGTCTCCGGATATGCAAGAACAGAAATTTTTGCATGGATCTCATTGGTATCCAGTGGATTTTGGATCAGTTGATGAAGAATATATGCAGGATCAAGTGGGAAATGAGATGCGACCGCAAAAATGCTTCGGGCATTTTCCGTCTCATTCAATGAAAATTCTCTTCCAAGCGATCCTGCAATATCCGGAGTGGTAGCAACCCATACGATCGAATAGGGAAAATGTTCGTTCAGGCTTCTCTTGAGCAAATCCGGCGTCTGCTCATTGATATGCATCACATCTTCATAGTGTGTCCGAGGATTCTTGGGTAGATAACTTCCAACCGAACGAGCCTGGGCCCTTTTTTCTTCATAGGGAACATCATAATTCAACGCGTTGGGGGAAGTATGAACTATAAATAGTCCTCCGGATTTGAGGAGACCGGCAACGGTTTGCAAAACCAGATCATATCTGTTTTTCTCGATATGCTCAACAAAGTCTGTGGCAATAATACGGTCATATTTCTGATCGAACTGGTGATTAAGGAAATCTTCGCAAATAAATTCCAGTTTGTCTTTATTGATTGAGTCGTGGAATGTATTTTCTGCTATTGCTACCGCCGAAGGGGAATAATCAATGCCAGTGACGCTTGCCCCGGCTTGAGCTAGAGCATAACAGAGTTCTCCCCTCCCACAACCGATGTCTAGAATTGAGATCCCATGTGTCGGAGCCGCAAGATACATCGCGGCAAGAAGTCTTTCATCGGTTAATTGCTTACCCTGATATTTTTTATACGAATCGTACCCGCCGCAATCCTGCAAAAAATAGGTATGATCGTACTTTTCACGTATTGTTTGATCAGTATAATTTTTCTCGCGAATTCGGATATCTTTAGCAGAATCGTTTGTTTTTATTAACAACTCACCCGCATATGAAGGAATAATAAGTGAATATTCGATAAACTGTTTGTATTTTTCAAGGAAATACGTGGCACTCAACATATTTTCTTTTGACCAGAAATAGCCATCAAGAAGAATAAATTTTGCTTTTGGGAGGGCCAGTTCAAGGTCATGTATGGTTCCATCTCCATCCTGCTGCCCATCGATATGTATTAAATCGTAATAGTCCCCGGGAAATTCCGATAACATTTGACTGTTTTTCAGTAAAAAATCTGCATTAAATTTGCTTGTAATTTGTTTTGCCCAGTTGATCGCACCATATTTACCGCCAAATGTGGAAGAATCATTATCAATTCCGACATATTTTGCATGGGGAGAAGCCTCTAAAAAAGTGATGGCACTATACCCATAGCGAACACCGACTTCCAGAATTGACTCTGCCGCTATTGCTTTACAAACAGCATATTTCATGCGGTAGTAGGGAACCCATTCTTCAAACAGATATGAAAGTTCATCAGAGGGATTTGTAAACTGGCGAAAATCAAAATCAGTTTCACAATATATTTTTTTTATTTTATCAATCATTTCTTAACCCCCTGAATTTTAAATTTTAACTATTTTGCAAATACATTTTTTGGAGCATGGGTATCCAAAGATATTTTTGGATTTAGATTGAAAATTCCGGAGTACATTATTGATTGAGTATTCACTAAAACCTTAATAATCTCAATATCCTGAATTAATTGAATATATTCTTCAAAAGATCCTATATCAAATCCTTTATTGGCGACTCCAACGGAAAACGAATACGTTCCGGGTGATAAAGGAAAATCCATAGTCCATTCAATTTTTACTGTTTGACCCTCAGATAATTTTTGTGTTTTCATCTTCATACAATACGTATTCGTCTCAAAAATCGAGAGTCCCAGATTGTTACGAATCATAAGCCCATAATGTGGCTCATCCAGATCTTTGTGAGATTTGATCTCGTAAATAATCTTAATGACATTTTCACTTTCGATATACGAAATTTCTTCGCCCTTCTCATTGCACACTTTAAATGAAACCAGTTCAACCTCTCCGGTTGAAATCCCGGAATTATTCTCCGTGCACTCTTTCCCACCTTTTTTTACCAGCACCTGAACCGGTACATCCCCTTGGTGCATTTTCTTTAAAACCATATTCTGGTAAAAATCCACGACATCCTTGGGCTCTCCGCAATCGATCTCCCGTCCATGATCCAGCATAATCGCCGAATCGCACAACGTTTTCACCGCATTCATATCATGCGACACAAACACGATCGATCCCCCTCCCGCCCGGAACTCCTGGATCTTTCGCATGCACTTCTGCTGGAAATAGGCGTCCCCCACAGACAGCGCCTCGTCAACCAGAAAGCATGTCGGATCCGCATGGATCGCAATCGAGAAGGCAAGTCGCATTGTCATCCCGGATGAATATGTCTTGATGGGTTCATTGATGAAATCGCCGAGTTCGGAAAAGTCAATTATCGTCTGTTTTTTCCGGTCGAGCTCGTCTTTGGTCATCCCGATAAGCGTTCCGTTCATGTAAATATTCTCTAAGCCGGTCATCTCCGCATTGAACCCGGTGCCGAGTTCGAGGAGCCCCGTCACTTTGCCGTCCACCTGGATGGTGCCGCGATCGGGGATCACGATGCCAGAGAGGATTTTCAGGAGCGTTGACTTGCCCGCGCCGTTCTGCCCGATGATCCCGAGCGTCTCGCCGTTACGCACTTCAAAGGAGATATTGTCAAGCGCGACAAATTTTTTGTGGTACTTTTTCCGGTAGACAATTTCCTTGAGCCGGTCGGCTGGCGAGCGGTAAAGTTTGAACTGCTTTGAGATCCCTTCGACTTTTATCATGGGTGCGTGTATCGTGGTTGATTCGCAGGTGCATTAAAAATATCGGAGTGTCCCGGAGGGTGATAAAAAACACATAAATTTCCCCGGATGGTCTAATCAGAGAATGCCGAAGATTTTCCTGCCTGATGACATCTAACGTTTTTATTTGAGAATCCTGCCCACAGGTATAAGAACCAATATCATCAAAGTGTATAGAAAACATTACACGGAGTGAACTATTATGGACTTTGGAAATCTGGGGGGAATCGGCGCCTCGGCTGCCGGTTTCATTTCAACACCTGAAGGACAGACCTCAATAAAAAATTTCCTCGCGACACCGGACGGCATGACGCTTCTGAAGAATTTTGCCGCGACCTCACAGGGCCAGCAGGTCATCATGAGCATTCTCCCGTCCGTTGTCGACGGGATGAACCTGCCGGAGCCGGTCAAGGCAATGATCAAGAGCGCCGCCCCGACCCAGTAAACGGATAATCTCCTTCTTTTTTTTTACGAACTATTCTTAACGATACCGGGTGTTCCTGCCGCGCCGTCCTTTCAACCGGTGACCTTATATTGTTACCGGATAGAATGTGTAATTAGTGCGGATAAAGGGGGAACTATTATCGAAGATACCATACCGATTCCTGACGGTCAGGTAGCACGCAAACAACTGCACTTCTTCTGGCTTGCCGATTGCTCCGACTCGATGCGGGGAAAGAAGATCGCAACACTCAACCAGGCCATTCGCGAGGCACTTCCCGAGATCCAGAAGGCTGTCGCTGCATACCCGCAGGTCGATATCCGGATGCGGGCAATAAAATTCTCTGACGATGCCGCTTGGCATGTCGGACCCGACCCGGTTCCCCTTGACGAGTTTGTCTGGCCCGAGCTCGAAACAAGCGGTCTTACCGCGACGGCAAAAGCGCTCCGGCTCCTTGCCGGCGAACTCACCATTGAGCGCATGCCCCGCCGGGGGCTCCCGCCGGTCTGCATCCTCATCTCCGACGGGTTCTGCACCGACCCGAGCGAGGAGTACAATAATGCCATTGCCGAACTCGGGAAGATCCCCTGGGGGATCAAGGCGGTCAGGCTCGCGATTGCCATCGGCGACGAATCGGATTATAACGCGCCCGAACTGCTCAAGTTCACCAACCAGGAATCGGTCGGCCTCCTCAAGGCGCATTCCCCCGAGGAACTGGTGGCATACATCAAGTGGGCCTCGGTCAGCGCATCGGTGGCATCGTCCCGGGGCCGGAGCCGGGGGACAACGGCAGCAGAGGAGACCTCGAATGTCTCGCTCGAATCCCCGCCGCAGATGATCACGTCCAACACCGATCTGTTCTAGAACAATCATGCCGTCGCCGGAAGAGTTCTCCTGTACCTGCGATACCGGCCTTGGCTGGGTATTCGGGTGCAGCCGGACCGGGGCGAGCCATATCCGGGCGGGCCGGCCCTGCGAGGATGCCTATGCGCTCTGGAGCGGTTCTTCTGGCGCACAGCCCTGTATCGCGTTTGCTGTCGCCGACGGGCACGGCGACCCCCGTCACGACCAGAGCAGAACCGGGGCAGCCCTTGCCGTGGACGCGGCAATTACCGAACTCGTCGCGTTCCACCGGTCGTACGCGGACGGGAACATTCCCCGCCAGCAGTTCAGGGCCGGTTTCAAGACGGACCTTCCCCGCCGGGCCACCCGGAGATGGAGGGAACTGGTCGTGCAGGATGCAGGCCGGCGGACACTTCCCCCGGCCCCGGTGCCGCAGGCTGACGTGCAGGACCAGAACTTTACCCGGTACGGGACGACCCTGATCGCTGCACTCGTGGTTAACGACAGCATCCTGCTCGGCCAGATAGGGGACGGCGACCTCGTGCTGGTCCGGCCTGACGGCAGCATCGAGTTTCCCCTCCCGCGGGACCCGGTTCCTGCCGGGAACGAGACCCACTCGCTCTCGTCTCCCGATGCCCACCTGCTCTGGAGGACGGCCACGCTCGACCGGGGAAAGGGGGGTATCCTTCTCGCGGCAACCGACGGGATCTCGGACTCGTTCAACGGCGCGGAGAGCGAGGAGTTCTCGATCTTCGTCCACAGCCTTGTCGACCGGATCCATACCTACGGAACAGAAGCCGTGGCCGCTGCGATGGCCGGCTGGCTGGACCGGTATTCATCGGTTGCGAGCGGCGACGATATGACGCTTGTCTGGGCCTGTATTACTCCGGAAGAAATTCGGCCGGACGTGCCCGAACCGGTACCGGATGTGCCGGCGTCTGCGTGGGAGGGATGGTAACCGTGCCGCTTGCAGTAGGCCAGAGCCTCCATGCCGAACAGCTCGGGACGACCTTAATCGTCATAAAAAAGATCGGGGAAGGCACGCAGGGCGAGGTCTACCTTGTAAAAAGCCCGCAGGGGTTCCAGACCGTGAAATGGTACAGGCCCGAGCAGGCAACCCCTGACCAGCGGACGGCGATCTCCTATCTTGTCCGGTCCGGCCCCCCCTACGGAGCGGCAGGGCAGCGGTTTATCTGGCCACTCGACCTCGTGACCGCAGACGGGATTAAACAGTTCGGGTACCTGATGAGCCGGATCGATACGCAGCGGTTCGCCGAGCTCGGCGAGGTCTGGGCGCACCTAAAACCGGTCCCGGGCCTTGCTGCGCTTTGCGAGATCTCCTACCAGCTTGCGAACAGTTACCGGGCGCTCCACCTCTCGGGCCACTGCTACCGGGACATCTCGGCAGGAAACCTGATGTTCGACCCGAAAACCGGCGACGTTTTAATCTGCGACAACGACAACGTGGGCGTCAACCGCCAGTCCCGGTGCCAGGTCTGGGGCACGATGGAGTACATGGCCCCCGAGCTCATCCGGGGGGAGAGCGACCCGTCGACCGAGACCGATCTCCACGCGCTCGCCGTCCTCCTCTTCTATGTCTGGGTCTGGCACCATCCCTTCCACGGCGAGATGGAATACCAGTACCACTGCTGGGATATCCCGGCGAAAAAGCAGGTCTACGGGATTGCGCCGGTCTTTGTCTTCGACCCCGACAACCCGGCCAACCGACTGCCCGGAGACCCGGATTATGCGGTCGCGAAGAAGCGCTGGGAACTCTGCCCGCCCGAACTCAAGGCGATGTTTATCCGGGCGTTCACTGACGGCCTCACCAACCCCGGGCGCCGGGTCACCGAGGGGGAGTGGCAGAACCTCTTTTTATCCTTAAAAGACCGGCTGGTGCCCTGCCCGCACTGCCGGGCCGAGAATTTTACGGACACGGCATGCCCGAAAATCTCCTGCTGGCACTGTCACCGGGAGATCTCCCCGCCGCCGTTCCTTCTTATTCACCGCCCGGGTGGAAACTCCTGCCTTGCACTCTCCCCCGGTTCCACCCTCCAGTCGCGTCACATTGCACCGGGGGCCGGGATGGACGATGGCTCGCAGGCGATCGGACGTGTCGTCCCCCACCCGTCTATCCCCGGCGCCGCAGGGATCCGGAATCTCTCCAAAAGTACCTGGCAGGCCGTGTTCCCGGACGGGACGAGTACCGAGGTGTCCCCAGGCCGGGCCGTCCCCTTGAACCCGAAAACCTCCATAACGATTGACGGCGTATCCTGTACCATCATGCCACCGATACGGGAGGAACCATGAAAGATTCTGCCCGCACCACGCTCGCACGCCTCGTCGCCCGGTACGGGGTCTCGGTCGCCCATGACCCGAACCGGTGCGAGGGTCTGCTCCGGGACACCTGCCCGGAGTGCAGCCGCGAGATCTTTGTGCTCACCCATGCGGTACGCCAGCACGTGACCGACGACCTCCTCGCCCCGCGCCACACGCTTCCTTTGTCCCTCACCGAAGGGTTCCTCGCAAAACGGCTGGAGGACGAACTCGGATTTTCAACCGATGTGGCACGCTGGGCGGTCATAAGCTGGGCAGAGGCCCTCGGGCTTGCCGATCCTGCCCCGCCCGCAGCCACGCCACAAAAGCCGGCAACCCCCCACCCTGCGACGCCCACGAACCCGGCACTCCGCGAGCAGTGGGCGGCAGACCTTGTACATGCCCCGCGATCTGTCCGGCTCGGGATCGTTGCAAACCTCACAGGTGCCCCGGATACCGGGAACCTCCGGCTTCTCATCAGCGCACTGGAGAACGACGACTGGGCAGTGCGGAGTGCCGCGTTCGATGCCCTCTCGGATCCTGAAACGAGCTCGGCCGCCACCCTTATCGACGCGCTGACCGAGACCCCGGACGGGATCGCGTGGAGGGTTGCGCTGGTTCTCGGAACCCTGCGGACCCCGGATGCCATCGATACACTCATCCCCCTGCTCGACCGTGCACCGGTCGTCCGCGATGCGGCGATCTGGGCTTTGGGCGAGATCGGGAGCAGGAGGGCGATAACGCCGCTCATGAAACTGCTCCACCACCCGGACACCGGGGTCACTCTGGCTGCTGAGGATGCCTTAAAAAAGATCGGGTGAGATAACCCGAGCCGGGATACGTTCCCGAACCGGTTTTTCTTTCCAAAAGACTACCCATAAAAATGGCAGCAATCAAAAATATATCCTGTTTATATCTATACCCAGGTAATTTACCGATAAAAACATATAACAAAATTTAAACAGGTTGCTTTATTATAGAAACCTGATTAAAATGAACAAAACTAAAACAGCCTTCAGCGTATGCATTGTCGTAATCCTCGTGCTGGGAATTTTTACTGCCGGGTGCACGACTACTCCTGCGACTTCTCCAGAAACTCCCGCACAGACAACCGTACAGGCACAAAATACCCCGACTCAGTCACCCACGACAAACCCGGAAACGGTCACAACGCTCCCGGCAGCGGCAACAACCACGGCAGTCCAGTACACAACATACACAAATTCCCAGTATGGGATAACCCTGTCGTATCCAAAAGACTGGGAAGCACAGAAAGCCGGGGATCTTGCTGTGCGTGACTATGGAAAAGAGACCATTAATATCGTCAACTTTTATAGTCCCGGTAAAGATTCCTACGTGACATTCAGTGTCGATATCGACCCCTCAACGACAACGGATCTGGAAAAATACTATAACTCCGCGATCCTCGCCCTCCAGGCATCTTATCCTCACTGGCAGATGACCAAACACGATGCCGCCGCCAAGGTCTCCGATAATTTCGCATATCGGATTGATTACCGGATTTCCCATGAGGACAGTACCAAATCAGATTATGGCTTACAAATCTACACCATCGTTAAAGGAACTCCATATATCTTCACCTACCAGGCGAAAGACCTGACCCCGGCAGATGAGACATATACGGCAAATCTCGATGAAGCACAGGCTATGATCAAGAGTGTCAGGATCTCACCCGTGGCCGGTACCGTAAAGAGCCGGTGAAAACAGGCGGGATACCTGAGTTATTACCAACAACTGTTGGCACCTCAGCCAAATACTACATTTTCTTTTGGCATGATAAGTACAAAAAAGGGAATTGCAGGACAATCAGAGTTGGTAAAGAACGGGCCCCGACCTTTTAAATATCCCGGTGCCCATTCGCATCCCCACCGGTACGGGGTGAGATTACGTTAATGACCAGGCGCTTTGAGAACACCTTCTCAAATGCCTTCTGCTCGGCTTCCACACCCCAGACCTCGAGCTGGCAGTCGTTCTGCGCGACAATGTCAAGAACAATCTCGTTTTTATCTGCCCGGACAAACTTCGTGTGCTCCACAAGCCCGGCGTGGCTCCGGTCCAGGCTCTCTCCCAGCCGGACAAACATCGCAAGGACAAGCACCATCCGCTGTTCGTGGTCGGCGATCTCGACAATATCAAGGTGTTTCTTTCTCGGCTTCTTCTTGCGGTGGAACCGGGCGATATTTGCCATGATATCGATCTCTTTCTGGTCGAACCCGAGCAGATCGGAATTTTTTATGATATAATACGTGTGGGCATGGTGGTTGGTAAAGGAGATGAACGACCCGATGTCGTGCAGGAAGGCAGCATATTCAAGAAGCTCCCGTTCCCATTCGCCGTAGTCGTGCAATTTCATCTCTTTTGCGGAATCGAAGATCTCAAGCACCAGCCGGGTCACGGTCCGTGCATGCGCCTCGTTGATCACGCAGGACCGGCCCAGTTGGAGCACACTTGTCTCCCGGGGAGAAAGCGTCCCAAAAAGGGGGTAATCCTCCATTTTGGAAAGATAATCCGCGAGAAGACCGTCCTGGAGCCCCCGGCTGGTTGTGGTCACGGATTCTAACGAGAGTTCCTTCATGAAGGTCTCAAGGATCACGGCCCCTGCGATGATGATATCGGCACGCTCGGGGTTGATCCCGGGAACTTTCCGGCGTTCTTCAAGCGGGAGGGAGCAGAGCAGGTCTATTACTTTTTTGAGATCCCTGTAGGTGAGTATGCCGGGCGGGGAGGGAATATCCTTCTGGAGCGCTTTCTGCGCGATGTCGGCAAGGTTCATAATGCTGCCGGAGCTCCCCACCGCGAGATCGATCTTCTGTTTTTTTATCTTCTGTACCGTGTGGATGATCGCGTTTTTCACGTACTGCTGGACGACCTTGTACTGGTCGGGACGCACGGGTCCCGCCAGGTTCTGGGAGAGAAACAGGTTTGTCAGCCTGATTGCACCGAGCCGGAAACTCTCCAGCATCTGGAACTGCTGTTGGCCCCCAAGAGAGATCTCGGTACTCCCTCCACCGATATCGATAAAGAACGCCTGGCGATCGCCGAGATGCATCCCGCTTGCGACCCCGAGGTAGATCAGCCGAGCCTCCTCGCGGCCCGATACCACCCGTACATCGAGCAGCGCCTCGCGCCGCAGCCGGTCGAGCAGTTCTGTCTGGTTCGAGGCTTCCCGGGCTGCCGAAGTTGCGACAGCGACAAATTCCTCGGCAGAATGCGTACGGGCGAGATCGACGAATTTCCGGCAAACGAGGCTGGCCCGGTCAATCGCCTCCGGTTTTATCTCCTCGTCGTCAAATTCTCCATCCCCGAGACGCACCTGCTGTTTCTGTCGGGTCAGGATGCTGTAAGAATGGTTTGCATTAAACCGGACGACGAGCATCCGCACGGAGTTTGTCCCGATATCGATGAATGCCACCACACGCCCGGCAGCCCCGATCTTTTTTGCTCTCACGGTATCACCAGCGTCTTTTGGAATACATCAGCGAACAGGTCACTCTTTTTTAAAGCACGGGCCTTTTCAGTCGCTGCATCGCTGGTACAGATGAGCTCGCACTGTACTTCAGTTTCGCGGATCGTACAGTGCAGATCGGACACGGTACCTGCATGAAGGTAATCGAGGCCGTCGGCTACCCGGAGGAGCGCGGCAAGGCTGCGGACGCGGTTCTGATCGGCAGGTGAAAGAAGAAGCCAGAAACCTGTCGGCAGGCAGCGGGCGCTCCCGCCGTGAAGGCCGGCAACGAGAGCAATAATACCCTGTTCCCGGACCGGGACCGGCAGGCCGCCGCTTGCGAGGATCAGTTCCGCGCTTCTTTTCTGGTGCCCTGCCTGCCCGTCTGTCCAGCCGATATCGTGGACGGTTGCTGCATAATCGAGAAGTGCACGGTCGCGGGGACGAAGCCCGTGAAGGGGGGCAAGTTCATCAAAGAGCCGGAGTGCGAGCACCGCGACCGTGCTTTCGTGGGTAATGTGGCCGGGCGCCGTACCGGCAAGCCGAATAAACGCCTCGCGCTCCCCGTTTGTCGGGAGGGGCGTGCGGTGACAGAATGCTGTTTTCTGTCCTTCAAGCACCGCAGACCGCAGCTCATCACGGAACCCGGTACGGACAAGGGTGTCCCAGTACCGGACAAACTGCCGGTAGAGCCGGGCCCGGCGCCGTTCCCGGTTGATCAGGAGTTCCCGTAGGGGGGCAACCGAAGATACCTCTGCACCTCCTTTTGGGTGCCGGCGGGCACGCTGTTTTATGATCGCAAGGGTCATCTGCTCGATCCAGACGTCGCAGTCATGGATGTCACCGAGGAGATCCTGGAGTCTCTTTACCCGTGCGATCGGCTTCTCAAACCCGCGACGGTAGAGCGGGGCGTAGATCTCCAGCGTGTACCGGAGTTTCTTTGCCGCAATCCTCAGGGCGTGGTGCTCGAACACCGCGTCCGGGTTGTGCACGAAGGGTTCAAACCGGTCCAGCCCGGCCAGCCGCGTGCCGATCCGGTCGGCGGCAACCGGGAGTGTCCCAAAATGCCGCTCCCGTTTCCTTCCCCGCCCCGTTGCAGCAGGCGCAGGACAAGCCGCCCGCATCCCGGAGAGCACCTGCGTTTTCTCCAGCTCATCGAGCACCGAGACAACCTCCTGCTGGAGAATCCCGCGTCGTTTCTGGAGCTGCGAGAGGAGCGCGGCAATGGGATCATCCGAGTGTGCCGGCACCGGAACTGCCTGGGCCTTCAGGTACTTTTTCAAAAACGCAACCTGGACATCCGTATCCCGGGCTTCGCCAAGGGCACGGGTGATCTTTTTTATCTCGTGTATCCAGTGCCGGAAATCTTTCTCACTAAAACAGGAAGAAAAGAGCGGGAGCGCCGCACGGAGCCGGCGGGAGGCGACCCGCATGCGGTGGATATGCTCGATATCGTCGTTGGCCCGTACGCCGGCGCACTCGGTCGAGATAACCTCAATGAGGGGCAGAAGCCGGCCTGCACCGAATACATAGGGGCCCGGCTCCGCCTCTTTTTGATCAGGGGCCAGCATTGTACCATATCCCGGGGTGTTCGAGGAACCATAACTGCGAATCGACCGGTGCCTCTCCCGGTTCCGGATGTTTCCGTACGTACGTCCCGTCGCCGGACATCAGCCGCAACTGCTGGTTGTCCTTCAGCTCAGTATCGAGGATAGTGGTAAGGAGGGCCTTTTTGATCGCGGGATCGGTGACCGGGAAGAGCACCTCCACCCTCCGGTCGAGGTTTCGGGGCATGAGATCGGCGCTCCCGAGGAGTACATCATCCCCGCCATTGTTCCTGAAATAATAGATCCGTGCATGCTCAAGGAACCGGCCGACAATCGCGCTGACCGTGATGTTCTCACTCGTGCCGGAAAGGCCGGGCCGCAGGCAGCAGATACCCCGGACCTGAAGATCCACCTTTACCCCGGCCTGCGAGGCGCGGTACAAGGCGTTGATGCATTCCGGATCCACGAGAGCGTTCATCTTGAAGATAAGGCGCCCACCCCCGTGCTCCCGGTGGTTTGCGATCTCCCGGTCGATATGGGAGATAATGGTGGAACGAAGGGTGACCGGCGCCACGGCAAGCTTCCGGTACTGGTCGATGCGGGCGTAGCCCGTCAGGAAGTTAAAGAGGTTTGCTACGTCGTACCCGATATCCCGGTCGCAGGTAAACATCCCGAAATCCGTGTAGACCCGGCTTGTCGTCGCATTGTAGTTGCCGGTCCCGAGATGCATGTATTTCCGGATCCCGTCTTTCTCGCGCCGGACAACCATGCAGAGCTTCGCGTGCACCTTGAGGCCGACAACCCCGTAGACCACGTGAACGCCGGCCCGTTCGAGCGCCCGGGCCCACCCGATATTGTTCTCCTCGTCAAACCGGGCCTTGAGCTCGATCAACGCCGCCACCGCCTTCCCGTTCTCGCGGGCCTCCATGAGTGCCCGGACAATCGGCGATTTCGAACCCACCCGGTACAGGGTGATCTTGATCGCAAGGACGGCCGGGTCATGTGCCGCCTGCCGGATAAAATTAATAACCGGTGAGAAACTGTCGTACGGGTGGAAGAGGAGGATATCTTTTTTCTTTATCGCGGAAAAGATGTCTTTTTCCTCGGCAAGTTCCGGGGGGATTGACGGCTGGAAGGGGGGATCCTTTAAATCGGGCCGGTCAAGCGAGAGGAGTTCCATGAGGTCGGCCATGCCCACCGGGTGGCCGATCCGGTACAGCATGTGGGACCCGACACCCAGTTTCTTTTCAAGCATGTGGCAGGTGCTCTCATGCATCGAGGAGTCGACCTCGATCCGGACCGGGGTCCCCCGGGCGCGCTGCTCCATGATCTCCTCGACCGTGGTCAGGAGATCGGACGCCTCGTCGACTTCAATATCGAGGTCCGCATCCCGGGTGATCCGGAAGGGAGAGGCTCCCACTACTTCAAGGCCGGGGAAAAGCAGGTCGAGGTGCGCCGCCACGAGGTCTTCGAGATACACCAGGTGCACCTGCTTGTCATCGCGATGGCCACCGGCACTGGTCGCCGGCACCCGGATAAGCCGGGGAAAGAGACCGGTGGGCACTTTGATGCGTGCGAAGAGTTCCTTTCCCTGCGGGTCACGGATGATGATGGCGAGATTTAAGGAGAGGTTCGAGATGAAGGGAAACGGGTGGGCGGAATCGAAGGCAAGCGGGGTGAGAACTGGGAATACTTCCTCGATAAAGAACGTGCGGAGCGCTTTTTTCTGCTCTGCGTCGAGCGCATGGTAGGGATGGATGAAGATCCCGGCGTCGGAAAGCCGGGGGAGGATCTCCTTTGTCCAGCAGTCGTACTGGTGAGCAAGCTCGGGGAGAAGGACTTTTTCTATCGCAAGGAGCTGCTCGGACGCGGTCATCCCGTCTGGTGGAGCCTTCAGCACTCCCTGGGCTGCCTGACGCTGGAGACCCGAGACCCGGATCATGAAAAATTCGTCAAGGTTGTTTGCAAAGATGGAAAGGAACTTTACCCGTTCAAGGAGCGGGTGTCTCTCATCCTGTGCTTCCTCCAGCACATGGTGGTTGAACCGGATCCAGCTCAGTTCACGGTTGATGTAGAGCGAGGGAGAATCCAGCGGAGGTGCGGAATCGGTCATGAGATCACCGGAATGCTGCACGAAACGGTGTCATGCAGGAGATATTGTTTATTGTACTCATGGTAGGGAGGCCGGGTTTATCAAGCCTGCACCCGGCAGGAGTCCGCTTTTTTAGAGTCTCTCCCATTAGAGAGTGCAAAGATAATCTGACTCCTGCCACCAGTTTTTGTCTATCCTTTTCCCGGTCACGCCGGCAAATGTCGATGATAATGCCCTCAAAAGTAGTAATCGGTCAGTTTGGGCTGATTGGAGAGTCTCTGACTCAACTGGTATATTTCATGCAGATTGTTATTTACTCTGCCGGCAAAAACTTAAAGAATCAATCATGATCACGTGGCTGAATGGGAATTTTAAAAATTTTAAACCCACTGCAGCGATAGCGCTCAACGCCACGCGGCACATGAACACAGTCGAGCGCAAAAAACTTTTTTCTCCCGATATTGAGCCCATGCGAACCGCTGAGGGACGCTGGTTCGAAGCAATCATTTACGAGATGTTCCTTGGGATCTCCCTGAAATCCGACTGCATAAAGTACATCGCCCGTAAAGGGGCGGACGCACCACGCGCCGGTGCACCGGCATGCCTGGGACAAAATGGGATCTTTTACTCAAAGTACGGAGACATCACGTTCCGGGGAAACGGCCAGGACCTTGCGGAATTTGACCTGATCCTCGTTGATTCAGATGATCATGTTGCCTTTGGGGAAGTCGTGACGTCTCCGGCAGACTTAAAGGAATTCGAGATCGAGATTGCGTTCAAGAAACGGCTGCTCGGGTACCTGTACGGCCAGGGGCATGTTTCATTCCTTCTCATCTCCTCCTTTGACATCTCCAACTACTCTGTCGTAAAGAGACTTGCAAAGGATCCGGACAATGCCATTATCAACACCAGTTCCTGCGAGGAAATAAAGGGGCTCGTGAAACACTACCGGCCCCGGATCCTGTACACAAAACCCACCAACCACCCCAAACTGATCCGCGCCACCGATATCCCGATCAAACACCCGATCGACTACCGGGAATACCACGATGAGTTCAGGAACCGGATCTTTTCCGAGATCACGCACGGCCGGGGCAGGAAGAATGTGACACCGGCAACCGATACCGAGGCGCTCGTAAAAAAGATCCTCTACGGGGCACTCTACCCGCATGCGATCAAGGCGGTTTGCGACCAGTACGGCCTCGTCGTCAAAGGCAAGCGTATCGAGTACAATGAATTTTTCACGTATTTTTCAAAAGCGATCCTCGCAACAGATCTCCCCGGCTACGAGCTGATAATCTACCTCAGATCCCGGCAGAAAACAGAGTACCTCAAGATGGTACAGACAAAGGCTGGCAATTTCCGGTTTGAACGTCCGACACCGTCACGGGTGGGTTTTTTCCTCTGGATAGAATCGCTCCAGCCAACACTCGGGACCAGGATCTCATTAGAGATCCTCAAAACATTTTCTATAACTGATCCGGTAAAAAAATAAGGAAACGACCGGGGAGGCAACCAGGATTTCCCCCGGCCCTGCCTTTTTTAGCCCCGCATATATTTTTGTTGCAGGTTTAGTCCAGCAGCGCGCCCATGGCCTCGTCGTACCTGGCTTCCATGACGTACGGGATGCCGGAGACTGCGGATGCGTCCTCGGTAAGTGCCATCAGGTCGTCGCGCGACATGGTCGAGAGCCGGAAGTTGCGGCTGCCTGCCATGATCTGCTGGAGGCCGGTCCTGAATTTCTGCGCGTAGGTGTAGATGCCCACCGCGCCCATCGGGATCGTCTTGACTTTCGAGCCGTATTTCTCCTTGAGCTCCTCATAGCAGACAAAGATCTCATCAACCGTGCTGCCATATTTCGAGACTGACTTGGGCAGATCGCCGGCGGCAAGCCATTTCTCGATGTTCTTACCCACCATGCCGGGGATCATAAGGCCCCTGCCCATGCAGACTGCCTTGAAATACGGGCTGCCCATCGCAAGCGCCTTAAAAACGCCGGGCTCGTCCGAGAACCCGCCGGCCATGGCGAGGTCCGGCACTCTCATGCCTTTCTTCTCCAGTTTCTGGCAGAACTCGTACGTGAGCGACTGGAGGTAGAATGTCGGGATACCCCATTCATTCATCATCGGCCACGGGCTCATGCCGGTCCCACCGGGAGCGCCGTCAATCGTGAGGAGGTCGATCTTTGCTTCGGAGCAGTAGCGCAGCGCCATCGCGAGCTCAACCATGGAGTACGCGCCGGTCTTTAACGTGACGCGTTTGAATCCGATGTCGCGGAGCCGGTCGATCTCTTCCAAAAATCCTTCCTTCGTGACAAAACCGAGGCGCGAATGGCGCTCGAATTCCTTGATTGCACCGGCCTTGAATGCGGCCTGGTTCTCCTTTAATGTCGGGTCGGGGAGAACGATATAGCCCCGCTTCTTGAGCTCGATTGCCCGTTCGAGCGAGGTGACCTTGATCTCTCCACCGATGCATTTTGCACCCTGGCCCCACTTGAGCTCGATAGTGTCCAGGTTGTGCTTGCTTGCGACATACTCCGCGGTTCCAAGCCGGGTGTCTTCAACATTCATCTGGACGAGAATTTCCCCGTAGCCTTCGTTATATTTCTGGTAGGTTGTGATCCGCCTGTCCATCTCGGGTGATGCGGTGACCTTGCCTTTATTGTCCCGCTTTAAGCCCGGGTCGATACCGCAGACGTTCTCACCGCAGACAAGCGTGATGCCGGAGATGGCAGCGCCGACCGCGAAGTGTTCCCAGTTGGCCCGTGCAATTTCCGTAGAGCCGAGCGCCCCGGTAAAGATCGGGAGGCGCATCTTGACCTTCTTATCCCAGCCGTATTCGGTCTCGGTATCCACGGTTGAGAAGACCGCTGTATCCGGACCGGCTTCGGTACCTTCGGGTAAGCCTTTTGCCCCCATGGCATATCCCTGGATGTTGAGATGGGAATAGTCAATGGGATAGTTCTTGTCGGCTCCTGCTGTGATCCCGCCAAACGGGCCGGGATAGAGAACTTCACGGCCCCTGAATGACGAGAGCCAGATCTCGCAAGCGCCTTTACATCCGTCCATGCACCGGGTACAGATACCGGAACACGGAACGACACTCCGCGACCGGTTAACGGTACCTGTTGCTTCATTTGCATTGGGTTGTCTTAAATTGCTCATGAACTCACCCCTCATTTGAGAGTGGATGATATCGTTGTGGATCGCGTGCGCCGTTGAGGGCGCAGGAATGGTGACCCTGACATAGTTTGAGAACATTTCTCAAACTAGAGGAACTTTCCTACCATTGTTTATAAACAATTGCATTTTGTTGTGAATTGTCATGTTTTTCAAACATTTTTTTGAATTTTTTGGAAATTTTCGATCGGTTTTCAAACAAAATTAAAAAAAATAGCAATAATTTTGTAAAAACTGTTCAGGATCTGCTCATGTGCGATCCCTGCAAGTACGGTATTCCGCATGGTTTCTCAGACGACCGGTGCGCCTGTCGCCAATGACAGCACCAGGAGGATCAACGGCTGGTGCACCAGGTAGATCACGAGAGAGTGCCGGCCAAGAAAGGTGAGCGGTACGATCGCGTTTAAGGGAAGTCCCGTCAGTGCCCATCTCCGTTCTCCCCCGGGATAGGCAAATTCCCCGGCTGCCATTCCGATCAGCACGAGGCCCATCCATGGAAAAATCGGCGTATAGTCGACGCTCCAGAACGTGAGCGGGTGGATGCCAAAGACCAGAAGTCCCGCCGGGCCGGGAACGGTCGCAAGGATCCATCCCAGAACAATAAAAACGATTCCGATCACTGCGTTCCAGTAACGGAACCGGAAAAAGAGCGGTGATAGCATGACCGCGACCCCGATCAGGTGGAGGATTCCGAAGATGACAAATCCCTCCTGCAGGTACCACCACGTCGCGATGGTCACGAGAAGCCCGCAGCAGAAGATCCCGGCGCCCCGCAGCAGGAATTTTTGTGCGAGCGCTCTCCCGTGAAGATACGATGCTGTCCTGGCATGACTGATCGCAAGCGAAATACCGGCGACAAGCAGGAAGAGCGAGGCAGTGGCATACGCGAAATACCTCCAGGGGCCATCCGCAACATCGAACGGCACAATTTGGAAGAAGGTCAGGTCAAAGACCGTATGGAAAACGATCATCATCACGATGGCGATACCCCGGAGCAGATCAATCTCGGGGTACCGGCCGGCATCGCTCATGGGTACTGGTACATCGTTTTCGGATTCTGATATGTGTTTGGAAATAACCGGGAATGGAGTGACTGTTTGCATAACTCCACGGGCTTCACGTAAAATAGAATCGAAATTATTACCCTGATTGACGTGCGATCCTGTGGGTCATGTGATGGTGACGGGTTTTTGGGATGGCTTCATCGATATACTGTCTGCAAAGGGCCAAGATGCCCCCGATGGTCGGTTATAAAGAAGAATGGCAGATCTGTCCGCACACAAAATGATGTCCGGGATGATCGATGCACATCAGACCGGTCAGAATGTCCCCTTTGTGCTCGGGATGCCTTTTGTTATTCCGCTCTTTGCCATCGCATTGCCAAGGGCAATCCCGAACGCCTTGAACGCCGCCTCGCACTGGTGGTGATCGTTTCTGCCAGAGAAGGTAATGTGGGCCGTGATGCCGGCATGCATGCAGAGAGAATAGAAGAAATGCTCGAAAAGATCGGACGGGATGTTCCCAAGCGTCTTATTGCCGAAGGTCCCGGTGTAGACCAGATACCCCCGGCCGCCGCAGTCGAGTGCCACCTGCGAAAGGGACTCGTCCATCGGGATGATTGCATGGGCAAAGCGCCTGATGCCCCGGCCGTCCCCGATTGACTGCTTCACCGCATCGCCGATCACGATCCCCACATCCTCGATCGTATGGTGGCAGTCGACGCCAAGATCGCCTTTTGCCCGGCAGGTAAGATCGAAGCCGCCGTGCTTTGCCATCCCGGTGAGCATGTGGTCGAAGAACGGTACTCCGGTCTCCACCGACACCTTCCCGGTCCCGTCGGGATTGAACGTAAGTGCAATCTTTGTTTCTTTAGTCTCCCGTGCAATCGTAACTTTTCTCATCCAGATTCCTCTAGTGCCTCTGAAAGGTTAATCTTACCGCTGTACAGCGCCGAGCCGAGCACCGCTCCGTATGCCCCGGCCTCCCGCAGGGTTGCGACATCCGCACGGCCGGACACACCACCGGCGACCACCACCGGGATGCGAACGTTCCCGATGAGCTGACGGACCGGGCCGGCTGCAATGCCTTTCTGCAGTCCCTCAACATCCACGTTCGTGTAGAGCAGAAAACCGGCGCCGAGCTGTTCGAAGGTCTTTGCCCAGCCGATATAATCGCCGGCGGTCTCCTGCCAGCCGTGGATCGCAACCAGTCCGCCCCGGGCATCAACCCCTGCCATCACCCGTTCGCTGCCAAATTCCTGTGCAAGGGTGCGGATGCTCTCCGGCTGCTGGATGGCAAGCGTGGACAGGATAATCCGGGTGACCCCGGTTTCGAGCCAGCGGCCCCCGTCCTCCACGGACCGGATACCGCCGCCGAGCTCGATCTCGACTCCGGTGTCTTTCACGAGCGCCCGGATCAGTTCGGCGTTCTTTGCCGACTCCCCAAAAGCACCGTCAAGGTTGACCACGTGCAGCGCATCGGCCCCGGCATTGAGCCAGCGGTGGGCACAGGAGAGCGGGTCGCCATACGCGGTTGCGCTCTCCCGTTTTCCCTGCACGAGCTGGACACACCTGCCCCCGAGAATGTCTACGGCGGGAAAAATTCTCATGATGATCAGCGGATCATCCGCTCGATGGACATAACGAGGATGTCCCGTGCACCCGCCCGTTTCAGGGAGTTGATCAGTGCATAGACCCGTTCTTCGTTCACGACCGCGTGAACAGCGACCATATCCTCGGTTGACGCGACATCCATAACGGTCGGGCCCGAGAGGCCGGGCAACACGCTTTTTACCTTCTCAAGCGACACCCGTTTCACGTTCATCATCAGGTAACACTGCCCGCGTGCCCGTATCACGCTTTCGAGGGCCAGGTGGATCTCGTCGATCTTTTCCCGTTTGGTCTCAAGCGACCGGCGGTTTGCGATAAGAATGGTCGAGGTTACGAGCACCTCGTCGAGCACCCGGAGCCGGTTGGTCTTCAAGGTATTGCCTGAACTCGAAAGATCGACAATCGCATCGGCGATCCCGAGGTGCGGTGTTGCCTCGCAGGCCCCGCCGACAAGGACAATCGTGACCGGCACGTGCCGTTTTGCAAAATACTGCTTCGTGATGGTCGGGAACTCGGTTGCGATCTTTGCCCCTTTGAGATCGTGGACTGAGGAGATCTCAGCATCGTCGCGGACGGCAAGCACAAGTTTTGCTTTCCCGATCTGCAGATCGAGAAGTTCCTCAACCTCCGATCCTCGCTCGACTACCATATCATGGCCGGTGATGCCAAGATCTGCTGCGCCGGTTGCCACGTATTCAGGGATATCAATGGGCCTGGCAAAGAGGATCTCCACGTGGGGGTCAAGCGTGCGGGCAATGAGCTGGCGCTCGGCAACATCCGGCAGGTGGAGCCCGCTCTTCTCCATCAGGTCCATGATCGGCGCTGCGATCCTCCCCTTGTTGGGGATAGCAAGCCGGATCATGCCGGAAAAAGGAGAAAGCCCGGCCGGTGCCGGGGCTGGTGTTTTTTTATCGCCTGATCTCTTTTTAGAAGGTCTTGAGTTCGCCACGGATTACCTTCTCGGTGATGCTTGTCACGTGTGCCAGGTTGTCATCGACGATTGCCTGGATCTCGCCGTTAATATCCTTTAAGGCGACGCCCTTCTTTGGCAGTACCTGGACGCTTGCCACAAGCGGGAGATCGATTGGTTTACCTATCTGGGAGAGCAGGCGGACGTACATCTCCTCGATGCCGTCAACCTTCTTCACCGACTCCTGCGCGATCTGGGTCGAGAGGAGGTTGTAGATCTTGCCGATGTGGTTGATCGGGTTCTTGCCGCTTGTCGCTTCCATGCTCATCGGGCGGTTGGGGGTGATAAGCCCGTTGCACCGGTTGCCCCGGCCGACCGAACCGTCGTCGCCCATCTCGGCCGATGTGCCGGTAACGGTCAGGAAAACACTCTTGTTCTTGATGTCGTCGGCGGTGTTGACGTTGACCACGATCTTGCGCTTCGTGCTCTTCTTTGCGACCTTTCCGATCTCGTCGGCCAGAAGGGCCATGTAGTCCTGGTATTCTTTTATGTCCGCACAATACTTGTCGACAATGGCGCAGGCGATGGTGAGCGTGATCGTGTTCCCGTCACGCAGGCCCATGATCTTGATGTCCTGCCCGATGGCGGGATACTTCTTGCGGAGTTTTGTGTCGATATAATTTGACGAATTCCTGATGATATTCTCTACATCGGAGAACGGTGCGTGCCCGACACCAAACGAGGTATCGTTGGAACGGGGGACTTTGCCCTGCCGGGGCTTGAAGACGTCACGCAGATCGGTTGAACCCGTGCCGAGCCGGCTGTCGATCATAACATCCCGGGTCAGGTTAAGTTCGGGAAGGATCTTATGGAGGTACTTGTGCGCCGCTTCAATCGCGACTACATCTGTCGGGACCGTGACGCCATTGAACTGCTTTGTCGCCCGGCCATCGATTAAAACATAGATCGGCCGGATCATCTTCCCGCCGCCGAATTTCGGGCATGACTCACCGGCAACGACTTCGCCCTGATCGGTGTTGTGGTGCAGAACGACGCCGAACTCTTCAAGGTACTCCTTGCAGAGTGCCTGGGAGATCGACTCCGCAATCCCATCTGCAATGCTGTCGGGATGACCGAGGCATTTGCGCTCAACAAGTTCAATCCGCTGTTTTTCCAGGGGGATCTGATTCAACGCTTCAATCTGAATATTTCTCTTCATTAAAATTCCTCGGTTTCTCCGTAATCTTACTAGTACAAGAGACTGGCATTCATATAACGATTTCTTCTTAGGCAAGATCGAAGAGGATGGCGAATTTCCCTCGTTTCACACCAGAACGAACCGGGTACGATAACGCAGTAAAAAAGTATCAGACCTTGGTCTCACACTCTGTCAGAATTCCTACAATGTTTTCTTTTTTTTAAGAGCTGCCCTTCCCCACGCTCTTTGTAAAGGGATGTCATTTTAGACCCCACATACCAAGAGGGTACCCCCTAAGGGGTCGCATGAAGTCCCGCAAAAATTCTAGCCGCCCCCGCCTTTTTACGTGAAGGGGTACCCCTACCCCCCCGACCCGGATCGTCCGGCGTGATCCCGCTGATTTTTGTCACATGTACATGCGATAATTGGATGTACATGTGATAATCGCATGTACATGTGACAACCGCGTTTCGCGATTTTGTCCAGAAGGTCCGAAAGTAGGGGCACCTGCCACTAAAAGGGGCGACACCTCCTACGTGCAAACCCAACCGTCATGGCAACCCGGAACAAGATGAAGGATCCCGCCATTTGGATATTTTTTATTTTATAAAAACTATTAACCCTCCAGCGCACTAATACAATAATGGTGATATTTTTGGAAAGACAGTCCGTTAAGTCCTGCATCCTGCGCTCCGTGGGATATGATGATGCAATGAAAAACCTGGAGATCGAATTTCACTCAGGACTTGTTTACCAGTACTCGGGTGTTCCTTCCAAAGTCTATGCAGATCTCATAAGTTCAAGCGCTGTCGGGAAATACTTCTCCGACAAGGTCCGGAACCGGTTCCGGGCAAAACAGCTTGTTGTATAAATTGCGTCCCGTAAAAATTCCTTTTTTGTTTTTTTACCGGCAGAAACGGCCGGACTTATAAAAAAAGAGATGTGAAGGACTCGTTTATTTTTTCAGATGCGTGATGAACTGCTTGTTTACCGCATCCCAGTTCACGAGATTCCAGAACGCCTCGATATACTTTGCCCGGTCATTCTTGTAGTCCACGTAGTACGCATGCTCCCATACATCGAGAACAAGCAGGACCCGGAATCCCGGGTAGACATTTACGTTGTGCTTCTCAATCTGGTTGATAAGGAGCCGGTGCGTCGTTGTGCTCGCAGAAAGAACCGCCCAGCCGGAGCCCTCGACACTGGAAGCTCCTAGCGTGAACTCTTTTTTGAACCGCTCAAACGATCCGAACTCCTCATCGATCGCTTTTGCAAGTTCGCCTTTGGGCAACCCGCCACCGCCTTTACCGGCCGGGGCAAGGTTCTCCCAGAACGTGTTGTGGAGTTTGTAACCCCCGACATGGAATGACAGTTCCTTTAATGTCGCCTTGATGTCGAGATCGGCTTTGTCTTTCCGTGCCTTATCCAGTTTCTCAAAGATGGCATTCGCACCCGTCACGTACGCCTGGTGGTGTTTTGTGTGGTGCAGGGTGAGTTGTTCCTTTGAGATGTACGGTTCGAGCGCCGCATAATCGTACGGCAGTTTGGGAAGAGTATACAGTTTGTCGTTTGCCATGACAATCAACTCCACATGGAGTGTATGCACGGTAATATCCCGATACATCTATTTTATGCATTGCATGGCGGCAGGCCATGCGAGTAAAAAAGGAAACAAAAAAAATTATTCGAAGAGCCGGTAGTTCGGCGCTTCGTCTGTTATCAGGATATTGTGCGGGTGGCTCTCGGTCATGCCGGCGTTTGTGATCCTGACAAACCGGGCCTTCTTGTGCATATCCGCAATCGTGGCAGAACCCGTGTAGCCCATCGCTGACTTGAGACCGCCCACGAGCTGGTAGATTACCTCGCCCACGTGCCCGACGTACGGGGTAACGCCTTCCACACCTTCGGGCACGAACTTTGTCGCCCCGATCCCCTTCTTCTGGAAGTACCGGTCGCTGGACTGGCCCGAGCTCATGACGCCTAAGGAGCCCATGCCCCGGTACTGCTTGTAGCGCCGGCCCTTAATCGTGATCACCTTGCCCGGAGCCTCATCGGTACCGGCAAACATGCTCCCCATCATCACGGTATCCGCACCGGCAGCGATCGCCTTTGCAATATCCCCCGAATATCGGACGCCGCCGTCAGCGATGATCGGTACGTCTGCATTTGACGCGATATCAGCGACCTGCGCAATTGCGGTAATCTGCGGGACACCCGTGCCTGCGACAATCCGGGTCGTGCATATCGAGCCCGGGCCGATACCAACCTTGATACCATCAACGTTTGCGTTGACAAGCTCCTCTGCGGCTTTCGCGGTCGCGATGTTGCCGGCGATCACATCAGCTTTTACACTCCCCTTGATCTCCTTGACTGCTGCTACCACCTTCATGTTGTGGCTGTGGGCGCAGTCGACGACAAGGGCATCCACGCCACGCTCGTCAAGGAGGGTCGCCCGGGTGAAGTCGAACGGCCCGACCGCCGCTGCCACCTGGAGATTGCCCTTTTTGTCCCGGGTCGCACGCGGGTACTGGCGTTTTTCGAGAATGTCCTGCATCGTGATGATCCCGATCAGTCTGCCTTTTTTGTCGCTCACCGGCAGGCGCTCGACCTTGTTCGTGTACATGACCTCAAGAGCCTTCTCGGGAGTAATATCCTCAGCAGCCGTGATCGGCTTTTTTGTCATGATCGACTTAATGCTCTCCTCGCCGCGCCGGGAGACAATCGCCCGCACGTCACGCCGGGAGACGATCCCGATGATCTTAGAATTCCCGACGACCGGCACACCTCCGATGCTGTACTGGTTCATCAGTTTTTCGGCATCGGAAACGGTCGCGGTGTCTTCAACATACAGGACGTCACGCTCGATAAGTTCCTCGGCCTGCTTGACAAAGGTGACTTCCTGGAGCTCGTGTTCGGCGGTCATGTTACGGTGGATCACGCCGATCCCACCTTCGCGGGCAAGCGCGATCGCCATGGCCGATTCGGTCACCGTGTCCATTGCGGCCGAGACAAGCGGAATATTTAGCCCGATATTTTTCGTGAACCGGCTTTTGGTATCGGTTTCAGCAGGCTCGGTCCAGGATTCCAGCGGTTCAAGCAGCACATCGTCAAATGTGAGGGAGAGGGGAACATTCAGTTTTTTTGTGTACATAGTTCACCTGTTCTATTATCCCGGTAACGGGATTTTTTTTATTTTTATCCGGTATGTTACCGGATCATGGCCATTGCTGTCTTTACCAGGTCTTCGCGGATGGTTGCATTCCGGTTGCCCCCGCAGACCATGCCCCGGACCCCGATAATTTCCGGATCGATGCGTTTTAAGGCATCAATATCGTCGAACCTGAGCGAACCGGCAAGGGCAGTGCCGATACCAAGGTTCTTGTTTTGTGCAGTGAAACGTGCAAGCGTTGCCTCGTTCATGAAGGAGAACGTGCTCCGTCCATCCTTGATACCGGTATCGATCATCGCCAGGTCGGCCCCGCACTCAGCAACGAGGGGTGAGATATCGAACGGGGAAATGGAGCCCATCCGCTCGTAATCGGAATACCCGGCAATGACCACGAATTTTTCGGGAAACTCATCTTTTACGGCTTTGGTGACCGCCTCTATCACTTCGCGGGCATGGCCTTCCCCGGAAAAGGCAAGCCCGATCTTGATATAGTCAGCCCCGGCGCAGGCAGCCCCGTATGCGGCAAGGGAGGCGCCGCCTGGCTTGTAGGGAAAGTCCCCTATTGCTGCACTCACCGGTTTTTTCGCAAACGTTTTGATCTCCCGGATCACCCATGGAAAATTGGCGCCCAGCGACCCCTCAGAAGGTTTTTTGACGTCAATGATATCGGCAGCAACGGAACACTGAGCCTCGGAAATAGAGCTGGGGCTGACCAACAATTGCATAAAGTTTAATGATCTTTTACCCTAATAGTGGTTACGTTGCCGATGGAACTGGTGCTTGCAATGGATTTGCGGGGCAATATGGTCGTGCACGGAAAATCCGGGCTCCGCGATACTTACAAACCGCTCGACTGGGGGCTTTCCCCTACGGCTGAACCGGTTGGTTTTATCGAGGCCATTGCACCGAAATATATCTACATCGCAGACCTTGACCGGATCGAAGGTACCGGTTCCCACGATGCACTCATCCGCCGCTGTGCGAGCCTCGTGGAATGCTGCTATGTCGACCGGGGTACCCGCTCGCCGGGTGATTACCTTACCGGGCCGCACATCAAAAACATTGTTGGCACCGAGACGGGCGGGGCCGATCTCTCGCGGTACCATGGCGGCTACCTGAGCGTGGACGTAAAAGACGGGCTCGTGATCCCGTCAGGCACCACTCCCGAATCCGTGCTCAGGTCTGCCCGGAACCTGGATTTTGAAGGGTGCATTCTCCTCAACCTTGGGTTTGTCGGGACGGAGAACGGACTTCTTGCCGGGGCCGGCACGCTTGAATCGTGGCGGTCTGCCTGTGACGGCCGGCTGCTCTATGGCGGAGGGGTTGCATCTGTTACGGATCTCGAAATTATCCGGGACGCCGGCTTTGACGGCGCCATTATCGCGACTGCACTCCACAAAGGTGCAGTGCCGGCCGAATGGATACGGAGGGGATACTGTTGCTAGTCACCATTGAAGGTATCGACGGGACCGGGAAGAGCACGCTTCTCGCGGCGCTCAAAGAGAGTCTTTCTGATCTCGACCCGGTCTTTACCCGGGAGCCCGGGGCAACGTGGGTGGGGGAATCAGTCAGGAGAGCGATTGCCGAGCAGATCGATCCCGTTACTGAGGCAACGCTCTTTGTCGCCGATCACGCCGCCCACCTCGCCACCGTGGTGCGCCCGGCGCTCGCGCAGGGAAAACTCGTAATATCAGACCGTTACTCGGACAGCCGGTTTGCCTACCAGTCGGTGACACTGGCCGGCATAATCCCCGATCCGGAGGGATGGCTCCGGGCGATGCACAACGGGTGGTCGATTGTGCCGGACAAGACCATCTTGCTCGTGATCCCGGTTGACGATGCACTCGCACGCCTTGCAGGCAAGAGCGGGCGCGAGCACTTCGAGCGGCGCGAGATTCTTGAAAAAGTCCAGAACCGGTACCTCGAATTTGCCCGGGCTGAACCCTCGCGTTTCATTATCGTGGATGCCATGCTCGATAAAGACGAGGTCGCCCGGTTTGTGGCGGATGCAATCCGGCAGGTTGTAGCATATGGACGGAAACAGAAGAGGAAATAATCCGGGATCGCGCTCTTCCAAGGTCTGATGGAATTCTATTTTCAGAATGAGGGAGCCTACCCCCCTTTTTTTAGGTCGCCCGGGCACCTCGTCAGGCCCTCTGCTCCCCCCAATCACGGTGTGAGATACTTCAGTACCGGTGTGTCAATGCTGAAATTCCCTGTATTTATCATGCGGACATGCGAACCGGTCACCTTCTCGTATGTTACAGGGTAGAGATTCCGGAACGTGATGTTCCCGTTTGCCTGGATCGCTGAAATAACGCTTGACGTGAATTCGTCCGAGAGCCACTGTTTGATGTCCATGTCATATGTCGCACCGAGCGAGGGTTCGTTCTTATTTGCCCCGGTGAAGTACAGGATCCCCGGCGCCGTGATATTTGTCGCCATGCTCTCCCCGAAACAGGTATCGACAAAGAAGGCCATCTGGCGGTACCGGTGGTTCTCTGCCATGGCATTTGTCATAGCGGTAACGTCATCCGTGGTCAGCACCGACCTTGATGCCCCGAAGAGGATCTCGCCCGGGGCGCCGTGGCTCGCGATGTACACGAACACGTCGGTGCCGGCATCGCTCTCCAGAACAACCGGCGTGTCCGCGGTCTTTGTGCCGGTCAGGACGTTCCTGAAGACGGACGCCGTCACATTCCTGCCGTCATAGTCCACCCGGGCAACCGACCGGATATTCCGACCTCTGGGAATATTGTGAACGTCGCCTTTCAGGGGATTCTCCGAAAGGGTGGGGATATCGTCGTATACCATGAGGAGGATGTCATCGTCGCTGACCCCGTTCTGCCGGAGCAGGGTATAGACGGACAGGGCATCGGACTCGTGCCGGTAGTTGCTCCATCCCTTTGAAGGAGCCACGATCACCGCTTTGAAATTCGTTTTTGTTACCGAAATCCCGCCGGATCCCAGGGACGCCGGGGATGCGGACATGAACCCGGCAGAGGCCCGCGTATTTCCCACGGATTCGCCGTCGGTCTTATACGGGGCCGTGAGGTTCGCCGAGTTGAGGACCGCGAGAGTCCGGAATGTCCCGTTGTTCACCTGCCAGTGGGAATACCATGCAGCGATCGGATCCACACCCAGTTCCTCGTCATACTCAAGGCCGCCGCTCGCGCCGGTGATCCAGGGCATGGGCCCGCTGTGGATATCCCGGAGCGCCGTGCGGACTCCCGAGGCATTCCACCCGGTGACGGTTGCCTCGCCAATCACGACCTGCCGGACTGACTCCCCGAGCGGTTCGAAGGGGGCCCGCTCCTGGCGTGCCTCGGTGAATGCCGCGATCAGGAGGGCATCGTAGGTGGTTGCTGCATAATCATCCGGACGGTGCCCGAACGTTTCCACGTACGCCTTGGTGAACCCGGACTCCGGATCGGCGGAAGGGTTGGTCCCCTCAAGGCCTTCTGCAGATGTGCCGAGCAGCTGGACGAGGGATGGCTGGGCCCCTGCATCGGTCAGGAAGAGTTTTGTCCTGCTGCCGGACCGGTCGATCGCATGCTTGATCGTGGCGGCATCTTCCGGCCAGCAGGCAGCAACAATATAGTCCGGGTCGGTTTTCAGGGCGGCTGCGACATCGGACTCGATCTCAGGCGACCCCTCATCGAACTGCTGAAGGGAGGTGACGTCGATGCCATATTCTGTTGCAAAGAACCCGGTCCAGTCATAGAAGGTCTGGCCGTAGGTGTTGTTCACGACAAGCAGCGCGACGTTCTTTGCGCTTTTTCCTTTCAGGACCGTGAGGATGACTTTGACCTGGGCCGCGTCACCCTGCGTGGTCCTCCAGACATACCCGGTCTTCCCGAATGCCCGCAGGATTTCCCCCGATGTGGCGGTCGGGCTGATGAGGACTTTCTTTTTTGCAATGAAGAGCGGGGCGAGCGCGTACACGTCGTCGCTGTTCTCCGGCCCGATAACGATGCGGATGGAATCGTCGTTGAGGAATTCCCGTGCCTGCTGGCTGATGTTGCCGGTGGCGGAATCCCTGTACACGAGTTCGACCTGCCGGCCATTGATCCCGCCCTCGCTGTTGATGGTGTCCTTTGCCCATTCAAGCGGGGTTTTGAAATCCACATCCCCGGTCAGATCGAGGAGGACCCCTATCCGGACCGGCGTGTTTGCGTGGATGACGGTGTACCCTATCCATGCGCCGGCGGCGATGAGGACGACGATGATGACAACAATTCCGATTTTCCTGCGGTCGATATCGTTCACCCGGCCGTGGATACGGGGAACTCGCCCTGTGGATTTGAGCCAGCCGGGGAATCCCCTGGATATCCGGTTCTTATCAGGAGGCGTTAGGCACGAGGTCTGATAAGCATATTCATATGCATCCGTATACCGGAGATCGGACAATCGTTCCTGGCAGCGTAGGGCATATCCCGGCCCCGGTCATGGCGGGGGAACGATACACGGGCAGTCATGTTCGGTTTCGCAATTGTTCAGCGGCGGAACCATCCCGGCGCTGCCCGCTGGTCCGGCAGGATCACAGCGAGATATGCTGCCAGCGCAACGATGGTGCCGGGGATTGCGAGGCAGATCATGAACCGTACGAGTTTTTCTTGGACTCCGGTTTTGATGCACAGAATTTCATGGAACAAATCCGAAGATTAATAGATTGTCCGCAACAGACCACTTCATCCTATGAAACTGCCCCCTTTGCCGATGACCGCATCTGTTGTGACTGTTCTTATCTTCCTTGCATGCGTTGCCGGATGTTCTTCCCAGGTTGCGCCGGCAGGGACAGCAGCGTCCGTCCCCTCCTCACCGCAGGCGCCGGCAAAGACTCACGCAACCCTCGAACCCGAACAGATGGTTTTGCAGATCTCCGATCTTCCCGGGAATTATACGCTCGTAACGTCCGGGGAGCGGAATGCATCGAAGGTGCAGTCCTGGATGCACAACGCGGGGTGGAAGAAAGGGTACGCCGTCCTCTTCCAGAAGAACGAATCCGGCTCTTCTGCCCACCCGGCCATCTGGCACTATGTTTATCAATTCCCTGTAGAGAATGCCTCGCGGGTGGTATCCTTGCAGGTGGACGGGCTGGTGATTTATGATGCGCAGGATGAAAGGAACCGGAATACTACGTTTTTGGAGCTCGCCTCCCCGGGCATCGGGGATACGAGCCGGGCCGTGAGTATTGCCGACAAGGATGATCCAGAAATCATGAACATGATTGCGTTTTCCAAGTACGATGTGTACGAGGAGTTGTGGTGCAATGCGACTCCTGCGGATTACGAGAACCTCAAGAAGGTGGCAGCCATTGCTGCAGCAAAGATCGAATAACTTTTTTTCCCCGGGTAGTGGTGACTACAACCCCTTACAACAATAAGTCTTAAAAGTACAATAATACGCCCGGGAGGGCAGGGCCGGTCAGTCCGTCGGGCAATTGCCGAACAGATCGATCCCATCACGGAAGCCACGCTCTTTGTCGCCGATCACGCCGCTCACCTCACTACCGTAGTGCGCCCGGCGCTTGCGGCAGGAAAACTCGTTATCTCCGACCGGTACTCGGACAGCAGATTTGCCTACCAGTCGGTCACGCTTGACGGGATAATCCCCGAACCGGAGAAATGGCTGCGGGCGATGCACAACGGGTGGTCGATTGTCCCGGACAAGACGATCCTGCTCGTGATCCCGGTTGATGATGCACTCACCCGTCTTTCGACAAAGAGCGGCAGGGAGCACTTCGAGCGGCGCGAGGTGCTGGAGAAAGTGCAGAACCGGTACCTGGAATTTGCCCGGGCGGAACCGGACCGGTTTGTGATTGTGGATGCCATGCTCGATAAGGATGAGGTGGCCCGGTTTGTGGCGGATGCGATCCGGCAGGTTGTGGTATTTGGACGGAAACAGAAGAGGAAATAACGGATACCCGATTTGGATACGATACGGCCGTAATCATTTTTCAGATATTAACGAGTGAACCCACCCCCTTCGGGGGTCGCTCGGGCGCCTCATCGGGCCCTCGCTGGGCAAGAGACGGGTATCTTGAGTGTCCCTGATGGTGGATCTGTGGTTTTCCGATAATTCCTGGCTCGTGACTCAATCTCTTTTGGAAGTGCCCGGCAACCCAATAGATCTTTTTTGAAAAGAGCCGGAAACCGGGTCGCTCCGACCGATTTTGACATTGATCGGTCCGATCAATTTTTTTGTGGTGTGGAGGGTAGGGGGGAGGGGGGCTACCTCTCATCCGCGTGCGTGAAGGGTCGCCCCGATCATTTCTGAAATTGGCCGGACCGACCGGTTTAAAAAAACGATCGGACTGACCACCCCGTCTCGTCTGAAAGTCCAGGGGAAACACAGGCCGGAAAACTGGAACATGAGGGGTCGCCCCGACCGATTTTCAAATTGATCGGTCCGATCGATTTTTTTGCGGTGCGGGGGGTAGGGGGGAGGGGGGTGCCCGGTTTTTTTGAGGTCGGGGCGACCGATCATGGGGAGGGGTGGGGGTGGCCTGTCAGCAGATTACATGGGCCCGGCAAAAGACTGATGAAGGGCCGGCAATATTACTAATCAATTACAAAAACGAAAGGAAGGGGGTCAGGGTATGGCGGCACGCAGGATCAAAAAAGAAATCCGGAATCGCATCGTTACGATACTCAAAAAGTACGATGCTGAGCGGATCTTCATCTTTGGTTCCGATGCCCGGGGAGAGGCCGGCAAAAAAAGCGATATCGACATCCTTGTCCGGTTTGCCCGGCCAAAAAGCCTTATCCAGCTGGTCCAGATCGAGGATGAAATAGCAAAAGCCGTCAAGGTACCAGTTGATCTTGTTACGGAAAAATCGGTCAGCCCGTATCTTTCCTCCTCAATCCACCGCGATGAAGTGGTGATCTATGGATGAAGCCGGAAGATCCGGCGTACCTCCATCATATCCTTGATGCAATTTCCCCTATCGAAAAATTTTAGAAAAACCATCTCTTCTGCTGAAGAACTCAAAGATCATCCGCTCGAACGTGCGGGAATCGAAAGAATGCTCTCCATTATTGGCGAGGCTGCAAAGAATGTCTCGCCGCAATTGCTCGAAAGACGCCCCGGATATTCCCTGGAAAGCAACGGCCGGCATGCGTGACAAACTCATCCACCACTATTTTGGCGTGGACTACGAAGCGGTGTATGAAACCATACGGCAGGATTTGCCGGTGTTAAAGAGAGGGATCCGGAGAATCCTGAAAGAGACCCTGATGCAGGACCCGGGCAAGAGTGCAAAGAAAAAGCGGGCGAACCGGGAAAAATCCTGATATCTCCCGAAAATACGCCCGTAAAATTGTCCGCTTCAGTTCGCGTGGAAATGACGCCAATAAATCGATTTATTTGCCAAAATATGCCCAAATTGCCCTCCATATAATGCTTTTAAACGGCTTGTAACCGCATTTTTACGGCATCTTTTTCCGGGAACGATAAAACCCAATCCGGTTGCAGGATCCCGCCAAAAAACGCGTTTATAAGAACATTTTATTTTGCCCGTTTGCAAAAATAAGGCTGATTTGGGCTTGTTTTTAAAAGAAGCCCGATACGGGCTCCGTTTGGATCCGGGAAATGGCAATCCGGGCACAATTCGGGCCCGGATTGGCGTATCTCAGATCGGAGGGTTGGGGGATTGTCCCTTATACCCCCAGGTGAGGGTAACTAGCATATCTGACAGGAGTTCCCATGGCGGGCAGCGAGGAAAAATGATCTGATGTACGCAACCGGAGAAATGAACAAAACAACTTCGAAATGAGAGAACTCGTCCACAGAATTTTTCCGGGCCGCGGAAACGATGCGATGCAAGACGCGAGAAAACGCCTCGTCGGGTTTTGCGCTACGCACTTACCGGGATCCGGATACGAAACCGGATTCGGTTGAATGAATTGTGAAGCGAAAGGAGCGGGCGCCTAGACACACTCTTGTCCGAGCAGAGGGCCGCGATGGGGTGCGAAGGTAACGAGACACGTAAACGCGACGAGTCCGAGCCCCACGTGCGTCGCGCGAGTAAGTCACCGAGTGTCACCGGCCTGGCCTACAACCGCAGATCGTCGCCCGCATCGCACGACTTCGCTTGTGTTCGCCCCGCTCCGCGACCGGCTCCAAACTCATTACAAATTCTATTCTGCAAATTGCCCAGATACGGTCTGAGAAGTCTTGTGTCTCACACTTGTATGATTCTGATGCACAACACAACGTTCTCGGGGAATTTCCGGGAAATTACCTGCTGCTGCGCTCGGTGATCGCGATCTGCCTTATTTCTTTACAGATTCTCAATAAGACCTCGGATTACACCACGATATGTCTCTACATCAATCCCTAAATGACGAGCAGCTTTTTTCGAGACATCATCCGTAATCGCATCGAAACCCGCTCTGCATTCCTGCGGGTATTGACGATGAATCTCTTCCAGGATTTTCTTATACGATATTGACGAATACCAGAGAATCGCATAGATATCACAGGCATCCTTTGTCAGTTTGTCGTCCTTTGTCCGATTCTGGATCGATACAAGTTTCGTAACTAACAACATCACCGGAGGCGGTATCAGCAATTCAACTCCGTTCAAAACAACGGTTACCCCAGTACTTTCGCTGAATACTCTCCTGATTACGGGTTCATCCAGAACATGAAAGCCAAAAACGTCTTTTTGTTTCGGATGAATATTATCGACCATCACATCGATGTACAAATAAAATAAATCGTACATTCCTATATTTCGGGCGACTTCTTTGGTAACTACCTCCCCGGTATCTTTTTTTATGATCTTACAATAGCGAAAAGAACCATCCGGGGAATACCCGATGCTTTGAATAACCGTTAGTGCCTGAGAAAAGGTACACGTTCGTAATTCAGACTCACTGCAGTCGGGATCCACCTGAAAACATACGTCGATATCCCGTGATCCTAAATAGGGAGCTCCATGTTCATCTGCGAACGATTCATTTACCGTTACGTAAACGCCCCAACCACCAATGAGTACAAAAGGTTCAGGGAGTTGGGTTACTATCTCCTTGAGTGCCGTGAGAGCTGATTCGTATTCAACTCTGTCGTACAATTGCTCAGGCATGATACATCATTTTCATGAGGCGTTCCCCTGCCTCCCCGCACTCAGCACCCTCTCTCATTAAATCTACAATAAGCTGTTGAATCGACACGACCGGCCAATCATCAACGCTATGTTTCTCAAAAAAAACGTGATGATCCGAACAATAAATTTTCACATTCCCTTTTCCCAGATATCCTGAA
>NZ_JBAYLY010000014.1:0-74118 GCF_041663825.1 Methanoregula sp.
GAGAAATGACAAAGACAGTCTGTTCAGACTGCGGAAAAGAGTGCGAAGTCCCCTTCAAGCCAACTGAGGGTAGGCCGGTTTACTGCAGGGACTGCCTGCCCAAACACCGGAAACCCCGGTTCTGATTACATTAATCCTGTTTATTTTTTTTCTTTTTGAGAAGTTCTCTTTATGAGCGGACGCTTGCGTCGCACGCCCGATTGTACCTCGGCAATACTGTAATCATGGCAGTAATAATACACGGGGACATTTTACTTGCGGATTGTGTGATATACCATTTATCCGGATCTTTAAGTCATGGGAGTATACCAGAAGCAAAAAACAAGAAAATAATACGTGAATCCGCTTAACGTAAGAGTATGGAAGCACAGGAAAATTCAGGGAATAACTTTATCTCAAAAAACCGGCTTGAGGCACTGGTAGACGGTGTGTTTGCATTTGCAATGACCCTGCTTGCCGTGAGTCTTTCCGTACCTGTCATCCCAAAAGCAGAGGCTGCAACGGAACTGCCAAACTATATTGGCACAATGTTCCCGGAATTTCTCAGCTTCGTAATCGCGTTTTTTGTCCTGGCAAGTTTCTGGATAGTCCACCACGAACACTTCCATTTCCTCCATTCTGTCAACAAAATTCTACTCTGGCTCAATATCCTGATCCTGATCTTTGTGGTACTGGTGCCGTTTACGACCAACCTGTCCGGGGATTATTCGCACGTCCAGATCGCAGCGCTCATATTCCATGTCAATATGCTGATCCTCGGTCTCCTTTTCTTTATCCAGTGGCAGTATATTATCCGCACCCCCTCTCTCCAGAACGGATCGGTTCAACCGCATCGTGCACGGGATTCTGCGCTGAATCGGATCAGTTTTATTATTGCTGCATGCACGGGAATTGCAATAGCCCTGTGTTCTCCCGCATACTCCATGCTTGCATACCTTGTTGTCCCTATCGTCATGCGGATTATCATATGGACTTTTTATCCCGGCACCCGGCCATTCCAGCGAGACCAATCAAAAACCTCGTGAAGGAATACACGTGTCCTGTAACAATAAAAAAAGAGAACCGGTTAATACCAGTAATTTTTAACAAAAACTTTTGATTTTTCAACCCGGGGCGTGAAATGACGGAGCACCAGCGGGACGATGATGATTGTTACGATCACATTACCGATAAACCATAACAGGAACGTGGACGGAACCTGCGACCACACGTTAATCCCCCCGATCGCCAGTGTCACCGAACCCCACGCCGCTCCAATGAGATTGTTAATGATTGTGCCAAAGAGGATGAGGTGGAAGAGATCGCGCTTGGACTCCATGTCGACGTGTACGTCAAATATCCGGAATGCAATAAGGGGGATGAGTACCTGCCAGAGGCCCGAAAGCGAGAAGTAGAGCGCAGTAGTTACCGGCATCCCGGAGAGAAGACCCGTGCCAATGAAAGTGCCGACATACGCGGCTATCGCTCCGTACATGCCAAACCAGAGCGTAAAGATCAGCATGAATGCAACGGCAATATAGACCATCGAAACACTGGCTGAAAGAGAGGGACTGATAAATTGGGAAATCTTAAGGGAAAGCCATGCCAGCAGCGTGTTGATAAGGATAAGCCCGATCACAAGGATGAGGAACGAGTAAGTCGGACGTTTAGCAGTCTTCATAAATCATCACTATCCCCATATTATACGCCGCCCTAAATAGTATTTATCCCTCAATTTGCCAGAAAAGGGGAATCCGGAGAGTTGTATGAAGCAGATAGTACCGGAAAGGCGCGCGGACAGAGGATTTTATGGGCGGGTGTCGTAACACTAGATAACCAGGTACTGCCGGGGAAGGTACAGTTCATGATAGTGACAGGGATTGATCCCGGACTTGCACGGCTCGGGTACGGCGTGATCCGGTTGGACCGGGGCACCCCGGCGCCGGTCTGCTACGGGTGCATTGAAACTCCGGTCGGGACCCGGCCGGCAGAGCGCCTGCTTGAGATCTATACCGGCTTACAGTCCCTCTTCGATCGTTATCCCCCGGACGCTCTTGCGATGGAAAAACTCTTTTTTTCAAAAAATATCACCTCCGCGATGGGAGTGAGCGAAGTGCGGGGCGTCGTCCTCCTCGCGGCAGAGCAGCGGAAGATCCCGGTGACGGAGTACACGCCAAACCAGATCAAACAGGCGATCACCGGGTCAGGCCGGGCTGACAAGGTGCAGGTGCAGCAGATGATACAACGGCTCCTCCACCTTGATGAGATCCCAACGCCGGATGACGCTGCGGACGGCCTTTCGATTGCCTTATGTCATATCCACGTCATGAGATAGTAAGAATGATTGCGTATCTGGATGGAACACCGGTCACGACCGGTGACCGGTGGGTGGTGCTGGAGGTCAATGGTATCGGTTACCGGGTACACGTGCCGGAGCCGGAGATTCGCGAGATCGCCCACGCGCCCGGGAAAGTGAAACTCCACACGTACATGGCCGTGCGCGAGGACGCGATTACTCTGTACGGGTTCCTGCATACAAGCGAACTCGAACTCTTCACCATCCTTATCGGGGTCACGGGTATCGGCCCGCAGATCGCGCTCAATATCCTCTCCCGGATCTCCCTTGAGGACTTTGTCCTCGCGATCCTTTCCGGGGATGAAAAGTGCCTGACCCGGATTCCGGGTATCGGGCCAAAGAGTGCAAAGAGGCTGATCCTCGAACTCCGGGACAAGATGAAAAAAGTGCAGGACGCAATGGCGCTTGCCCCGGCCGGGACACCGGACAGGATCGTCAGGGATGCGGCAAGCGCTCTTGTCTCGCTTGGGTTTGCCGAGCAGGCGGCGTACGATGCGGTGCGGGCAGCGGCGGCGGGAATGACAGAGCCCACGATCCAGGCGCTCATCAAGGCGGCGCTCGTGCTTCTCAAGGAGGGTGAGCGGCGATGAGCGAGCGGATTATCTCCCCGGAACCCACGCCCGACGAGCAGGAGGATGTGACGCTCCGGCCGGCAACGCTCGATGCATTTGTCGGGCAGGAGCCGGCAAAAAATGCGCTCCGGATCGCGATCGCGGCGGCACGGCAGCGAGGTGAGCCTATCGACCACATCCTGTTTGCCGGGCCGCCGGGCCTTGGGAAGACGACCCTCGCGCATATTATCGCACGCGAGATGGGCGCGGCGATAAGAACCACGACCGGCCCGGTGCTTGAAAAACCGGGGGACATTGCCGCCATCGTGACCGCACTCCAGAGGGGAGATGTGCTCTTCATCGATGAAATCCACCGCATGAACCCGGTAGTCGAGGAGATCCTCTACCCAGCGATGGAGGATTTCTTTATCGATGTAATGATCGGGGAGGGCCCGAGCGCCCGCTCGATCAAGCTGACGCTCGAACACTTCACGCTGATCGGGGCGACGACCCGGCAGGGGCTTTTGAGTTCGCCGTTCCGGGACCGGTTCGGGATCCTCGTGCGCCTGAACCTGTACTCCCCGGAGGATCTTGTCCGGATCGTGACCCGGAGTGCTGCTATCCTTAAGATCCCGATCACTCCCGAAGGGGCGGCCGAGATCGCTGCCCGGAGCCGGGGCACACCGAGGATAGGAAACCGGCTCCTGCGAAGGGTGCGGGATTTTGCCGTGGTAAAAGGCGACGGGACGATCACTGCGGATATTGCGAGAGGCGGATTAGAACTGCTCCAGATCGATGAACTCGGGCTTGACGATATCGACCGGCGCATCATCTCGGTCATCGCAGATGATTTTTCCGGCGGCCCGGTCGGGGTCAAGACGATTGCGATCTCGGTCGGCGAAGAAGTCCGGACGATCGAGGAAGTCTATGAGCCCTACCTCATCCAGATCGGGTTCGTGAAGCGCACCCCGCAGGGCCGGGAGACGACTCCCGCCGCACTACAGCACATCAAGCTGAATCATTCCCAGAAGACGCTGTTTTAAAAAGAAGGCGATATCCCGTTTTGTATCATATCCGGATTTTCCTTCTTCTCCCGGCACTTCTGGATTGAAAATCCTTAAGTCCCAGAAAATACGTGATAATAATCATAATAAGACCAATTCAGGAACAACGTTGTCTGGTGGATTGTGGAACTTCAGTTTTCTCCGGTTATTCTCCTGTTCCTGCTGTCTGCCGCAGCGACCGCGACCTTTGCCATCATCAGCTGGCGTCGCTGGAAATCCCCCGTCGCCCCGTACTTCACCCTTCTTTTTGCCGCCGCCACGCTCTGGAACCTGGGTGACGCCGGGGAATTTTTAAGCGTCTCATCAGCCGCAAAATTCCTTTTTGTCTGTGTGGAGTACCCGGGGATGGTCACCGTCCCGGTGGCATGGTTTCTAATTGTCCTCTATTACACCGGAAATTCCCGGTACCTCTCCAGAAAAACGATCTCCCTGTTTTTTTTGGTCCCGGTCGTGACAATTGCCGTTGTCCTGACAAATCCCCTGCATCATCTCTATTATACCAGTATCGTCTCTGTCCTTGAACAGGGGATGTTTGTCGGGGTTTACCTGCACGGGCCGCTCTTCTGGATCTTTATCGGGTATTCGTATGCACTATCGGTGCTCGGCCTTGTCCTGGTCGTTTCGCGCATCTCGGCCACATATGCCATCTACCGTTACCAGATGGCAATTCTTCTTGTGGCCTGTACGATTCCCTTTGTAGCAAACATCGTGTATGTGGCCGGATGGGGGCCGTTTCCCCACGTGGATCTCGCGCCCCTGCTCTTCTCGCTCTCCGCTCTGATCGCCGCATACGGGATCACCAGGTACCAGCTCCTGTCGCTCATGCCGGTGGCGTATTCCCGGGTCTTCCACACCATCGCCGACGGCGTCATCGTGGTGGACGACCGGGGGGACATCATCGATCTGAACCCGGCAGCGGAGCGCATCCTCGGATCCGTCCCGGGCCGGCTGATCGCCCAACCGGTTAACGGGGTGATGCCACCGGAGATACGGTTCCCGTTTGCCCGGGAAACAAATGACCGGCCCCTCATCCGGGAGATTTCCCTCGGGATATCCGGCCGGCCGCAGTACTACGAGGCTGCCTGTACCCCGTTTGATCCCGGGATCCCCGGGCGAACATGGTACTCCCTGATCATGCTGCGGGACATCACCCGGAGAAAACAGGCCGAGTCTGCCTTTGCCGACGCCAGCAGGAAACTCGCGCTGATGACAAATATCACGCGGCATGACATCCTCAACCATATCACGGCCCTGGACTGCTATATCGAGCTTGGTTCCACGGCGACATCGACGCAGGAGACGGAAGAATTCTACGCAAAAGAGCGCGAGATCATCGCAAAGATCCGGGAACAGATCGAGTTTACCCGGGAATACCAGAACCTTGGGGCGGAAGCGGCACAGTGGCAGAATCTGCCGGCAGTCATTGCACGGGCAGTCGCGCAGGCAGTTCCCGGGAAGATCGCGATACGAAACGAGGTGCCGGCAATAGACGTCTTTGCCGACCCGATGTTGGGAAAAGTATTTTCCAACCTTATCAGTAACGCCATTAATTATGGCAAGACGATCTCCCGCATCACGTTTACCGGCGGGGTTTGTGGGGAAGGATTCCGGATCGTTTGTGAGGATGACGGTGTAGGGATACGGAACGAAGACAAGCCCCGGCTGTTTACCCGGGGGTTTGGGACACACACCGGCCTTGGCCTCTTTCTGTCCCGGGAAATAGTGTCGATCACCGGCTTTACCATAACGGAGACCGGTAGGCCGGGCAGCGGGGCAAGGTTTGAGATTTTTGTCCCGCCGGAGGCATGGCGTGTCCTCCCGGAGGAAAACCGGCCGACCTGACCGGGAAATTAATGTCCGTACAAACCTCGCGTAAAATAGTGATCTAAAAGAGAGAAATTCAGGGAGAACGTGGAATAACCCGGGGGACACCGATGATCGGGAACCGGCTCCTGCGAAGGGTGCGGGATTTTGCCGTGATAAAAGGCGACGGGACGATCACTGCGGATATTGCGAGAGGCGGATTAGAACTGCTCCAGATCGACGAGTTCGGGCTTGACGATATCGACCGGCGCATCATCTCGGTGATCGCAGATGATTTTTCCGGCGGCCCGGTCGGGGTCAAGACGATTGCAATCTCGGTCGGGGAGGAAGTCCGGACGATCGAGGAAGTCTATGAGCCCTACCTCATCCAGATCGGGTTCGTGAAGCGTACCCCGCAGGGCCGGGAGACGACTCCCGCCGCACTTCAGCACATCAAGCTGAACCATTCCCAGAAGACGCTGTTTTAAGAGAGCCCCCGGACACTCACATCAGGACCATGAATGCCGCTAAAAAAACAGAGTAATGAGGGCTCCCCGCATCAGGGCCACTTTAGAGGCATGGCGGGCAGGGAATTATTTTTGCAGTGATTTTTCGTATTAATAGTAGCATTGATCTGTCGCGGGTGTGGCGGAACTCCTTGCAGGTGGGGGGAGGGTACCCCCACCCGGACCGGCAAAAGGGGAGGGGGGTGATCCCTTCCCAAAAAAATATATGAGGGGGGGGAGGGGGATCACCCCCTCCATCCATCCGTGGGATGCTCGCGACTTTTGCATGAGAAATACCCGGGACTTCGCGTAGAGCGTCCGACGGAATATTTTTGTCCACGGTATTTTGGAGGTGTGGTTTGTGTACCGGACCGGGCAAAAGGAGGGGAGGGGGTACCCCCTGTTGGCCCGGCAGATGGGAGGGGGGGTGACCCCTTCCGGAAAAATAAATGGGGAGGGGGGTGGGGCCCCTGCCCCCCACAACTTTTTTTAAGCGGTGCGGGCGGCTAAAAAAAAAGAGGATGTATTTGCACAAGTCCCGAAAATATTTCCTGTCGCCATTTACGCCAGCTTCGCATTCACCGAAGCCGGCATCAGCCGGTCGAGCAAAAACGTCGGGATCTGCTGCGAGGTCTTCACGGTCAGGTCAAAGTTGTCTTTCGTCCCGGTCGAGCCCAGGTACTGAAGGGTGAACTGGAAATCGGCATTATAGAGCGGGATGCCGAGCGTGGTGATCTTCGCGTGCCGGGGGCTGATGATCCGGGTCTGGCCCACGACCAGCTGCTCGCGGTTGCCATCGACATCGGTCGTGACCGAATCGTTGTACGCCATCACCGCGATCCGGCTGCTCCCAATCGTCACCGCTTCCCCGTCCGGGAGCGCCACGTTATAGTGGGTCACGTACGGGAGGCTGTCCCCGGAAACGCCGGTTGTGACCGTGACGTTAAGCGTGAGGAACACGGCAGCGACGATCACAATGATAATGCCGGCAATGACGCCGATCAGGAGCTTTCTGGATTTCTGACCGCCATCATCGCTGGCGGCCGCATGGGGTGGATGATCCGTCATACTATCACGTGCTCCGGAATTGGCGATAAACATGTAGGGTCGGATCGGGCAGATCGTTTTAATCCGGAGATACCTGTGAGTCCACGTCCCGGATCGTCCGGCCCTTTGTCTCGGGAAATGTCCAGATCCAGAGGGCGACGAGCAGGGCAAAGATTGCGGCAACCGAGATCCCGGCCGCAAGGCCGAAGGCTGCACCTATCAGCGTGATGATGACCGGTGTAAAGAACTGGACACCCCGGGCGATGTTGAACGCCGAGCCCATCGCAAGGTTCCTCACCGGGGTCGGGAAGAGCTCCGCGTACAGCGGGCCAAAGCCCCCGAAGAACCCGGTCCCGAATCCGACCGCGAGCATGGAGAGGAGGACGAGCGCAAGAGACGAAGCGATCAGGTCCCAGCCGAGCGTCACGAGCGCAAGCCCGGTCGCCATGATGATCCCGTAGATCGTAAACGCCGGGCGGCGTCCCGCACGGTCGGCCACGATCCCAAAACTGAGGTACCCCGCAAATGCCCCGGCCTGCACGATGATCACCCAGACAGCTGATGCCGCAAGCGAGAAGTTGCGCTGCTGGACAAGATATCCCGGGAGCCACGAGTACGCGAACCAGTAGGCAGACATCCCGAAGATTGAGAGGACGAGGGCAAGGCAAAAGATCTTCCGGTAGTTCCGCGAGAAGAGATCCCGGATGCCGGGCCGGGATGCCTGCGTGCCCAGCCCGGCAGCGCGGGCCTCTTCCCAGACATCGGACTCGGGCAGGTACCGGCGGATCGCAATCACGATCAGGGCCGGGAGAACCGAGAGGGCAAAGCACGCCCGCCAGCCGATGATTGGCGAGAGCAGGCCGCCGCAGAGGGCCGCAAGGATCATCCCGACCGGTGCCCCGGTCTGCAGGAGCGATCCGTACCGGCCCCGGTCCTTTGCCGGGAAGGTCTCGGCAATGTAGGTCTGGCCGGCCGCCCACTCCCCGCCGACCCCGAGGCCGGTCACGATCCGGCAGGCAAGCAGCCAGATGAGGGACGTGGAAAACAGCGTGGCAAACGTCCCGAGACTGTAGACGAGGATCGTCCACTGGAGCACGCTCTTTCTCCCGAACCGGTCCGAAAGAGCACCAAAGATAATGCCACCTATGGCCGTGGCAAGGAGCGATGCCCCCATCACGAGCGCGAGCGAGACACTGGAAAGATGGAACTCGGCGCCGATCGGGATCAAGAGGAACGAGAAGAGCAGCAGGTCATAGAAATCAAAAACCCAGCCTGCCCAAGCCAGGCAGAAGATCGTGCGATGGGTTTTTGTCGGCTTTTCATATTCGTTGAGCAGCATCTGCTATCATCGCCCGGCCCGCCACGCGTGTCCCGCTGGGGAGTGTGGGGTCTTTATCCTAGGTGATTATGTTCCTCGCACAGGAAATCGGATAAACCTTCTGAATTGACACGGGCGACCCGGTTCGCGCCCATAAAATCCATTATCCCCCCCGTCCCATTGTACTACGATTTTGATGCGCATACCCATACAATCAGTCACGCCGGAGACCGGCCATGCGGAAATCTGCGGATGGGTCCACGAGGAAAGAGACCTCGGGGGACTCGCGTTCTTTTTGATCCGCGACCGGACCGGTATCCTCCAGGTGACCATCCCGAAAAAGAAAGTATCGGAAGCCGTGCTTGCCGCGGCAAAGAAAGTCTCGCGTGAATCCGTGGTCCGGGTCATCGGCACGGTAAAGGCTGTGGAAAAGGCGCCGGGCGGCAGGGAACTCGTGCCCGACACCTTCGAGATCATCAGCCTCGCGGAAACCCCGCTGCCCCTTGATGTCTCGGAAAAAGTCGGGGCTGAACTCGATACCCGGCTCGACGCCCGGTTCCTCGATGTCCGCCGGCCCCGTGTCGCCGCGGTCTTCCAGATCCGGAGCGCCGCACTGCACGCGGTGAACAACTTCTTCCACAAGGAAGATTTCATCAGCATCACCACCCCGAAGATTGTCGCCGCCGCAACCGAAGGCGGGACCGAACTCTTCCCCATCGCGTACTTCGACAAGGAGGCATTCCTCAACCAGAGCCCGCAGCTCTACAAGCAGATGATGATGGCAGGCGGATTCGAGAAGGTCGTCGAGATCGGGCCGATCTTCCGGGCCGAGGAGCACAACACCACCAAGCACCTGAACGAGGCGACCAGTATCGATATCGAGGTCTCGTACGCGGACCACAATGACGTGATGAAGATCCTCGAAGACCTGATCGTCAAGACCTACGAGTACGTGAACCGGAGCTGCGGCGACCAGCTGGCAAACCTCGAACTTAACGACTTTGCCGTGCCAAAGGCACCGTTTACCCGGCTGCCGTACTGCGAGGCGATCGAGATCGCGAAGAAGAAGAGCAGCGAGCCGATCAAGTACGGCGACGATATATCCGCCGGGGCCGAGCACGCAATCGGCGACGAAATGGGTGCCCACTACTTCATCACCGACTGGCCGACCGAGATCCGGCCCTGCTACGCGATGCCGTACGAGGACGATCCCTCGATCTGCAAGGCGTTCGACCTCATGCACCCGAGGATGGAACTCTCGAGCGGCGCCCAGCGTATCCACCAGTACGACCTCCTTGTACAGCAGATCAAGAAAAAAGGCCTGTCGCCCGACAGCTTCGAGTTCTACCTGCGCCCGTTCCGGTACGGGATGCCTCCCCACGCAGGATGGGGTCTTGGCGCAGAGCGGCTGATCATGACGATGCTCGGGCTCCAGAACGTCCGCGAAGCAGTCCTCTTCCCGCGTGACATGCACCGGCTTGTCCCATGAAGGCGTATTTCATCAACAAGGTATTAGCGACAACGGTTGTGGGCAGTTACCCCGTGGTCAAAGGATCCGGCCTCAAAACCCTTTTTGACCCGTTAAAATCAGCGGTCGAGACCGCGGTTGCCGACCAGGTTAACGCTGGCATCGACATCATCTCGGACGGGCAGGTCCGGGGCGATATGATCAATGTGTTCTCCGGCAAATTGCCCGGCATCAAGGGACAGGATGTTGTCGGGAAAATCCAGCCGGCATCCGGAGCGATCACCGCGAGCGACACAAAATACGCCCGGTCAAAATCCCCGTACGTCAAGGGCATCATCACCGGCCCGTCCACGCTCGCCCACGGCCTCCACATCAGCACGCCGATGTACCGGAACAAGGAGGAGCTGGCGCTCGATCTTGCAGCGGCTCTCGCGGTCGAGGCAAAATACCTTGAGGCCGCCGGCGTCACGCTTATCCAGATCGACGAACCGATCTTCTCGACCGGGGTCGCAGACCTTGCCGTGGGAAAGCAGGCGATCGATCTGATCGCCGGCGCCATCAAAGTCCCGACCTGTATGCATGTCTGCGGCAATCTCGAAAATGTGATTGACGACATCTTAAAAATTAACGTGAACGTGCTGGACTTTGAGTTCTCGAAAAACCCGGCAAACCTCGACCTTTTCGGATCGCGGGATCTTGCCGGGCGGATGATCGGGTTCGGCTGTGTCGATTCCAGTTCGGAAACCGTGGAGACGGTCCCGGAACTCAAAAAGCGGATCGAGAAAGGCGTCGAGATCTTCGGTGCCAAAACGATGCTCGTGGATCCCGACTGCGGCATGCGGATGAGATCCCGCGAAGCGGCATTCTGGAAACTCAAGAACATGGCAGAAGCCGCAAAGGAAGTACGCCTCGCGCTGTAACTGCCATATACCTCATATTAACCTTTAATTTATCACAACCCTCTGGTGATATCCGATGGCAAAAAAGTAAGTATGCCGGGCCGAAATTACACCCAGTGACCCACTTTCGGAGTATCGCCATTCATGCCGAACTTCACCGTTTTGTCGGCAGTCCCGTCAAAGTTGTAATCAAGATACCAGGAGCCGGTCGAGGGGCGGAACATGCCGATATCTGATATTCCGTCAGCGTTGAAGTCACCGACCACAGGGATGTCCCCGCTCTTCCCGAACTTTACCGCTTTATCGACCGTTCCATCGTTGTTGTAGTCCAGATACCAGGAGCCGGTGGTGTTCCGGAAGACACCGATACCGGTGATACCGGAATTGTTCCAGTCCCCGACTACCGGCGTGTCGCCATTTGTGCCGAACTTCACCGTTTTGTCGGCAGTCCCGTCAGAGTTGTAATCAAGATACCAGGAGCAGGCCGAGGGGCGGAACACGCCGATATCTGATATTCCGTCAGCGTTGAAGTCACCGACCACAGGGATGTCCCCGCTCTTCCCGAACTTCACCGCTTTATCGACCGTTCCATCGTTGTTGTAGTCCAGATACCAGGAGCCGGTGGTGTCCCGGAAGATACCAATCTCGCTTGCAGATATCCCACTGCCCGAATATGCCGTGATATATCCGCTCTTTGTTGTGGTATTGCTGCCATATGCATTCGTTGCGGTCAGGGAAACTGAATAGGTACCGACCGATGTATAGGTATGCATCGGGTTCTGTTGGGTGGCATTTGTGAGCGACCCATCGCCAAATGTCCAGATCCATGAGGTGGGAGAACCGGTTGAGGTATCCGTAAACTGAACCATCAGGGGTGCTGTGCCGGATGTAGGAGTACCCGTGAAATCGGCAACCGGTATTACTGTAGATGCAGATGCTGGAGTTAACGTTCCCCCATTGGCAAGCGTATAGGTTTTCCCACCCAACGCACTGTTTGCATCAAGACTTGAATCATACGTGACCGTATGGCTGTTACCATAGATGTTGGTGATGGTGGTGCCCGATATCCCTGTGGAATCCGAGAGGGTTGTCAGTACCGAATCTCCAGTCACCTGCCACGAACTGGATGAGTCAAGGATCAATGCGGCCGAGTTGATGGAACCGGTCAATGATGAGCTGTTCTTTAGTGTGGCGGCAATTGAACTGATATTGTCTGTGATCAGGTTACCCGCCAGATCCTCGTTGTCCGCTGTGAAAGAAACGATCCCTCCATTACTTCCGGAATTGCCCCAGTTGTTCGTCCCGGAGGCATTAATGAGAACACCCGATAGTGAGGTTACCTTCGTATCTGTCAGCTTGATAACGGCATTTGTGTTCGTTACGAAGAATGCAGGACCCGCCGTAGCCGTGTAAGTACCATCGGTCATCGTAAACGTCCCTAGTCCAACAGCAGCATCACCTGACATGCTCTGGTAGATCATGGTACCCCCCGTTTTCGTAACTCCCCCTGCAAGGGTAGTATTGTGGAGGATAATGGCGTTGGAGCCCTCGATAACTGCAGCCTCTGCACCGGTTGCCGTTACGGTGGCATCGTTGACCGTGATTGTTCCTGTCGAATATATTCCAGGTGAGTCCGTGCCGGATGAGAGGACTGTTCCCCGCGTTGCCGTCAATGTGCCGCTACCGCGGTCCGTTGCCAGGGGTGCGCTGTTTACCCCGGTTGTTGTGATATCAACATCCGTGAGGGTCAGCACACCGCCATTTGTGGCCATTACCCCATGACCACCACGTCCGGTAGCCTTGATCGTAACATCTGACAGGATGATGGTTGATCCGGTACCGGTCGGAAATGCGCCGTTGGCACCACTGCCACTCGTAGTAATGGTACCGCCGGAGATCTTTATCGTGCTGCCTGATGTTGCAAGGACAGCAGCATTGAGACCGTAGAAACTGCTGTCATCGTTTGAAGAAGTATCCCCGCTTGTTGTTATGGTCGGGTTGATCATGGTCAGATCGCCACTATTGAGGACGTATACTGCGGACACGTCATCGGTGGCTGAAGTAATAGTTGTGTTTGTCTCATCTGCGGTTGCACCGTTGAGGGTGTAGACACCGCTTAACGTGTATGAGAAGGAACTGGGACCGCTGGCGGTACATGGTGCAACAACCAGCACAAGCAAGACTGCTGATACAACCCATTTGTCAACTGCCTGCAAAGTAAATACCATTGCATATCACTCGTATGATCCTGCATATATCTTATTATTATATTCGATACATGGCTCGTGTGAAATATTTGATAGAAAAGGGATATGTCGAACTTATAAATTGAACAAATCAGAATAGACCCCAATCGGTGAGAGATTTTCAGATCCTGTTAAATGTCCGGGTAGTATTTGGATATGAGTTATCGATAGACGGATAAAAAATCGTTGAATTTTTCTTATATACGATAATTTTTGCGGAAAGATAACCGTTGGTTTATCCTTGCGTTTTCCTCGTGGATCCTCAAGATTTCAAGGATGATCCGGGGTGTCTAAAAAAACGGCCCGTCCGATGAAATGAACGGACGGGGAATTGGGATGCAGGCGTTATTAATCGTACTTCGTAAAGAGCGCCGGGTTCTGGCGCCGTATCCACCAGCGCCGGCCGAGGACCGCACCGACTGCCACCACTGCAATCCCGCCAATACCGGCAAGGATTATCGTAAGGACCGGGATGCCGGACGAACCGGTGGCACCGGCCGGTACAGCGGTGGTTGCGGTTGTGACCGGGGCGGATGTCCCGGCAGAGGCAGTCTTCATGGATGCCGGGGCCGGTGAGGTAACAACTACAGCCTGTGTTGTGCTGACCGGGACGGATGCGGCCGCCGGTTCTGTCACGGTCACATTGGCGGAGGCTGTGCCGGCCCGGGCCGCGATAGCAAAGTACGAGAAACCCGGTGTTGTCGCCGTGAAGTAATACGCATTCCCGGACGTGTAATGGTACGTCGTGGGCAGCTCTGCCCAGGTGCCATCATGGTACCGCATCAGAACGATATCTGTCGGGGCAAGACCGTGCGCCGAAATCCATGCACCGGAAACCGCGAACGTGATCGTGCCCGAGCTGATCGCGGACGGGTTGACCGCGACCGGTGATATAGCGACGATCCCGGCGATGGTCCGGCCGTCCGGTGCGTGCGAGGTCGCACCGGTATCGGTGACGGTGAGATCGGTTGAGCCAAGCGTTCCCGAAGGTACGATGCTCACCGTGGTGATCGCATACGTATAGTCCGTGCTGCCGGCGCTGATCGGCTCATTGACGGCAAAGGTCATCGTGCCGCCGGCCGGGGTTCCGGGTGCAGTTACCGCAAACGATGTGCCCCGGCCGGAGTCCCCGGAGGTATCGGCATCGGTGCTGTCAGAAGAGGTGACCGTTACCGGCACAAAAACGGTCTGGCCGTCAACGGTGGCAGAGATGTTTGCATTCCCTGCCGAAGACGGTGCAAATGTGGTGGTGCCCGCACCGGCCACGAGGTTTCCCGAAGTTGGCTGGAGAAGACCGGAAACGCCGGTAAAAGACCAGGCAACCGGGATCCCGTCCGGGACGAAAATTCCCCCAGCCGCGGTATCAGTGCCGGCAGAGGTGTTGGTGATAGTTACCCGGACTGAAGAGGTCCGGGAGGTTGTGACTGATGACGGTGCAGCGGAGATGTCCATCACGAGCCAGGGGTCATACGATACCGGACCATGTACCAAGGTCGAAAAGTGTGGACTATTCGTGCCCCACCAGTTCTTCGTGGCGGTGACGGGAATTGTGGCATTGACCGCATAACCCTGGCTGCTGTCATTTACCAGCCGGGAAAAGCTGATGGTGCATGAACCCTTGGGAAGCATATGTGGGCCGCCATAGAAGACTGCACCGCCATAGGCAGCCGAGCAGTTGGCAATCGTGGACGAGGTTACAGTGACATCAGAATTGCGGTAGGCAAGGATAGCGCCGCCGTTCCCCTTCGTCGAGCAGTTCGTGATGGATGAAGAGGTTACCGTGACCACTCCACCGGCATTAATAGCACCCCCGGTTTTTGATGCCGAACAGTTGGTAATGGTGGATGTATCGGTCAGCGTTACATCGCCATCCGTTCCAATCGCTCCGCCATATTGTGCCGAGCAGCCGGATATCACGGAGGACTCCATGATTACTCCGCCACTTCCTGCGGAGACTGCCCCGCCGCTCTGTGCCGTGCAGTTGGATATCTCTGACGAGATCAGTATTCCCCAGTTCGCCGCGTAAATACCACCGCCAGATTGTGCTGAGCAGTTCGTGATGCTGGATGACACGAGCGTTGTATTGCCATAGGAGTATATGGCACCGCCTAAGTCGCCCGAAGTGCATCCGGAGATTGTTGAGGCTGTCACCGTGAGATCGCCCTCTGTGTTGATAGCGCCGCCATCATTAGATGAGCAGTTGGCAATAGTGGACGAGGTCACCGAGGCGTCAGAATTGTATGCCAGGATAGCACCGCCGTCCCCCTCCGTCGAGCAGTTGGTAATGGATGAAGAGGTGACCGTTACCACCCCCCCGGCATTAATAGCGCCCCCGGTTTTTGATGCCGAACAGTTGGTGATGGTGGATGAACCTGTCATCGTTACATCGCCATCCGTTCCAATCGCTCCGCCGTATTGTGCCGAGCAGCCGGATATCACGGACGACTCCATGATTACTCCGCCACTCCCTGCGGAGACAGCGCCGCCGCTCTGTGCCGTGCAGTTGGATATCTCTGACGAGATCAGTATTCCCCAGTTCGCCACGTAGATACCACCGCCATATTGCGCTGCGCAGTTCGTGATGCTGGATGACACGAGCGTGGTATTCCCATAGGTGTATATGGCACCGCCCATGCTCCCTAACGAGGTGCAGCCGGATATTGTTGAGGCCGTCACCGTGAGATTGCCCAGTGTGGAGACAGCGCCACCGGCATTAGCCGAGCAGTTCGTGATGGTGGATGAGGTGATGGAGACCTCCCCGGAGGCATTGATTGCTCCTCCATTCTCACCGGTCACCGCACCGTTCTGCAGGGCCAGGTTGTCGAGAGAAAGGGAACCGGTGCCGGTATTTACGTTGAAGATCCTGCCCAAACCCCGGGCGTCAATGATCGTGTCTGCTGAGCTGCCGCCGTTGGCGGTGTCGGCCCTGATGGTGATGTTGCGTGGGATCGTAAGATCGTGCTCCCGGTAGACCCCGGGCATGAGGATCAGCGTTCCGCCGTCATCGACTTTGCTTAAGTTACCTGCGATTGCCGTTGCCGACGAGTTATCTATGGTAACTACCGGATCGGCCAGGGCCGGCGCCACCAGTGCAAGCGCTATGATCACGATCAGCAGGAATACCTGAATAGGGATGGATCGTCCCGAACCGTTTGAAAATATTCTCGTCATATCATATCCTCACGTTTCCGGCACCGGGCCTGTCACAGATCCTTTCTAAAAAAAATCCCATCAAACGACCGGTCCCTAGTATATGGTAAAGTAATCCCGGCAGGAACCATTCGAAGGGATTCTTCTTTTAGGATCTGGGATAATATGACTCTTAAAAAAATTGCGAATCACTAGTGATTATCACTTGGGACTGGCGGTACCGATTTGCCTCGTGAGCCAGATAACTTACTTCTTTATGGAATTTTGCATTCGGCCTTATCGGGGCTGCCCCGGGACACTGCGGAGCACGCCGTTTATCCCCGTACAGGCACCCGCTGCATCCGTCAGGGCCATGAAGGACCCTTCGATCCACGCCACCCGACCCTTTTTGTCCGCTATCCGGAACCGGATTCCTGTCGCCGTCCCTTTTTTGAGGGTGGCGGCAAACCCGGTCAGGACGGCTTTTTGGTCTTCGGGTACGACAATGTCAAAAAACGGCTTGCCGGAGAGTTCGTCCGGTGCACGTCCGTACTCCGCGATCCGGGGGCTGATATAGGTGATCCTCCCTTCGGCATCGGCAGAAAAGACGGTATCCGGGATATGCTCCACAAGATCCCGGTAAAACTTTTCCTCCTCCCGCAGCGCAATTTCGAGTTTCTTCTTGTCCGTGATATCCTGGCTTACTGCCATCATGCCGAGCGAGCCGTCCGGGAACTGGACCGGCATGTGCAGGATCTCGAAAAACTTGTGCGTCCCCCGGAAGTCCTCTTCCACAATGACGGTGCCTGCCTCGCCGGCAAGGGCTCTTTCCATCGCCACCCTGCACTCGTCCACGTTGACTACCACTCCTTCGAGGGTCTCGGGAAGGAAGCGGCCGATAAAATCCTCTTCGGCCATCCCGACCGTATCCGGGATCCACTTGTTGAGCTGGACAACGTTGAGGCTGCTGTCCGTGATGCAGTAGTGTTTTGAGGTGTATTCCATGTACGTGGTGACTGGGATCCGCTTTGAGAGGAAATACACCTTGGCGTTTCCGACCATCTGGATATCGATAAGGCCCTGTGCGGCCATCACGTCCAGGTGCCGGCCTGCGGACATGCGGTTGATCCCGGTCTTTTCCGCAATCTGGAGAATGTTGAGGCCCCGGGGATTTTTCTTGAGCAGGTCGAAGATCAGGGTGGCAGAATCAGGTTTTGCGGTCATGGTAACCCCCGGGAAAACCAAAATTCCCCGGAAAGCCATTGCAGAATACTTTCTTATTAGATCTTGAACGGGTTTGCGTTAATACGAATCGATGTGGTCCCCGTGCCCGGATCGTGTTTCATCCTCAAAACCCCTTTTTTAAGATCGTTTCCTAAAACGAACGGGTCGTACTTCTTCCAGGATCCCGTGGTCTTAACCAGATTGTTTTTTTAATTTCCCGATGCCTGCCCGAACTTTTGCTGAAAATCGTCCGGTCGCGGGACCGGAGTGTTGAGATGAAGTTTTCGGTCCGTTTCCGCAGATCTTCCGAAATCATCCACTCCCCTACAGGTGATCGCAGGAAACGATCCGGCCCTTCGGTTCATGGATCAGACACTGTCGCTATAAACAAAGCAGGAGATTATCAGGTACACCGGCACCTACACGACTCTCGATGTCGTCGATGCTTCGATCCCGTGCTCCGTGATAATGAACGGCAGGAGACGCTGGGGGGCGGCGGCATCCCGGATCTTGTGCACGGCAAGCGTCCGCTCGATCTCGCTCTGGTGAACATCTGTTTTGAGTTCCACCACGAGATCCGCTGCACGCATGATCCGTGTCATCTCGACGGGGGTATGGACATTTGAATAGACAATAAACATCATATTTGCTTTGCGCTTCCGCATCTCATCGCGTGCGAGCCGCAAAAATTTCAGTGCCGTGTCGATCCCGTATTTTATTACAATAGTTGAAAAAGAATCAACGACGATTCTCCCGCCGATCATCTGGGGGAGGTACATCTCAGGGTGAAGCTCATCGGCATCCACCATGCCCGTCTCCACGTCCCCGTCGTTCATCAGGTAGGTGCCCTCTTCACCTTCCACTTTCCAGAACTGCATCGCGGCAAGGTCAACACCGGCAAGCGGCGTGCCGTACACCATGATAATCGATCCTTCGGGAAACCCCCCCTCCAGAAGAAGGTTGAGGCCCACGATGCCAGTAGATCGCTTCTTTGGCCTGCCGTTGATCGAGACATCAGCAATCCGACTTTTTGTCTCCACGTTCGGGTGCTCCGGCTAACATTATTGGTCGGATGGTTAAAAAGGTTCCGAAAATTGAGCCGTTTTTGTCGCAGAATATTTTTGTAATCCTGCTTTATGACCGGATTCCGCCGAATTTTTCCCGCAGGGTACGGCGCAGGAGTTTCCAGCCATGCACCCGGGGAAGGGCGTCTACGATGATAAGCCGGCGCGGAACCTTGTAGCCGGCAAGATGGATACGGCAGAACGATTCAAACTCTTCTTCGGTAAGCGTGGTGCCGGCCTTCACGACGACCGCTGCCACCGGGATTTCACCCCGCCGCTCGTCCGGGACGCCAAAGACCGCCACATCCGCGACCGCCGGGTGCTGGACGACCACGTTCTCCACTTCGGTCGGATAGACCTTCCAGCCCGACATGATGATCATGTCCTTTTTCCGGTCAGTGATGTAGAGTATGCCGTCAGCATCCATGTACCCGATGTCGCCCGTCAAAAACCAGCCGTCTGCCTGAAAGACGGCATTTGTTGCCTCGGGCAGGTTCCAGTAACCTTGTGCAACGGACGGCCCGCGAAGCGCGATCTCGCCAACCTCTCCTGCGGGCATCTCTGTTTCCGGATTGTCCACGGACACGACCCTGACCTCCGTGTAACCGACAGCGACACCCACACTCTGGTAGTGCCGGGTGAGATCGGGGTACTCAGGGATAGTGGTCGTGCCGGACCCGATCACGATCGTTTCCGATAAGCCATACGAGTTCGCGACCGGGATATGGTAACGCTTGTCGAACGCCTCCCAGACCGCGGGCAGCAACTGGCCCCCACCCGAGATGATGAGCCGGGCGGTGCGGAGCCGGTCTTCTGTACCCGGTGCGCTGTGGACGAGCGTATGGATGACCGGAGGCATACCGGCAAGGACCGTCACCCGGTACTTTTCGGCAAGCGTAAGGTAATGCTCCGGCTCGAAACGCTCCATCATCACGAACGTCCCGCCGGCCCGCAGCACGGCAAATCCCCACGATAATCCGACGTGGCCCATCGGGTAGATCCCGAGATACACATCGTCCGGCCTGAGCCGGAGGGCTTCCCTCTCCGCGTCAAGTGCCGTCATCCAGTTGCCGTGGGTGAGCATGGCGCCTTTGGGTTTTCCGGTCGTCCCGGCCGTGTACTGGAGGTGGCAGAGATCGTCCATCGCGCAGTTGGCCGCCCGCATGGATGCAGGGGCCGGGGGAAACGATTCCCACGCAACAACACCGGTTCCCGTTCCTCCCACACAGATGATATGGGCAAGGGCCGGGGCTTTTTTCTGTACTTCCGCGACAATGCCCACACCCCGCACATCCGTGATAATCGCACTGGCACCGGCATCGCTGACTGCATGCAGCAGTTCCTCTCCCTGGTACACAATGTTTGTCGGGACGGCCACGGCACCGATCCGCCAGATCGCAAAATAGCTGATCAGGTACTCGGGCGAACTGTCGAGATAGATGCAAACCCGGTCGCCTTTTTTTATTCCAAGACGCAAAAGGCCGTTCCCGACCCGGTTCATCTCCATGCGGAGTTGTAAATAACTGTACGTCTCGTTCCGCGACGGGCAGATGAGGGCCGCTTTTGCTTCGGGAACACTCTTTGCATCAAGAAGCGTGGTAACATTAGACATGGCCGCTGGTCCGAACTGATGATAATAATTAGACGTTGACGTATATACGTGTTCATTTTATCGATTGATGGAAGGGAGTACTGGCAGTTCCTCATCATACTCCCGACCACAATTTTGTAATAATTGTGTACCAAAGGTACCCCTGAGGAATCGGTGCGGACATGGCAGATATTCGTAATTTTATCGGGTTTGCGCAGAATGAGACCCTGATCAAGGAGTACGACGGCTTCCGGTTGTATTTTCCGGTGAAGGCTAAGGTCAGCCTTGCCGTGACCAGCAAACGACTTGTCGCCTACTCTTCTGTCAAGAGTTTCTTTGACCCAAAAACAGAATCCCTCTTCCAGCAGGTCAACCTCGCTGACATCAGGGGAGTCGGTGTCGTACAGTCGATGAGGTTCCGTATCGGTCTCATCGCTTTTGGAATTGTTGTCCTGCTTGCAGGGCTGAGTACGGCTATCGGGTTGAAAGGGAACACGCTCCCGGAGTACGGTGGGATCGCGTGTAGCGTTATCGGTGTTATCCTGCTCATTGCAGGTATTTTCTGGAAAAAGCACCTGTCCCGGTTTGAGGTCTGGGGAAATGCCTGGGTTCTCTCGATTGGCGAATTTGATAATGTGAGTCCGGTGATCACCGGTGGCCCGGACCTGCTCAAGGTTGTCGAGGAACTAGGAGCCCTCATCATCGAGATCCAGGAGGGAACACTGTATGCCGGGGAGTGACCTGGGCTGCTGCCACACCGGTAGCTGTACCGGTGATCCTGCCCGGTGGAACATGTCCCATGCCCGGGAGCCGGGCCGGGAACAATAAGTTTTTTGTATCGTGACCCGTATGATAACTGATATCTATGGCTGAGGAAACGCATCAGGAACAACCGCCCCGCCAGCACCACGAACGGGGCACGTATCCCCATCACATGCGGGATCATCATAACCAGCCGCCCCATCCGGTAGCGGAACCACGGCCCCAGGAACCGGCCGGGGAAAATCTCGATGCTGCAGAGAACGAGGAAGAACATGCGGAGTCACAGCACCGGTCGCACGGGAGCCATCGCGGCGGCAGGCCGGCAAAGAAAGTCTACGAAGAATTTTTAAACGATCCGTACTGTGAATAAAACAGCATCAGGAAAATTTGTTTTTTAATCCGGTGGATCGGAATCCGGCGGGTGTGCTCCCGGATAAAATCCGCGTGTCCCGTTCACGGGAAATTCCGTATAATTTTTTCCCGGATCGCTTCCTTGGGGTACGCCCCGATCACCCGGTCCATCATCCTGCCGTGCGAGAAGAAGACGATGTTTGGGATCGCCGAGATGTCAAACTGCATCGCCAGCTGCTGGTTCTCGTCCGTGTTGCATTTTCCGAACGTGACCTTCCCGGCAAATTCCTGCGCGAGCTCCTCGATGACCGGCCCGACCCGCCGGCACGGCCCGCACCACTCGGCCCAGAAATCGACCACGAGCGCCGGGTGCTGCCGGAGCAGGTCGCCAAAGTGCAGCTGGTCGACCGTGATCACGGCGCCTGTCACGCTCTGGCGCTCCATCTTTTCTTTTAATGCCGCCATCCTTTTTTCGCGGATCGCCTCAAGTTCGTTATCGTCCATAGGTGAAAATTGGGAAGCGCTGATAATTGAATCTAGCGAACGGGACCGGTCTTCCGACAGTCCTTTTTTAGTAAACTATATCAGCGCCTGCCATCTATATTATAGTCCTGATTATAGGAAGCGAGGTAGGGTAGTCAGGATATCCCGTCGGGCTCATAACCCGAAGATCGATGGTTCAAATCCATCCCTCGCTACTTTTCCTTTTTGTCACCCGGAAACGCCGGTGCTCGTACCTGTGACGGATAAATCCTGCTGACACAGGGCTAAAAATTATTCTTTCCGTGCAACAGTCACAATGAAATTCCGGTTTTTGTACACGACATCCACATCGGAAAAACCGGCCTCGTGCAGCCACGAAAGCTGCACGGATAATTTCTCGTTCTTGTCCAGCGTGTCCCGGCGCCGGCGGATCTCCGCAGACTCCTGTGTGTCGAGCGGCCCCCTCTGTAAAAAAGCATCCCAGTAATCCCGGTACTTCCTGGTGAAGTACAGCGTCTCCCCCTCGGCCTGGTCAGCATTGACAAATACCCCGCCTGGTGCAAGCACGGAAAATATCCGCCCGAAGAGCCGGCGTTTGTCTGCCGGTTCGAGATGGTGGATCGAGAGCGCCGAGCAGACGAGATCGTAGGGTCCGCTGAGATCCACCCGGGAATAATCCCCGGTCCGGAAAACAACATTTTTGCAGCCGGAGAACCGTTCCTTTGCAACAGCAAGCATCTTCTCCGAAATATCCAGCAGGGTGATCGTTGAGGCAGGATATTTTAAAAGAAGCATGGCACTTAAAAGCCCGGTCCCTGCACCGACATCGAGAATTGCAGGCGACGCGGACGGACTTTCGGCTGCCCAGACCGCAGCGCCATAAAACTGCCGCAGGTCGGGGATGACATACTCACGCTGGGCGTCGTATCCTGTCGCAACCGCATCGAAGGCCTTCCTGATATGCTCCATGCTCCTCTTGCTCCCAATAAAACCCGTAAACAATTGCCACCGGGCAGCTCGCCGGGTTCCTTACACCGGGTTAGTCTGTGCAGGCAAAAAAGGTACCACTCTGCCACGCGGGAATTCCGGTGAAAAATAGGGAAAATAAAACCGGGGACCGCCGTTACGAGGTCCCGGCTTCGAACGATTCAAGTTTGGACTGGAAGGTCCCGTCCACGAAATCCACCTGCCGGGGGTTTGCGGTCTCGCCATCGATGGGCACCGGGTAGCAGCCGGTGAGGCACCCGGTGCAGAGATCCTCGCGGTCAAACCCGATCGCTTTTACGAGGGCTTCAAGCGAGATGTGATGGAGCGAGGTCGCCGTGATGCAGCGCCGGACCTCCTCTTCTGCCTTGTCGCTTGCGATTAGTTCCTTTCGGGTCGGCATATCGACGCCGAGATAACAGGGCGCCTTGATGGCGGGAGAACCGATCCGCATGTGCACCTCGCGTGCACCTGCGTCCCGCATCATCTCGATGATCCTCTTTGATGTCGTGCCCCGCACGATGCTGTCATCCACGAGCACCACGGACTTGTCCTTCAAGTGGCCCGGGATCGGGTTGAGCTTGATCCGGACCGCCCGCTCCCGCGCCTGCTGCGTCGGCATGATGAACGTCCGGCCCATATACCGGTTCTTCATGAGGCTCTCCACGAACGGGATCCGGGATCGTTCCGCGTACCCGATCGCGTAGGCAGTCCCGGAGTCCGGCACCGAGCCGACAGAATCCGCTTTTACCGGCGCCTCCTCGTGGAGTTGCTGGCCGATCGCCCGGCGCACATCGTACACGAGCACCCCGTCCATCACGGCATCCGCCCGTGCAAAATAGATGTACTCGAAGATACAGTGGGCACGCCTGCCCGCGACCGCGATCTGCGTGCACCGCACACCCTCGCTGTCCATCCGGATCAGTTCGCCGGGTTTTACATCGCGGAGGAACTTCCCGTTTAAGGCATCGATCGCCACGCTCTCGGACGCGACGATATACCCTTTCTCGATTTTCCCTAGGCAGAACGGCTTGATGCCAAGGGGATCGCGGAACGCGTAGATCACGCCGTCGATCATGATCACGACCGAGTACGAGCCCTGCATCCGTTTCATGCAGAGATGCACCGCGTCCTCCACGCAGCCCGAGGCGGTGATCTCTTCGATTAAGATCTTCGCGATGATCTCCGTATCGGTCGTGGTCGTAAACATCTGGCCGGCCTGCTCGTACTCCCGCCGGAGTTCGCAGGTATTGACCAGGTTCCCGTTGTGGGCAACCGAGATGAAATGCTCCTTGAACTGGAAATTCAACGGCTGGATATTCTCCGGCAGGTTTGCACCGGTTGTCGGGTACCGCACATGGCCGATACCGGCCGTGCCTTTCAAATCTTTTAAAACAGACGGGGAAAAAACATCAGCGACAAGCCCCTGCCCCTTGAACTTACAGAGACTTGTCCCATCAAATGTGGATATTCCGGCGCTCTCCTGGCCACGATGCTGGAGTGCATACATGGCATAGTAAAGCTGGATGGAAACACCGCCAGCATCGACGATGCCAACGATACCACACATGGTACTACTCTAATGCGTCGGAGTTTTTGGTCGCTTGCTGTGCCACTTGTAGTTTTGCATCTTGGTGCTTCTGCCAAACCCGCAGGAAGAGCAGACTTTCTTCTGGGCGTGGAACGAGATCTTGCCACAGCGCCGGCAGGCGATGTGGGTAAACTTGTTCATCTTACCCATTGATGGTGTGCCTTTTGTCATGTTATTTCACCCTATGATTCCAGCGATGGCGAGATATAGATCACGTTGTCTCCACGGACGATAAGCGTGCCTACCTTTACTACCTGCCCGTTCTCTGTTTCCTCAGCCTTGTCAAGGACGAGGTTCATATGAACATCGTAACCCTGAAGAACTCCCCGGATCTCTCTCCCGCCTTTGAGGGAGACGATAACGGGCTGGCGGTTCAGCACCAGATCTAAAATATCCAACGGTCTCTTGGTCATACTAAATACCCTGTATTACCATCGCTCTGGAGTAATATATTTGAGTGAGCACTCTACTTAAACATAGCGTAGACCGGCATGGGAAAAGAAGGTTTCCGGTGCCCTCGAACGAGAAGCCCGGTACCGAAAATTCCTGACGGATTTCACGGTAAACTTGTATACCTGTTCCGGGCCGGGAAAAATTTTTAGCCCTTGCCCGGGAGAATGTAGGAACAGGACAATGAAAAAAATTATCGTAAAAAAACGGCATTCCATTCGCAAAAGCCAGGCAGAAGACCTGCTCTCCCGGCTCGCACTCCAGATCGGGCCATCTGCCACGCTCTTTCATGCCGAGATGATCGAGATCATTGAAACGAACGCAGATGTCGCGCTTTACCTTGTGAATAAAAAACCCCTACTCATGGACACCGGGGACTGGGTCTTTCCCACGCTCAAAGGGGCCGTCCAGATTCCATTCCCCGAGCGGATGGTCACGGTCGATGCCGGTGCAATCCCGTACGTGGTAAATGGCGCAGATATAATGCGGCCGGGAATTGTCACAGTCAGCGATGACATCGTGGCCGGGAGCCCGGTCCAGATTGCTGACGAACGGCATAAAAAGCCGCTCGCTATCGGCGTCGCGCTCATGGACGGGCCGGCACTACGGGCAAGCGCACAGGGAAAGATGTGCAAAAATTTCCACCATGTCGGCGATGAACTCTGGAACCTTGAACTGTAACATTTTTGAAATGTCAGAAAAAGAGGGGAAATCCGGCCGTTTCTGCCTTTTACATCGATACCATTAAATAATTTTCTCCGTACAGTTTTTTTATGGTTAAGATCATTGACACACTTTTGGGGAAAAATGCCACCAGTTCCGACGATGATTACATGGAACTTGACCTCAGTTCCTACGAGGAACACGGCAGCGGTTCCCCCGCGCTCCTGGTAAAAATTGCAACAATTGCGGATCTCAAGGACACCCCCCGGGTCAAGGACGAGGTCTATAACGGGAATATTGTGATCGTCGATATCTCGCGCCTGAAAATGGACAAGATCTCGTACGAGCGTGTCTTAAAGGACTTAAAGGAAGTCGCAAAGGATGTGAACGGGGATATCATCGGCCTCGGCGACCAGCGGTATGTCGTCCTCACACCGATGTCCGTGAAGATCTCGCGCGACAAGATTGGCGGGGCATAACCCTTTGCGCACGATCGTTCCGGGACCGTGTCCATACTGCAATACTGAAATAGAATATCTCTACCAGACGGAAAATATTCCCTATTTTTCTGATATTCTCATTATCTCTGCCATCTGCCCGTCCTGCGGGTACCGGTACGTGGATACGCAGCTCTTAAAAGATGCCGGGCCGGTGCGGTACGAGATGCCGGTCACGACAAAAGAAGACCTTGATGTGCGCGTGGTGCGGAGCATGACCGGCATGATCGAGATCCCGGAGCTCGGCGTCCGGATCGACCCGGGCCCGGCCTGCGAGGGGTTCGTGACCAATGTCGAGGGCGTGCTCGACCGGAGCGCACAGGCCATCAAGCTCGCGGTAAAAGACGGGGACGGGACCGAGAAAGAGAATGGCCGCGTGCTCCTGGAAACGATCGAATGCATCAAAACCGGCGGGCTGCCGGTTACCCTGATCATCCAGGACCCGATGGGAAACAGCGTGCTTGTCTCTGATAAGGCGGAGAAAAAAGCATTCGTGGCTGATGATCCGGATGCGTGCGGGGACTAAAGGGCCTGATCAGGACAAGTACGCACATGACAATGACGACCGCAACAAGCAGGAAGATGACACCAATCGGCATATTTGTCAGCAGTGTGCAAAAGGAATTAAATAAAGAGAGGGCAGCTATCCGTGATTACATCAAGACGGATCGGCTGCTCCGGATTTACTTTGAACCATTCCTCTTCGAGGATCTTCCGGCGCTTGATCGAAAACCGGACGAACTCTATCTGGACGAAGTGGACCGGTGCTCAATCTACCTGGGAATTTTTGGCAACGAATACGGCCCGGAGAACAAGCACGGATTTTCCCCCACCGAACGTGAATTTGAACGGGCAACAGAGAAGAGCAAATACCGGTTAATTTTTGTGAAGGGCAACGATGACCGTAAGCGTCATCCGAAAATGCAGAAACTTATCAGCAGGGCAGCACCTCATGTTGTGCGACGGCGTTTCACCACTATTGACGAATTGAAAAAAGAATTGTATGATGCATTAGTCCAGTTCCTGTGTGACAGCAAAATTATCTCCTGTACTCCATTCGACGAATCCGCCTGTCCCGGAGCGACGTTACATGATATCTCCGATGAGAAAGTCGCATGGTTTATTCCTGTAGCAAAAAAAGAAAGAGGTTTTCCCCTCAACCCGGGAACCCCGACCGAACAGGTACTAAAACATCTGGATTTGCTGGAGGAATCCCAACCCAGCAATGCGGCGATTCTCCTGTTCGGCACAAAGCCCCAGAGGTTCATGCCGACCGCCGAAATCAAATGCATGCACTATCATGGAACGGTGGTCGCAAAGCCGATACCCTCCCATCAGATATTTACCGGAACTCTTTTTGATCAGGTGGACCAGGCTACGGATTTTGTTCTCTCAAAAATCAATCGCTCTGTGCCTCCCCGTGATTCAGCACCGGTCAGTGAAACAAGGTACGAGATTCCAAAAGAAGTGATTCAGGAAGCGGTGGTCAATGCAGTTGCTCACCGGGATTATACCTCGGCAGCAAGCGTGCAGGTGAGTGTCTTTTCAGATCGGATTGAAGTGCGAAATCCCGGCAGCCTCCCCCCGGACCTTACCTTCGAAGACCTGAAGATTAAGCATAGCTCCCGGCCACGCAACCACCGGATTGCTCTTCCTCTTTACTTCACGCACTATATCGAAAAAATCGGATATGGAACAATCCAGATGACGACCGGATGCAGAGACTCGGGGCTTCCGGAACCGGAATTTTCCCAGAGCGGCGGGGAATTTGTTGTCACCCTCTGGAGAGACTGGATGACCGATGCGGTGCTGGCAGAATTCAGACTCAATGAACGTCAAAAACGAGCGATCCAATTCGTGAAAGAAAAAGGTAGTATTAATAATTCAGAGTATCAGGACCTCGTAAAAATATCCATGCGTAATGCCACCCGTGACCTCAAAGAGCTCGTTGAAAAAGGGATCTTTGAGAAGAGGGGAATTCACGGAAAAGGAGTTCATTATGTCCTGGGTAAAAGCGCCAGAAAAGCGCCAGAAGCGCCATGAACCCCGGGGCCTTGTAAATTTAATGATGGATAGCCGGATTACAAAAGCGCCATATAAGCGCCAATAGCGCCACTTATATCCCCCTACCGGCGTGAAAGATTTCGGTCATATCACTCACGCAGTTCCGCACCCCTTCCGGTCAAACGACTCAGAAAGGTAACATATGACTTTAGTGCACGGGGAAAAATGATGGTACGTTTGCAGCAACTTACCGGAAACCCATTCGGTCAAACGACTCAAGAAATGAATCACACGACTCAGTGCATCAAGTCCCGGGAACGCACCAGACCCGCACATTCGAAGGGGGTATTTGAAAAAACCGGGAAGTGTTCAGGAAACGGCACATATTATTCATTGAGCAAAGGGGCCTAAGGGGACATGCATCAGAATCTACGATGTAATCAAATGGTAGGCTTCTCAGATCCGACCCCCAAAACAGCCCTTTTTTTCAGTTCCATGTGCCCCAGCCCATCCGGCAAAAGATCGACCGTCCTTTTGGGCCTATTTGGTCCCTTTTTTGAGCACAGTTCATACCGATTCCCACCAATCTGACAATACATCAGGGAGATCGCAAAACAACCGGCCCCCTTTTTCGCGATTTCGTCCTCTTTTTACACGAGAAATTTCCTTCACGGGAGATTGTCTCCGTCGGAGAGGGGGGATGGGGGTAGGGTGAGTAATCAAACGAAGACGACAAAATCGAAAAGGTTATCGTGCGTCAGACATACAAAGGCAAATATGAAAACAAGAATCATAATAATCATATTGTTCTGTCTTATTGTCAGCATTTTTGTGAGCGGTTGTGCTACAATCGGGAATGTTGGTGTCGCTGGTACATACATAAGTAACCAGAATGCCACACTAGTGTTAAATTCCGATGGAACTTACATTCAAGGCACGACAATGAGGAAGGAGACTGGAACATATTATGTCAGTGGTGACGACCTAGCGATGTGCATGGGGTCTACCGACCCGTGTCAGGGTCAAATTGTAAGCGTTCCCTTTTACAAAATTTCAGGTAGTAAATTATTGTATCCTTCTGGTGGCGTTGCTTATATAAAACAATAATTTTTTGGCGGGTATGAAAAAACGAAACTCCCCTTGTAGATTCCGAGTTTTTCATACCAGCCAATATAGCCCTACCTTTTAAATTCGCCACAAAAATCCTCCTCCCCCACAACAGGCCACACCTGAGAGCCTTCCTTTCGGGATGGAGGGTATCTTTTACAATAACCCCGTGTCTCTTTCTCGTCAACGTCAGAAAATCCTGCGGCTTTCATCAACATGATATATCTTTCATCCTTTTGCCAGTATCTACAATTTTTACAAATGTTGATTTTTTCCATATTCCTCACTGTCTTTCTGCATCGTAACAGATATCAATTTTTTCGAAAAGTAGTTCATGGATTTGCACTTGAGTTGCTAGATCTTGCAGGATGTCGCTTTACTTCATAAATATTTTTTTTCGCTTCAGCCATTTTTTCTGGAGATGCGAATATATCTGGAAAACATGTATGCAAACAGGTGATATCACTCTTCTCAAATGCCCGTGCCTGTAGGTTCCGCGCTTTTTAAAAAAAAGTTCAGTTGCTTGAGCCGGCCATTTTCCGGAAAGTCCGGTAACTTCAACGAACTTTTTTCGAAATTTTCGATAACCTTCGCGGCCTTTTTTTAAAAGTTTGGTAACTGTGTCAGGCTTTTTTTTAAATCACGCTGGAAAAAAATCCCGGCTCAGGTAACCTGCACAGTTCATGCCGATTCCCACCAATCTGACAACAGATCCGGGAGATCGTAAAACAACAGGCCCCCTTTTTCGCGATTTCATCCCCTTTTTACACGAGAAATCTCCTTCACGGGAGAGGGTCTCCGTCGGAGTGTGGGGATGGTAGGTAGGGTGAGTTATCAAACGAAGGCGATAAAATCGAAAACGTTATCGTGTGCCAGACATACAAAGGCAAATATGAAAACGAAAATCATAATAATCATATTGTTCTGTCTTATTGTCGGTATCTTTGTCAGTGGTTGCACATCCTCGATACAGAATGCGAGCGTCGCTGGGACATATAAAAGCAAGGATAATACTCAAACATTGGTGCTGAATCCAGACGGAACTTTCCTTATGCCAGATAATCAGAATCCAAATTTGCGGAGCGGAACATATGAAATAGTAGATAGTGGTGATTCCCGTTATCAAGGTTTTAACTTTTGTTACCAATCCCAATATAGCACTAATAAAAACAATTGTCGCCTTCAATTTGGTGAAATATCAGGAAACAAGATATATGTAACCAGCATGGTTGAAATTAATCCAAATTACTATGATTGGATTAAAGTATCATAATTTTTTATAAAAATCCCGTTGGAAAAAAATCCCGGCTCAGGTAACCTGCACATCCCCAAGCCATGCGCCGGGTTTCTCGATAACTTCCCCGACCACCCGGGCGCCGTCCACGAGTTTTGTCACCGCGTCAACAGATTCCGGCGGCACGACATACGCATACCCCATGCCCATATTGAAGGTGCGGTACATCTCGATGGGCGAGATCTTCCCGGTCTCCTGGATCCACCGGAAGATCTCCGGGGGAGTGAGCGGGTTGTCGAACCGGAACCAGAACTTGCTGAGCCTCAGGAAGTTCAGCAGGCCGCCGCCCGTGATATGGCACATCCCGTGCACCGTGCAGGTGTCGGCGACATGCATGCGCCCGTGCGTCGGGGGGAGCCCTCAACAGCACACTCGATGAAAAAATTAAAAAACTCGCATAAGAGGACCCGACGGGAATTTGGGGATTTTCAGAAGTCACCTGCGGGACCCGGATTTTCCCCGGATAAACGCCTCGACACCGAACCGGTCCGGGTGCCGGATCTCCCTGACACCGTTGCCTTCATAGGTCCGGTCGTGCTTCTGCAACAGCTCCCGCAGCTCCCTTTTTGTTCGGTCAGGGCGTTTTGTGACACTTGATTTAAGGTGGGATTTTAGGATCTTCCCCTCATGCACCTGCCGGGAGTGTTCCTCACAGAGAACAATGATCGCATGGGCCGGGTTTTCATCGTGCCGGTGGGGGGATCCCGACAGCATTCCGATCTGACAGATGTCCAGGGCATCAGCGGGGTACAGTGTACCGCAGTACTCGCACTTACCGATAAGCTCCCCAATCTGCCGCTTTGTCCTTACAGACAGGACAATGTGGGATCTCCGGGGTTGGGAGGGGTCTGAGCCGGAATCGGTCGTCATGGTCTAATACCTTGGTGTCCGCCAGTTCTCTTTACGGATACATCCCTTTTTCCCTGATACGAAAAAAAGATTGCCCTCTTTTATGCGGGCCCGGCTCAGGTAACCTGCACATCCCCGAGCCATGCGCCGGGTTTCTCGATAACTTCCCCGACCACCCGGGCGCCGTCCACGAGTTTTGTCACCGCATCAACAGATTCGGGCGGGACGACATAGGCATACCCCATGCCCATGTTGAACGTCCGGTACATCTCGATCGGCGAGATCTTCCCGGTCTCCTGGATCCACCGGAAGATCTCCGGGGGCGTGAGCGGGTTGTCGAACCGGAACCCGAACTTGCTGAGCCTCAAAAAGTTTAAGAGTCCCCCGCCCGTGACGTGGCACATGCCGTGCACCGTGCAGGTGTCGGCCACATGCAGGCTCTCGTGGTAGATCCGGGTCGGTGTTAAGAGTTCCCGGCCGAGCGTCTTCCCGCTCGAAAGTTTCTGGTCATAGTCCGCGTATTTTTCCACGATGTTCCGGGCGAGCGAGAGGCCGTTACTGTGGACGCCGGTTGAGGAAACGCCGATGATCTTGTCGCCGGGCCTGATCTTGTCGCCCGTAACAATCCGGTCCTTGGCCTGGACCCCCATGCAGGTGCCGGCAAGGTCGAGGCCGTTTACGAGGCCCTTTAAGGAAGCGGTCTCCCCGCCCACGATATCGATGTTTGCCTGCCGTGCCCCCTCGTTGAGGCCAAGACCGATCTGCGCCATCTTCTCGATCGAGAGCCGGTCGGTCGCGATGTAATCCACAAAAGCGATCGGCTCCACGTGCATCACGTAGAGATCGTTCACGTTCATCGCGATGCAGTCGATCCCGACCGTGCTCCAGTCCTGGAGTTTGTCTGCAACGAGCATCTTTGTCCCCACGCCATCGGTGGTGAGGGCAAGGGCTTTGGGACCGAAATCAATCAGGCCGGCAAAGTGCCCGACGTTCCCGAGCATCGTGTAGCTACCTTTCCGTTTGAAACTTAGGTTTTTGATCAGCGCTTTTATCGCGGTCGCTTCAAGATCGATGTCGACGCCTGCATCGCGGTATGCATTCTCTGTCATTCAGATTCCTCCGAGAGCCGGAACTCGTCATGCAGTACCCGTACCGCACGCGGGCCGTCCTCCTGTTTAACCACAAACGAGATGTTCGCCTCGCTTGACCCCTGCGAGATCATCATAAGGTTGATCCCGGCCCGGCCTAGAGCCGTAAAGACCCGGCCGCCGGTCCCGGCTGCACCGGCCATACCGGCCCCGACCACGGCCACCGCACAGACATCCTTGTTGTGCGTCACCTCACGCACGATGCCGTCCTTTACGAGAAATTCTAAGGCCGCCACCGCGGTCGGGAGGTGCGATTCGTCAACGATTAAGGAGATGTTTGCCTCGCTTGAGCCCTGCGTGATCATCATAACGTTGACTTCCTTGTCGGCAAGGGCAGAGAAGATCGCTTTTGCGACGCCGGGCCTTCCGATCATCTGGGCGCCGTTGATATTGATCGAGGCGACCTTGTCGATGTAGGTGAGCGCCTTTACCACCCGGCTGTCCCGGTGGCCGTTTCTCACGATCATCGTGCCGGGTGCATCGGGATTAAACGTGTTTTTCACCCGCACAAGGATGTTCTTTCTCATCGCCGGGTCAATCGAACGCGGGTGCATGACCTTTGCGCCGAAGTACGAAAGTTCCATGACCTCGATGTATGAGACGCTTTTAAGGACACGGGCATCGTTTATCACCCGGGGGTCGGAGGTCATGATGCCGTCGACATCCGTCCAGATCCAGATCTCGTCCGCATCGATACCGGCCCCAATAATGGACGCGGAGTAATCCGATCCGCTCCGCCCGAGTGTCGTAATGATCCCGCTCTCGGTGCAGCCCATGAACCCCATGATGACCGGAATCTCTTTTTTTAAGAGAGGTTCGATCTTCTTTTTAATCCGTTCGTCGCTTTCAACGAGTGCGGTCGCCTCGCCGTGCTGGGGAGTGGTGAGGATGCCGGCTTCGCAGCCGTCAAAAACGGTCGACGGGATGTCGCGCTGGCGGAGCGCCGCACCGACAATCGGGGCAAGCAGCCGTTCGCCAAATGAAATGACGTAGTCTTTTGAACGGGGCGTGAGTTCTCGCAGATTGTGAATAGCAGAAAGGATGTGCTGGAGGCTCGCGAGCCGCTTTTCAATGACAGCCCCGACTTCCTTAACATAATCCGGTGCAGCCCCTTCAAGAGTGGTCATGTGACGCTGTCGGAGCGCGGCGATCAGCGGAGCAACCTCCGAACAGTTCTGTGCAGTGGGAAGTTTTTCTGCAAGGGCGATGAGCTGATCGGTCACACCGCGCTGCGCAGAGACCACGACCGCGACTTCGTCGCCGGCTTTATGGTGTTTTTCGAGGATGTCAACAACGCGTTTGATACACTGCGCATCGGCAACGGAAGTCCCGCCAAATTTCATCAGCAATTTCATTTTGGTTCACTCTGGCATGTACCATTTATTTATGTAACCATACGACGCACAGAATAATAATATGCATGCAGAGAACGTGGTGGACTGCCATGTGCTGGTGATCGGCAGCGGCGGCGCCGGGGTGCGGGCGGCAATTGAAGCAGCCGGGCATGGCGACACGGTGCTTGTCACAAAAACCATCGCAGGAAAAGGCGGTTGCACCACGATGGCCGAAGGAGGCTACAACGCGGTGCTGAAAAAAGAGGACTCCTGCGAGATCCACTACGAGGACACGCTCAAAGGTGGAGCATTCTTAAACGACCCGGATCTCGTGAAGATCCTCGTGCAGGAATCCCCGCTGCGCATGGCCGACCTGATCCGGTGGGGCGCGGTTTTTGATTTTACGGACAAGGATGAGATCGCCCAGCGCCCGTTCGGCGGCCAGCGGTTCCCCCGGACCTGCTACGCAGGCGACCGGACCGGTCATGAGATGATGATGACCTTAATGGAGCAGCTTGATGCTTCAGATGTGACAAAACTCCAGGAAGTGACCGTGATAGACCTGCTCAAAGACGGAGACCGGGTCACAGGTGCTATCGCGCTCGACGAAAACGGATCGATCGTTGTTATCACGGCCGACAGCACGATCCTTGCAACTGGCGGAGGATCCCGGGTCTACGATGTCTCCACGAACTCGTCAAGCGGGACGGGCGACGGTTTTGCAATGGGATACCGGGCGGGGGCGGAACTCGTCGATATGGAGATGGTCCAGTTCCACCCGACCGGCGCGGTGTACCCGTACGATGCACGGGGCCGGCTCATCACGGAAGCGGTTCGGGGCGAGGGGGGACTCCTCAAGAACCGGCTCGGCGAGCGGTTCATGAAAAAATACGATCCCGATCGGATGGAGCTCTCGACCCGGGACGTGGTCGCCCGGGCGATAGCGACCGAGATTGCGGCAGGAAGGGGCACACCGCGTGGCGGGGTGTATCTCGATGTAACCCACCTTTCACGGGAGCAGATCGAGAGTCGTCTGCCGGTGATGCTCGAGCAGTTCCTCAAGTACGGCGTGGATATCCGGACCGAGCCCATGGAAGTCGCCCCGACCGCCCACCACATCATGGGGGGCCTGAAGATCACACCGGAATGCAAAACCACTCTGCCGGGTCTTTTTGCCTGCGGAGAATCGGCAGGGGGTGTGCAGGGTGCAAACCGTCTTGGCGGGAATGCCCTTGCCGACACGCAGGTCTTCGGGAAACGCGCCGGGGAATTTGCAGCACGGGCGGAGAAAAGGGTAAAGAAGATCGACCCGGCCCAGATTACCCGGCAGGAAGAGCGGCTCGACCGGTTCCTCGCGGGAACAGAAAATCCGGCGGTTGTGCGAACCGAACTCCAGCAGGCCATGTGGAAGGGCGCCGGGATCTCCCGGGACGAGGCCGGGCTCAAAAATGCGCTTGCCGTAACAAGCCGGCTCATGCAGGCCTCCCTTAAGGCAGCGTCCACGAAAAACCTCGCGGACTGCTGTATTGTTGAAAACATGTGCCTGACGGCATCGCTTATCTGCCGCTCGGCGCTGATCCGGCCCGAGTCCCGGGGCGCCCACATGCGGATCGACATTGCCCAGGAATGGGACGCGGCGCACTCGCCCTACGGCCACACGTTCATCGCGAAAAACCGCGAAGGGATTGAAAAAAGGAAGGTGGCGGCATGAAGGAACTCCACGTAACCGTCCAGCGCTTTGACCCGAAAAAGGATAAAGAATCCCGGTATGAGTCCTACACGGTCAGCGTGAACGATGGCGCCCGGGTTCTCCATGTCCTGCACGCGATCCACGATACGATCGATCCCACGCTCGCGTACCGGTACTGCTGCAGTTCCGGGCAGTGCGGAAGCTGTGCCGTGCGGGTGAACGGCGAACCGGTCCTTGCCTGCATGGAAGAGGCAAAAGATGACATCACGATTGCGCCCCTGAACCTCCCGGTAAAAAGGGATCTCGTTGTGGATCTTCTCCCGAAGATCGAGCAGATCGCATCGTTCAGACCGGCGGCAGGAGCGGACACCAAACTGCCGACAAAAGAAGAGATCGACGCGATAAAACCTCTTCGGGACTGCATCGAGTGCCTGGCCTGTGTCTCGATCTGCCCGGCGATGGACGTGACACAGTTCCTGGGCCCTACCGCGATGCGGCAGGAGATGCGGCTCGCCCTTGACCCGCGTGACACCGGTGACCGGGTGCCGGACGCAATCCGGGACGGCCTGTTTAACTGCACGAGCTGCCAGGCGTGCTACAAGGCCTGCCCGAAGAAGATCAAAATCCCGGGGAAGGCAATCGAGAAACTCCGGGCGCTTGCAAACCAGCGGGGCTTCACGCTCCCCCGGCACCGGGAAGTCGCCGCACTCATCAAAGAGACGGGCAGGAGTGTCGTACGGACCACGCCGACGTTCATGGAGCAGGTCGGTGAAAGGATCGAGCCTTTCGGGCCGGCCAGGGCAACCGTGGGATTTTTTGTCGGCTGCATGTACAACATGCGCCAGCAGCAGTCCGCGTTCGATGCGATCGAAGTCCTCAAAAGAAACGGCATCCGGGTGATCATCCCTCACGATCAGATCTGCTGCGGCTCGCCCCTGATCCGGACCGGGCAGCTGGCGATCACCGATTCGCTCAGGCAGCGTAATATCGACACGTTCCAGTCCCGGGGGATCGACACCGTGATGACGATGTGCGCCGGGTGCGGTTCGACCCTCAAGCACGATTACGAAACGCCGTTTGCGGTGCTGGACATCAACCAGCTGCTCACAAAATACGGGATCGAGCCCCCGGCCCGGCTCCCCATCAAGGCGACCTACCATGATCCCTGCCACCTGATGCGGGGACAGGATGTCAAGGAAGAGCCCCGGCAGCTGATCCGGCAGGTGGTCGATCTTGTCGAGATGCCATCCATCTGCTGCGGGTCCGGCGGCGGGGTGAAGTCGGGCGTGCCGGAGGAAGCGGCAGCCCTCGGGAAGCGGAGGGGCGAGGAGATCAAAAAGACCGGGGCCGATATCGTGATCACCTCCTGCCCGTTCTGCGAGTTCCACATCGCAAGCCACACGGACAAGCCGGTGAAGAATATCATGACGGTTTTGCTTGAGGGGTACCGGGAGAAGGACCGGCGGGCGGGAAAGAAGTAAGCAGTGAAATTACATTATATTTTTTTCGTCGCCCCTCTCATGTACCGCCAGAGTCAAAGCGCCCGGGGGCTTTTTTATCTGCCTCACCATTATTGAGATTCGACATCCCGCACCGGGGGCAGGGGGTTGTGGAAACCACCCCTGGTGACACCGGGTATTCCGGGCCCGATTCAGGCTCCGATTACCTCACTTTTCCGGCCGGGAGTCACTCATGGATCCAAAACCGGCACTTATTCGGGATCCAAAAGGGATGTTCACGTCGGAGAGCCCCGGCACCTAATAGCAGCGTTCCTGCGGCCGGTTTTTTAGAAAAGGTGCTGGCGGATGTGGGATCGAAAAGAACGCGGATATGGGGCGCCGGAGGGGATTCGGGAGGGTTCACGTCGGAGGATTTTTATAGGATGCAGAATTTTTAATTGATTTGCCCTTTCCAAACCCGTTTCCGTATCGATAAAAAAAACTTCGACCCTCCGGGAGAATAAGGATTGAAACTACACCCGGCACGTACACGGATAACCGTAAAAAAATCACCTAGTTTTCATCAAATACTCATACGCCTCAAGCGCAGCCTTCGCCCCATCCCCGGCCGCGATAATAATCTGCTTGCTTTTCACCGAGGTCACATCCCCGGCCGCAAAAACCCCGGCCCGGCTCGTTTTGCCATCGACATCCACGATAATCTCGCCCAAGTCGTTTAAATCCACGAGGCCGTCAAGGATCTCCGTGTTCGGGGTCCAGCCGATCTCGATAAAGACTCCATCGACCCCGATGTTCTGGTCGGGCTGGCCCTCCGTCTTTATCGTGATCTGATCGAGGAACTGGTCGCCCGAAAGCCCGGTAATCTGCGAGTGCTGGTGCACGGTGATGTTCTTGATCTCTTCGAGCTTTTTTAAGTAGACCGGATCCGCCTTGATCGTACTCCTCACGATCAGGCTCACGGACGACGCGATCCCGCTCATCTCGATCGCAGTCTGGACAGCCGAGTTCCCGCCGCCGACAATCGCCACCTTCTTTTCCTTGTAGAGCGGCCCGTCGCAGGTCGAACAGATCGAGAGCCCGCGCCCGAGATACTTCTCTTCCTCCGACACGCCGAGTTTCTTTGGCTGTTTTCCCTGCGTCAGGATCAGGCTCTTTGCTTTCAGGAGAGCCCCGGATGCAGTCGTGACCTCAAAAATTCCCTCGGCCTGCACGATTCCGCTCACCCGTATGAGTTCGAGCCGGACATCGAGCGTGCGCACCTGCTCCTCGAATTTTTTCATCAGGTCTTCGCCGGTGACCATCCGGTAGCCCATGTAGTTCTCGATCGCCCATGACTCCAGCGCCTGGCCGCCGATATTTTCCGACACGATAAGAGTCTTTAAAAGTTTTCGTGCACAGTACACCCCGGCGGTCAGCCCGGCCGGGCCGGCGCCCACGATAAGGACATCGTAGGTATCGGTTGTCGCAGGCGTCCCGAACAGCTCGTTCAACCGCCGGGAATCAAACCCGACAATGATCTCGTCATCGACCGTGATAACCGGTACCCCGCGCTGGCCCGAAAGAGTAATCATTTTCTGGGCCGCAACTGCATCTACTCCGACATCGATGGCGGTATAGGTCACACCCTGCTTATCGAGGAACGCCTTTGCCATCCGGCAGTATGGGCAGTTTTTGGTGGAATAAACGGTAACCATGCTCATGAATGCGAAGAGGTTTTTTCGCGGATATAAACATTGTGCAGTTGCATGGTGAGGAGCAATTCCTCAGAAGCGCAAATTTCTTTTCCCGTGAGCCCTAATACACCCTTCATACAGGTACAGTACCATGCACACGTACGCCGGCCGTAAACACTGCTGGGAAATTATTTTGGGGATTGTATTTGTGGTACTGCTCAGTACCTCTGTCGCCGCCGCAGCATCAGTCACAACCCCGGTTTCCGATGCTCCGGTGGTCTATCTCAACTTCAACGAGGGAAGTGGCACTCTCGCCCTTGACGCATCCGGGCACGGAAACACCGGAACAATCCACGGCAACGCAGTCCGGGTTGAGAACAGCGGATGTGTGAAAGCGTTGGTACTGGACGGAAATGCAAATTATGTATCCATTCCGTACACATCCCTGAACCATCCTGCCGATGCCATCACGGCCTCTCTCTGGTTCTACGTGGACGATACGACACCGCAGACGCTGCTCTCTGCGTATTATAATGATGGGGGGTACCGGCTCGGGTTCGCTGACGGAGACGATCTCTGGTGGACGATTAATCTTGACAGGACCGGTGAAGTGTCCGTGTCCGTCCCGCACGAAAGTATTGTTCCCGGACAATGGCACCACGTGGCCGGCACCTATGACGGCCTGACCTCAAAAATCTATCTTGATGGCATTCTCCGCAACCAGGTAAATGCAACCGGCACAATCCACTACACAGATCCCAATTCTGTCCAGGTCGGCGCTGATGCAGGGCCGGCAGAGACGCCCGGTAAAAACGCTCCTCACTATCTAATCGGTGGAATCGACGAAGTCAGGATCTACAACCGGGCGCTCACCTACGGGGCGATCATGGATGACCGGTTCCAGTGTACTGTTGCCCCGGGAACAGGCATCCTGTCACTTGCCAACAACACGGCACCTGCCATTCTTCCCTCGGGCACACTCACGCTCGGTACCGGAGAGACTGCCACAACGGATCTGACCTTTTCAAACCGGAGCAAAGAGGGGATCTGGCATATTTTTGTTCCTCCCGGCTCGCAGCTGACCGTGCGTGCCACGGATGACTATCCAAAAACCTATCCCGACGAATGGTACGTGGAACTCAAAGACCAGGATACCCGGATCACCCGGGCGGTCGCTTTCCCGGCAACGAACAACGCTCCGGTCACCGGCACCATTGCATCGGGCAATGCCACGGTGCTCGTGCACTACTTCGGCGGCCCGGCCCGGTTCCCGGCGGGTGTAAGCCTCACGTTCACCTGCACGGAACAAAAGACCACAAACCCGGTATCGTCATTGCCAAAGGTAATCCTCGAATACCCGATCATCATGATCTACTCCGCATCATGGGCGACACTGATTGCTCTTATAGTGGTCATCGTCTGGGCCCATAAGCGGCGCAGCAAACCATAAACATCTGACGCCATTACCTGATGCGGGGTGGCGGGTGCGGATACACGAAGCAGTATATAAAAAAAAGTTAAAGGGTAATTTCCCGGAACTGTTTTCCGAATACCCCGCAGATTGGGCACTTGTCAGGGGCCTTTCCAATCTCGATGTTGCCGCAGACCGGGCAAAGGTAGATCGTTTCCCTGCCGAGATCGTGACCGGCTTTAAGCGCCGCAAGCGCCTTTTTGTACAGGCCTGCATGCACTTCCTCGGCCTTCATGGCAAGGGTAAACGCAAGCACCGCATCGCTCTTCTTCTCGGCTTCAGCCTCCTTGACAAAAGCGGGATACATGGAGGTATACTCGTGGGTCTCGCCTTCGATACTGCCTTCGAGGTTCTTATCGGTGGCGTTGATTGCCCCGAGCACTTTTAAGAGTTTCTTTGCGTGTATGGCCTCGGCCTCTGATGCTGCCTTGTAAAGAGTGGCAATATTTTTGAACCCCTCAGCAGCGGCTTTTTCCGAAAACGCAAGATACTTCCGGTTTGCCTGCGATTCCCCGGCAAATGCGTCCATTGCATTCTTTTGGGTTGTCATACGGGAAGGTATAGTCCGAGTGTTACTTATAGATTCTTCATGAGGCATAACCGTGCACAGACTGGTCCGGAGCCCGGCATTTGCCGGAATAAATGAAAGAAGTTTTAGATGCGGGAAAACCACGCATACGTATGCATGAACAGGTGCCTGCCCGCGTATTTTTGTCCCGGGTCATATCATGAAAAAAATGAAAGATGTCCCCAAGCATGACCGCCCGAGGGAAAAAATCGCAATAAAAGGCGTGGCTGCACTCACCGACACCGAACTCATCGAGGCCATTCTCGGAAGAGGTGTGATAAACCGGGATGTCCGGACGATCGCCCGGGATATTGCGGCGATGTTCTGCGATCATACCCGGGAGATCCGGTATGAAGACGTGCTGGCCATCGGAGGTATCGGGCCGACAAAAGCCGCCCAGATCATGGCCTGCCTTGAACTCGGGCGCCGCAGGTACGAACCAACCGGCGCCATAACGATCAAAAAGCCAGAGGATATCCTGCCGCTCGTAGGCACCTACCGGGAAAAACCACAGGAATATTTCATCTGTATCAGTCTTACCGGGGCTGGTGAAGTGATCAGCAACCGTGTTGTCACGATCGGTATTCTCAACCACAGCCTTGTCCACCCCCGCGAGGTATTTGTCGGGGCGATCACCGACCGGGCGGCATCGGTTATCTGCGTGCACAACCACCCGTCAGGATCGCTTGAAGCAAGCGCACAGGACATCGCGGTCACCCGGCAACTTCAGGAGGCAGGGGTCCTGCTTGGGATCCAGTTACTCGACCATATCATCATCACAAAGACCGGATTTTCCAGCATGAAAGAGAAAGGGCTGGTATAATCTGTGGGTCAAAAGACCGGCGGCCCGGAAAGAGTAATAATCTCTGATGTACCGTAGCGGTATCCTTATCGGTCAATTTTTTGGTCCGCCGGGTCCCCTTTACAGGATGGAGTGGACGAAATCTGACATCAATTCATTCATTCTCCGGGGACGGCCCGGGTACAGCAAGCGACGTTCCCAGGGCAAATCCTTTTTTGTACGCCGCATCGAGCAGATCCGGCCGCGTCCTGATATCCTTGATCCGGTCCATGCCGTTTATCAGGAGCTCATCATGGTACTGGCAGTCGATGATATCAAAAAAAGCCCTGACGGTCAGTTTTGCCCCGACAAACACTTCCGGTATATCCATACCGGAGATGGAGATGAAAAGACCATTCCGCCCCGCCATTTTCGCCGGAGAAACCAGTGGCTTTTTCCGGTGGTACTTGGCCATAAAAAAAACCTGGAACCGGTCTATGAACGATTTGAGGGTACCGGGAATTCCCATCGTCATCACCGGAGTAGCAAGGATCAAGCTGTCCATGTCTGCAAATTTCGGGAAGATCTGCTGCATGTCATCGTCAAGGATGCAGGTCTCATGATCCCGGCAGAAAAACATCTCCTGGCAGGACTGAAACTCTAAGCAGGTCACCGGGATGAGCTCCACTTCGCAGCCGGCGTCCCTGGCACCCTGCATCGCCCGTGTCAGCAGTTGTGCGGTATTGCCTTCAGGGAGCGGGCTGCCTAAAAGCCCGATGATCTTTTTTACCATACCAGCATTGGGGAAAAAAACGCAATATAGCTTTCGCATTCTTAAAAAAAGGACGACAGAAACGTCCGCTGGCGACGGGCACGGGTGTACGAACACAACTGATATATATTATTGACATAGAAGGGAAGTCTGGTGATAAATCTGACCGAACAAAAGACGTATACGGCAGGCCAGAAGGTCGGGCCGGGAAAGTACGTGTGTATTGACTGCGGCAAGGAGTACACTCTCGACAAGAGCGAGCAGGATCTCCGCAAATGCCCGGCCTGTTCCTGTGAGGAGTACCAGTGTTTCCCGATGACCCACATCCGCCCGGACATCAAGACTCCTGAAGATGCAAAGAATCCGCCCAGACGCGGTAAGAGTTTCCAGTAATTTCTTATTTTTCCGGCAACGGTACTGCCAGTTATGAATGCCCGGGAGGCCCGTTGGGGAATTTTCGGGGCCTGTTTGCGAAAAAAGCACGTGCATGTGGATCAACCCGTTTAACGAAAGGATGAATTGAGAGTATGGTGAACGTATCCGCGGAAGGGCAGGTCTTCAAGTGCGAGATCTGCGGGAATGTTGTGATCGTGAAAGAAGCCGGCGGCGGAGAACTGATCTGCTGCGGGGAACCCATGAATTTGGAAGAGTGAATGAGTATGGTAGTAAAGAAGCCTGTTACAAAGAAACCTGTAGTAAGGAAAGGTACCGAAAAAGAACTCAAAAGCCTTGGAAAGAAGATCGGAAAAGTGCCCAAGTTCTTCAAGGAACTGACGGTAAACGACCCCGGGATGTACAACCTCGTTATCAAACTGGAAGATCACATCTGGGATGATGGCAAGCTCACCAGGAAGACCAAGAAGCTGATCGCGATTGCGATTGCAGCGGCACTCCGCGACCAGCACGCGGTCCATGCCCAGCTGATAGGGGCGGCAAATCTCGGTGTCACAAAAGCCGAGGTGGAAGAGGCGCTCCGGGTCACATTCCTCCTGTCGGGCATGCCGGCCTATGTCTATGGCAAGGCCCAGCTTGATGAAGTGATGAAGAAGTAACCAAAGGCTGCTGGAATGACGGAAGAAGCATGCATAAGTTTTCCGGTGCTGGGTGAACCTGCGCCGGACTTTGAAGCGGAGACCACGCAGGGCCCGATCAAACTCTCTGACCTGAAAGGGAAATGGGTGGTGCTGTTTTCGCATCCCGCCGATTTTACCCCGGTCTGTACAACGGAGTTCATGGCGTTTGCCGCGATTCACGATGAACTTGCGGCGCTCAACGTGAAACTCATCGGGTTATCGGTTGACAGCGTGTCGGCGCACCTTGCCTGGGTGAGAAACATCAGGGAAAAGATGGGTGTTGCCATCCCGTTCCCGGTCATTGCCGACCTCAACATGAAAGTGGCAAAGAAGTACGGCATGATCCACCCGGCGCAGAGCTCGACGGCCGCCGTAAGGTGCGTGTTCTTCATCGATGACAAGGGCATCATGCGGGCGATGATCTACTATCCGCTGCAGAATGGCCGGTTCATGCCAGAGATAATCCGGCTTGTTAAAGCGCTCCAGACGACCGACAAGTACAAGGTTTCGACGCCTGCGAACTGGCAGCCGGGTGACAAGGTGGTCGTGGCGCCGCCAAAGACCGCAGCCGAGATGGAGAAGCGTTTGAGCGAAGGGTACGAGTGCAAGGACTGGTATCTCTGTTTTAAGAGCGTATGACCGGGCCGGAAGTACCGTTCCGGACTCCCGTTTTTGATTTTTTTTAAGATTTTTGTTGATGCACCATTACCGTACATCTGCTGCGGGATTTCCGGAAAACAAAAATAACCGGTAAGGGGTCGCACCCTCATGTGAGGTGACCCCCCGGGGGGTCCCTCGCCCCTTTCATGAAAAATGACCGGCCCCTTCTTTTTTTTCGGAGGGGTACCCCCACCCCCCTCCGGCCCGGCTTCCCGTCGTGAACTGTGAGAATTTTGTCACATGTACATGTGATAATCAAGTTTACATCTGATAATCAGATGTACATCTCACTACGGTTTTTGCGGCTTGATCGCTGATGCACACGAAAAGGGAGGAAACCGTACCCGCGGTACCGCATCCAATGATTTTTGTGCCACCATCGCCAAGCATCATCTATGCCCGTAAAAGTCCTCGCGTTTGCCGGAAGCCCGCGCCGGCACGGCAATTCGGAGACCCTGCTTGACTGGACGCTCGCATCCATGGCAGAAGAACCGGGCGTGACTGTTGAGAAGGTCCCGCTCACCGAGGCAAACATTAACCCTTGCCGGGGGTGCAACGCGTGCGAGAAACTCAACAAGTGCATCCAGCGCGACGGGATGGACACGTACCACGACAAGATTATCGAAGCGGACTGCATTGTCCTCTCCTCCCCTATCTTCTGCATGGGCCTTGCCTCGCAGGTAAAGATGCTCGTGGACCGGGCGCAGGTCTTCCGGTCCCGGAAATATGTGCTCAAACTTCCGGTTGTTCCCCCGGAGCGGATCGGGAAACGCATGGGTGTCTTCCTCGCGACGGCCGGGCAGACATGGCCGCATGTCTTTGACGCGGCGGTGCCCTCGGTCAAGTGCTTTTACCACGTGATCGACATAAAGGACGCAGACATCCGCTACCTGATGGTAAACGGCGTGGATGAAAAAGGAGCGATCGAACGTCACCCCACAGCCCGAAAAGATGCGGAGGCTCTCGGGAAAGCGGTTATTACCGAACTCAAAGTCCGGCTGGGTGCAGGAGCCGGAAAATGACCGTCACGGTCCTTGGGATATCCGGCAGCCCGCGCCGGCACGGGAACACCGAGACGCTTCTTGACAGTTTCCTTGACGGGGCCCGGGCAGCGGGGGCAATCGTGGAGAAAGTGGTGCTCAACGATCTCAATTACTCCCCCTGTCGGGGTTGCAATGCCTGTCACAAGACCGGCAAATGTATCGTAAACGACGATGCCCCGGGCCTCTTTGACCGGATCCTTGCCGCCGACTGCGTCGCGGTCGCCTCCCCCATCTACAGTATGGGAATCACCGCCCAGCTCAAAGGGTTTATCGACCGGGCGCAGTATCTCTGGGCACGAAAATTTATCCTCAAAACACTGGAATTCTCCGAAGACCACATCAAACAACATAAGGGTGTCTTCATTTCGACCGCCGGGCAGAACCAGGCACACGTGTTCGACAGCGCTTTTCCGGCGATCACGGCCCTCTTCCACGGTACGGGGTTTGACTATTCTGAAAATATTGTTGCGAACAACATGGATATGTACAACGGGATCAAAAACCATCCAACCGCGTTAAAAGAGGCATACGAAAAGGGCGTGAAGGTCGTGCGGGATATGGAAAAACTGAAAAACCCGGGGCCGTGAATGGCATAACTTTTTTAAAGAAACTCAAAGTAATGGGATCAATAATTAAATTTAATCCTTAATGTCCTCCTCGTAATAGGAATTGATGCCCTAAATCTTGATTTATCTGGTTAGGATTAGTTTTTTTGTTCAATCGTTTAATTTCAGCTTCCAATTTTGCGATCTTTCCTTCTAATGTCTTAATTTTTGTTTCACATTCATCAAGTCTCTTAACATACTTCTCTAACGCATCTAGTCGGTCTTCCAATTCAAGAATTCTTGTCATAAATACCCTCCAATTCTGAAAATATATGATAATTATTGATTTTTGTACATTTCCTTATCAATAATAAAAATTTCCGGTCCTATTTTTTTTCCGAGAGAATTTTCATAATTAATTATTATTTGAAATTTTGGGATATTCTCAGGGAAAAAGAACCGTTCACAATTGCCATCGAGATCGGCACCACACAATTTCATTCGTTGTCTTTGTTGGGGCCCCAATATTGAAATTCCGGTTTTAATTAACGAATGTGAATTAAAATCTCCATCTAATATACGTAAATCAGACGGAATAATTTTAAAAACAATATTTCGAGCAACTCCGGGCCCAACATTTTCAATATTTAAATAAATAAAACCGGTATTGCCATCAGGAATGAGTGATGAATATGCAATAACGCAGGGTGATGATTGCGCATCAAAGAGAGCTTGATTTGTTTTGACCAACTTTTGAGTCAATAATACGTAAGCCAGTGTGACAACAACTAGTAAGAAACTCGGAATTGACATAAGGACTAACTGAAGGCTATCTTTGCTAGAATTTTGAATTATTAACATGATACAAAGAAAAATGTAGAATGTCATTGAAAGACAAAATCCCCAGAAAAAATTTAACTCCGATTCGGCGAGTAACCCCTCAATTTTCTTAATCATTTTTTCAAGAAATCGCAAAATCATTCCTCTAAAGTATAACTCTCTTGTTAAACCTTTAATATATTATTTTTTCTCTAGACATAATTCACCCCAAGTAAATTATTAAGATTTTTTATTGATTTATGAGATCTTTTTCTTTAACCAATTCGTTTTTTTTAAATCTCTTTGTGGAATCTCGTATGATTTCCTCATCCAGTAGGTTCCCGAAGCTGCCAAATGATATGGTCTTCACCGCTAGCGTTCAGGCAGTCACAGTGGGGGAACGGGTCGCAGTGCGATGCACTCGGTATTACCTGTCAGAAAAATCTCACAAGTATTGCCTACAGGTAATACAGCACTATCGTAAATGGGGGATGCCACAGAGGCGGGGGTGGAGCCTCAAAGAGCGTTTTTTATGCTCCCCTCGCGGGAGTTCTACAAAGCACAATTTTTAATTAATTGATAGTAAGAGGTATTTTTTTCATAAAAAAGTTAGATCGTTACGAGATAGAACGATCCCACAAGGACACCAAACGCGGCGACGATCAGGATCACAAAGATCGCCGGGTTCCACGCGAGCACTTTCCTGCCGTCAAGCACACTGACCGGCAACATGTTGAACGCCGCAAGCATCGCGTTGACCTGAAGCCCAATGATCCCGACAAGGGTGAAGATGTTTGCTCCAAAACCCGAGGATATACCCCCGTAGAGGAGCAGCCCGGCAAACGGGATACAGAGGATCAGGTTCGTGATCGGTCCGGCAGCCGAGATCTTCCCCGTCTCCTCCCGGCTGATCTGCCTGCCATCGGCCCGCATGTTGTAGATCATCGTCGCACCCGGGGCTGCAAACACGACACCCACAAGGGAGGCCAGGGCAACTGCGACAAGGAGCATCATATTGTCTTTCCGGAACTCGGCCCAGTACCCGTATTTTATCGCGGTAAACTTGTGCGCCATTTCGTGGAGGATGAATCCGAAAAAGACCACGATAAGCGACATCCCAAAGTAGACAAGAGCGGTAAAGGCACTGACACGGCCGGAATTAAAGTTCAGAAACCCGCCGGGCGAGATAAAGATAATCGCAAATGAGATGGATATAGCAATCCACGCGACAAAGAGGTCAGCTTCCTCGCGCCGGGTAATTCGTTCGAGCATGAGACCACCGGATCAGATAGGGTGTGTTGAGTCATATCTGTTTTCGTGTCCGACACCACGCGGCGCTGTCATCACGTTTATCCCTTTTTCCGGCAATTGTACTTTTGTATGACGATTGAAGAGGTCCGTGCGCAGATTACCCAGATCGACGAGGAGATCATCCACCTCATCGCACAACGGCAGAACCTGGCCAAAAAAGTCGCAGCAGTCAAGCAGACAGAAGGGATACCGGTCCACGACAACCAGCGGAAAACGGATGTGCTGGAGTACGTGATGAAACTCGCAAAGGCAAATCATATCGATCCTGTCCCGGTAAAAACCATCTTTGAGACGTTGATCTCGATGAACGAGAAAGAACAGCGTGCGACAATGGGTAAATCCGTCCCGCCAAAAAGAATAGTCCGATAATTTTCATTCTTTTTTTGCAGTTACTGATGTTTTTTTGTGAAAACACACGCTCGCGGATGCAGGCGGGATCCGGATCCCACCCGCCAGGGATTTCAGATGCCCACGCCCCGGTTGTCGCATCAGCGTCCGGGCACACCGATGGCGGCCTTAAGGATTGCCCTGATTTTTTGCTTTCATATCGGCAATGGTGATCTCCGGGTTCCGGTACCGCGGCCGCCCGGTCGTGTTTTTACCTGCCTGTATTGCCTGTGCCGGGCAGAGATGGATGCACCCTAAACAGAGTTCGCACCGGTCCTTCCAGACCGGCCGACCCTCCACGATGTCGATATTTTTCGCCGGGCAGATCTCTGCACAGGTCCCGCAGGACGTGCAGGCGTCAGTAACCGTAAATTCCCGTGCCTTCCTGTGGGCATGGGAGACAAACCACGGGTAGGCTGCCGCATGGATGAGCGCACCGATGAGCGACCAGGGGAGTTTATGGTGTTCGCACCGTCCGATGGCCGGGATTATCTCTCCCAGCAGGTTGTCGGCCGCTGCAAAGATCTCCTCCTGTTTTTTCCCGGACGGGGGATCGTACATGAGGATATAGTTCCCGGGCATCTTCACCAAATAGCCGGCGTCGAGGCCACGCTTGTTCTGTTTCCTGATAAGGGTGTCCAGCTGCCGGAGCGTCGGCTCGCTCCCGCTCCCGCCAAAGGTGACAACCCCAAAGGTATAACCGGCGCGGGAACGATCGAGCCGGCCGGCAAACTCTGCCACCATCAGGGGCAGGCCCAGAAAGTATACCGGGCAGACAAATCCCATCCGGTCTGCAACCGGGGCAATCGTTTGGGAATCTTTCAGCGATGCTACCGGAATTACTTCGCAGTCCTCCAGTGCAGCAGCGATCTTCTGTGCAATGGCAAGCGAATTGCCGGTGCCGGTAAAATAATAGATCACGTTTTTCATGGACGCCCTGTCCCCCTATCGGGATTAATAAAGAAGTCATCCACCCCGGGATGCTTAATAGGATCTGTTGCACCTGAACGGGAAATCCATCCGGTGCACCAGTACTCCTTTTGTGCACCCGCTAGTGGAACGAGGGGACCAGCAGGATCACAAGGCCCACAGCCACCATCGCAAGGCCAATGGCAAACCTGAGCATCCGCCGGTTCTCGAGCCGCCAGGTATTGACCCGCTCCGGGGGTAGCCCGAAGACGACCACCAGCAGGACCACGATCAGCGGCAGGATAAAGATAAGGTTGAACAGGAGCAGGTAGGGAATGCCCTCTGCAAGAGTCGTGGTGCTGCTCACAAGGCCGAGGATCGTGAGATACAGCCCGCCGGCGCAAGGCAGTTCGAAGATCCCGACAAGGACGCCAAGGACAAACGCTGCAGGAAGTGTCGCGGTCCTGATGTACCGCTCAAGCACCGGCTTCTTTGACACCGGGATGGCAAGGAGGAACCCCTCCTTTCGTACCGCAGCGTCGACGATATTTACCAGGCCCAGCACGATCGCTATTGCCGCCGCTGCTGTTGCAATAAGGGACGAGATCCCCGTTGCCGAGTTGTTGATAAAGGAGAGGAAGCCGAGGCCCGCGATGAAATAAAACAAAAAGACCGCGGCGATAAAGGTGATCCCGACCATCAGGACCTGCCGGCGGGTCTGGAGCGCGATGATCGAGAGGAGCAGGATGATCAGAACAGCAAGGCCGCAGGGATTGATGCTCGCGATCCCGGCGCACACGATCACAAGGGGCACGGTCAGGGACGAGACCGTCCCGGGGCAGTTCGCCGTTACTGTGCCATTTGCCGTTGCATTCCGGGTGGGGGAGGCAAGTTCCTGCCGGATTGCCGCGTCCAGCCGGTCCCGGATCTGGTCTTCGCCCACAAGTGCCACGTTCCCGATAATTATCGTGGGCACCCCGGGCGAGTCAATGCCAAGGGCCTTGTCCATGGCAAAGAACCGGGCCTGGCTCGTTGTGTTATGGTAGACCTCCAGCTGCGCGAGATCAAGCGACGGGTACTTTGAGGAGGTCTCCTCGACAAAGGGCTTTACGGCATCGCAATGGCTGCACCCGTCGCCATAGAAAAAGTATGCGGTGAGGGGAGTGTTAAAAGAAGAGGGGACCGGCGTTATGCTTATGGTGCCGGATTCACCTTTTTTTTTTCAATGGCCTGCACGTAGGCTTCGAGTTTCTGGGGGATCTCGACTTCCCCGACAAGAACTACTTTCCCGACAACGATCTCGGGGACACCGGAGGGAGATGTGATGCCGGCCGCCGCATTTACCGAGGTATAGATCTGCTGGTTGGTCTGGTTATGCCAGATCTCAAGTTTCTGGATCTCGACATCGGGATATTTCTTCGAGAGGTTATCGATGAAGGGTTCGATTTTCTTGCAGTGCGGGCACTCCTCGCCATAGAAGAAAAACACGGTGCTGCCATCACCGATATCTACGGCAACGGCAGTGGTCGGGGTGGTCGTCGCGGTACCCGAAGAGGTTACGAGAATAACGGCAACCGTGGCAGCGGCGATTATGGCAAACACGGCAATAAAAATCTTGATGATCCTGTCCATCCGGTGACACCTGTATCCTTTGTGATTGCGGGATTTGTCTCTAGTGGAGTGTTGACCCGTCCGGCAAAAAAACCTACTGGAGGGAGATCATCGTCCCTACGCCATCGTGGGTGAAGAGCTCGAGGATCAGGTTGTGCTCGACGTTCCCGTTGATGATGTGGGAGTACTTGACCCCGTTCTCGACCGCTTTTATGACCGAGGTCACTTTCGGAATCATGCCCTCGCCAATCGCACCTGAAGTGAGAAGATCGCGGGCTTCATTGATCGTGAGCCTGCGGAAGACATGGGTTCGTTTCGCGTCCATGACACCATCGACATCGGTCATGTTGATCAGCTTGTAGGCCTTGAGCGCCACGGCAATATCCCCGGCAGCGGTGTCTGCGTTGATGTTGAGGCTGCCCCCGAACCGGTCGATGGCAATGGGTGAAATCACCGGGATGTACCCCTGATCGAGGAGGGTGTTGAGGAGCGACGGATCGATCCATTCGATCTCCCCGACATGCCCGAGGTCCACTTCCTGTTCCACACCCTTTACATTGACCTTCTGGAGATCCAGCTTCTTTGCGATGATGATGTTGCCATCGCTTCCCGAGAGCCCGACACCCTTTGCGCCGCATTTGGCAATCAGGGAGATGATGCCCTTGTTGATCTTTCCGACGAGCACCATCTGGGCGATCTCCAGCGTCTCCTGATCGGTGACCCGGAGCCCGCCGACAAAGACCGACTCTTTCCCGAGCGCCTTCATCTTCTCGGTGATCTCCGGCCCGCCTCCATGGACGAGCACGACACGGATCCCGACGTAGTGGAGCAGCACCGCGTCCCGGATCGCATTTTCAAGGACAACCGGGTCGACCATCGCGTGGCCGCCCAGTTTGATGACGATCGTCTTGCCGTGGAACTGCTGGATATAGGGGAGGGCCTCCATGAGGACGTCCTCGCGCTTCATCATGTCGTGTACCTCCCGTTGATCTCAACGTACTTCTCGGTGAGGTCGCAGCCCCACGCGGTGGCTTCTTCCTTTCCCGCTCCAAGGTCAAGAATAAAGATGACCTCTTTCCCGTGCATCGCGGCTTTTGCCTTCGCGAGATCGGCGATGATCTCGCCGGATTTCACGAGCGGGTACTTGTTCTTCCCGTCGCTGATCCAGAGCGAGACCGCGTTCGGGTCAAATTTCACGCCGGCCCGGCCTGCTGCCGCCACGACACGCCCCCAGTTGGGATCTTCGCCATAGACCGCGGTCTTCACGAGCGGGGATTCGATAATGACCTTTGCAACTTTTGCGGCTGCGGACTCTTTGGGAGCGCCCTTTACGGTGACTTCGAGGAGCTTTGTTGCCCCTTCGCCATCGGCTGCGATCTGCCGGGCAAGGATGCGGCAGCACTCTTCAAGCGCGACCGAGAACTCTTTCTCGTTTGCCTTTCCCGCTTCCCCGGTTGCCGTGCAGAGCGCAATGTCGTTCGTGCTTGTATCGCCATCGACAACGACCCTGTTGAACGTCCGCTGTGCAGCGAGTTTGAGCGCAGCCTTGAGCGGTTTTGCCTCGATCTCGGCATCAGTGTAGATGAACGAGAGCATGGTGCCCATGTTGGGCGCAATCATGCCGCTTCCCTTCGCAATCGCCCCGATGGTGAAGCCTTCCCGCTGTACCAGCGCATGCTTGGGCTTTGTATCGGTCGTCATGATCGCCTTTTCGGCAAGATCCTCCGCTTCGGGCGTTGCTTTGAGATTGAGCGCGACCCCGGCACACTGGCGCCGGATGAGCGGGAGATCGAGGTACCGGCCGATGACCCCGGTGCTTGCAACGCCGATGGTGTTTGCCTCAAGGCCGAGCGCTGACCCGGCGTACTCGGTCATCTCCACCGCGTCATTGTACCCCCGTTTCCCGGTGTACGCATTCGCGCAGCCGCTGTTCGCGATGACGGCCTCGAGTTTTCCGGCCTTAATCTGTTTGCGCATCAGCTCGATGGGAGCGGCCCGCGCAAGGTTCTCGGTGAAGACACCGGCAGCGGTCCCGCTTGCCCGGATCAGGGCGAGCCCGAACTTTCCTTCCTTTATCCCGTTCGCGGTAACTCCCCTGACCGCACAGATGCTCTTATATTCCATGGTATTCCTCCTTACGGCAGCATCCCGGCAGCCACAAGGCCGTCGGTTTCCTTAAAGCCGCACATGATATTCATATTCTGGATTGCCTGGCCGCTTGCACCTTTCACCAGATTGTCAATCGCTGAAGCCACAACGACCCGCAGGCCTTCGCTCTCGACCATCAGGTCGCAGAAGTTGCTCCCCCGGACGGCAGAGAGCATCGGCTTCTGATACCGGACGAAAAATTCGTCCTTGTAGAAGTCCTGGTACAGCTTCTCGACCTCTTTTGTCTCCATGGGTTCATCGAGCAGGATATGGGCGGTGGTGAGGATCCCCCGGTTCACCGGGACGAGGTGAGGGGTGAAGTAGACCTTCGCCTTTGACCCGAGTTTTGAGAGTTCCTGTTTCATCTCCGCGAGATGGCGGTGGCTGGTCCACTTGTACGGGCTGATATTGTCCCCGACATTGGGATAATGCGTTGTCGCAGACGGGTTGTCCCCGGCCCCGCTTACTCCGGTCTTTGAATCGAAGATCACGGTATGGGCATACTTTGCGAGGGGGGCCGCGGCAAGGGTCGCCCCGGTGGGGAAACACCCGGGATTTGAGACAAACTTTGCGTTGACACAGTCCTTCCGGTGCAGCTCGGGGATGCCGTACGGGGCGGGGAAATAATCCGTGTGCGGGACGCCGTACACCTTCTCAAACGTCTCTTTTGGAAGGCGGTAGTCGGCACTCAGGTCGACAACCCTGATGCCCCGCGAGAGGAGTTTTCCTGCGATGGACATGGCCGCGGTATGCGGAACCGCGAGGAATGCCACATCTGCATCGATGGCATCCGGTGCCAGGTTCTCAAATTTGAGATTCGTGAATCCTTTGAGATGGGGATGGATCTGATCGAGAGGTGTCCCTGCCAGTTTGCGGGAGGTGGCGCAGACAACCTCCGCAGAAGAATGGTGGACCAGGAGGCGGACCAGCTCGCCACCGGCATACCCGGAAGCCCCGACAATCGCAACTTTCATACAGGAGTGTATTTTTTTTTGAAAACTTAACCCTTTGCGGGGAGGAGATGCAAAGATTCCGGTTATAAGCAAAAAGAGAGCAAAATTAAGCGTTTTAACCCGGATTTCCGGGTGCCCCGCAGGGGATCAGGTTTCGAGTTTCCGGGTGTAAATATCGAAGATCCGCTGGGCGAGGATCTCGATCCGCTGCCGGTCTTCCAGACTCTCCAGCAGGTCGGCCGGGATGGCATCGCGGCCCTTGCTCGCCCCGAGGTATGCCCCGCAGAGAAAACCGATCGTATCGGTGTTCCCGCCAACATGGGCAGCTACGGTCAGGAGGTCGGCAGGGCGCTCGTACCTTTTGATTAAGAAAAATGCGATGGGAAGCGTCTGGTACAGCGAGACATCGTTGCCGATCCTGAGGACTGCGGTATCGGTTTCCGTCCCCTCCGCTTCCAGTTTGAGGGCGTTATGGATCTTGCTGCCCAGAACATCATCCTCATTCTGCGCCTGCTGCAGGGCTTTGTCTACCGGGTCGGGGCTCTCATGGATCGCGTAATACAACAGCGTGATAAACGTGGAGACCGCGGCGTGGGCTGCCGGGTGGGTATGGGTCACCGAGCAGGCCCGGACCGCCCGCTCGGTACCTTCATGGATATCGGGGTAGGCTAGGGCAAACGGGAGGGCGGGGGGCAGGCACCCGGCAGTCGTGGACTTCACGCCGCACGCAAGAATTTTTTCGGAAAACATATGATCGCAGGCGGCAGATACCGAGCCATCCGGGAACCGGAGTACTTCTCTCGCGTAAAGTTCCTTTAAGGCAAGCCCGTACCGTTCGTCCGTGTACTTCCCGTCAGCAAGCAGCGTTGCCACGAGGATCATGGTCTGGGTATCGTCCGTGTACTGGCCGGCGGCAAGACGGTTATTGGGGTGCCCCTTGTATGCCCTGCGGTACCCGTATTTCATCTTGGAAAGACCGGGCATCGTGCTCTCGTTTGGCATGCCAAGGGCATCACCCACAGCCGCACCGAGCATGCATCCCTTCATTCTGACCAGCATTAATACAATATTGAAAGACTCCGATAGATAATGATTCTTGTATTTTCATATTTTGACAAATTTGCCCGTAAATTGCGGGATTTAATTTATTTCTGCAGTATCGGGTGACAGGAGAGAGATTTTTATATATACAGATAAATTCACTGTCCGGGTATATCCCCGGATCACTAAAATTTATATAACAATTTAACATGATTAATAGTGTAAAATTTGGGGAGAGATGAACGAAGACTTTGATGTCAAACTGGTGGAGAACGCGAAGTACTATACGCCGGATGCGGAGTACAAGCGTGCCTCATGGATAGGAGACTACCAGAGAACCTACGAGAGGTTCCTGTCCGATCCCGATGCGTTCTGGGGGGAGGTGGCAAAAGATCTCGAATGGATCCGGCCATGGGATCAGATCTGCGAATGGAAGTATCCCTATGCCAGGTGGTTCCTGAACGCTCAGCTTAACATTACCGCCAACTGCCTTGACCGCCATGTGACCGGCGACCGCCGGAACAAAGTGGCCCTGATTTGGCGGGGAGAGGAGGGAAAGGAGCGGGTATATTCGTACCAGCGCCTGCTGGGCGAGGTCATGAAATTTGCAAACGGCCTTAAAAATCTCGGCGTGAAAAAAGGCGACCGGGTCTGTATCTACATGCCCATGGTGCCTGAGCAGCTCATCGCGATGCTCGCCTGTGCCCGGATCGGGGCCGTCCATTCCGTCGTCTTTGCCGGATTCGGGACCACCGCGCTGAACATGCGGATCAAGGATGCGGAGGCAAAAGTGGTGATCACCGCAGATATCTCGATCCGGCGCGGCAAGGCAATTCCCCTGATCACTATCGTAAAAGAGGCCATCGACAATGCACCCTCCGTGGAACACATCGTAATGTACCGGAGGCGCAGGGAGCCCCCGGTTGAACTCCGCCCGGGAAGGGAGCATGATTTCTACGGGATCATGGAGGGCGTACCGGCATACTGTCCTGCCGAAGTGATGGACGCAGAAGATCCGCTGTTCATTCTCTATACGAGCGGATCAACCGGCACACCCAAGGGTGTCGTCCATACCTGCGGCGGTTACATGGTCGGTACGTACTATACCACGAAGATGGTCTTTGACCTCAAGGAGCGGGACATCTACTGGTGCACGGCAGACCCCGGCTGGATCACCGGCCACAGTTATATCGTGTACGGCCCGCTCGCGGTCGGGGCAACGGTGTTTATCACGGAGATTACCCCGGACTACCCGGACGCCGGCAGCTGGTGGAAGCTGATCGAGGAGCAGCAGATCTCGGTGTTCTACACGGCACCGACTGCGATCCGGACCTTCATGAAAGTCGGGGAGGCGTGGCCGGACCGGTACAACCTCAGCTCTCTGCGTATCATCGGGTCTGTCGGCGAGCCGCTCAACCCGGAGGCATTCGAATGGTACTACCGGGTGATCGGGAAGAGCAGGTGCCCGATCGTGGATACCTGGTGGCAGACCGAGACCGGTATGCAGATCATCACCACGATGGCCGGCGAACCGATGCGTCCCGGTTTCGTGGGCAAGGCAATCCCCGGCGTCGAAGTGGATGTCGTGGACAAGGACGGGAAGCCGGTAATTCCGGGCACCGGTGGATTCCTTGTGATCAAAAAGCCGTGGCCATCGATGCTGCGTACGGTGTACAAGAACGACGAGCGGTACCGGAAATACTGGGAGACGATTGAAGGGTGCTATGCCGCCGGTGACCTTGCGGTCAAGGGAACGGACGGGTACATCATGGTGATCGGCCGGGCCGATGACATCATCATCGTCTCCGGCCACAACATCGGGACAGCAGAAGTGGAGAGTGCCCTTGTCTCCCACCATGCGGTGGCAGAATCTGCGGTGATCGGGAAACCCGACGCCATCAGGGGGAATTCCATCAAGGCCTTCGTCATCCTTCGTGTCGGCAACTCGCCAAGCCAGAAACTGACACAGGACCTCATGTATCACGTCCGCATGACAATCGGGCCCATCGCAGTCCCGCACGAGATTGAGTTTGTCGACAAGCTCCCGAAGACCCGCAGCGGCAAGATCATGCGCCGGGTCTTGAAGGCAAAAGAACTGGGTCTGGACCTCGGAGATGTCTCGACACTCGATGAATAAAGGGTGCAGAATACCGGTAACGACAGATGAATGAAAAATGGTGAGAAAAACCACAAACCAGAGAGTATACCATGCAGAATGAAACGCCACAACAGGTGACTACCGTCAAAAATCTGGACATAACGGCAAACCCGGCGCCCCTCGGCCTTGTCGGGTTCGGTATGACGACCGTGCTCTTAAACCTGCACAATGCGGGATTCTTTGCACTGGGTTCCATGATCCTCGCCATGGGGATCTTCTACGGGGGCCTCGCGCAGATCATTGCTGGCATCGAGGAGTGGAAGAAGAACAACACGTTCGGGGCGACCGCGTTTACCTCCTACGGGTTGTTCTGGCTGACACTGGTTGCCCTTCTGGTGCTCCCGAAAATGGGCCTTGCAGATGTACCGGACAAAACCGCGATGGCCGCGTACCTTGCCATGTGGGGGATCTTCACGCTCGTCATGTTCATCGGAACCCTGAAAGCGAACCGGGCGCTCCAGCTGGTGTTTGGGACGCTTACGATCCTGTTCTTCCTGCTCGCCCTCGGGGATGTGACCGGCAACGGGACGATCACGGTGATCGCAGGATACGAGGGGATCCTCTGCGGATTCTTGGCGATCTACGCAGGTCTCGCTCAGGTCTTGAACGAGATGTATAAAAAGACCATCGCGCCCCTCGGGTAATGCCTGTCACATCCTTCTTTTTTTATCACTCAAGGATCCGGGACCGCATGATCGGTACCCTGCACGTTACAACGACTGGAAAATTTTCTTCCGCTGGGCAATCCGGTAACCGGAGATCACCTGGATTGAGTCCCCGAATTCCCGGTCGAGTGCCGGGTCTCCGGAATCTACATACAAAAGGGGTGTCTCCCGCAGTTTGTGAGGCGTTGCAACAACGATCAGGTTCCGCAGCCCGGCTTTCCTGACCACCGGTGCGCTGATCTGCTGGTTCCCCCGGCCGAGAATAAAACCCTGGGCGCCGATGGGGCTGACAATAATTCTCGTTTCGGGATAGGTTTCGGCCAGAGCAAGGAGCGTTTTTTCATCGGCGTCCGATGCAACCAGGTGGCCGTTGCAGATCGCGTCCACCCCGAGTAAAGTTTTTTGGACCCCGAGCCGCCGGGCGATCGCCACTGTTGTCGTCCCGGCCCCGATAATATAGAGGGAATCCGGGATCATCACTTCCTCCAGGAACCGTGCGATCTCCGCCTTCGCCCGCTCCTCGTCCGGTTCCTCGAACACCTGCTTTGCAGACTGCGTCATATGGGCCCGGGCAGGAATACGGGCAACACCGTACAGGGAGGTCTCCAGTGCCCCGGCCCGGTACGCTTCTTCATTCACGTCCATCACCTCCGCATCCTGGAGGCTGTAAGGTTGAGAGACAAGGGCCGCCGCAGCCGCCGGGTCAAGCGCGAATACCGCGGAGTACATCTTCACACCCGCAGGGATTCCAAGAACCGGAACGGTCCGCTGTGCAACCTCAAAAACATTCCGTGCCGTACCGTCGCCACCGCAGAAGAGGATCAGGTCAACGTTTTCCACCAGGAATGCCGAGACGGCTTTTTTTGTATCGCCGGCGGTGCTGATCCCCGGGCACGCGTACGCAACCCGGTACGAGGATATCCCGCACCTGCGCAGGGCATCCTCCCCCATCTCACCGGAGCAGGTTACAAAAAAAAGGTCCGGAACGGTTGAAAGGATCCGGAGAGTGATCGCCGCCCTTTCCGCAGCACGGGGAACTGCCCCGCGCTCCCGGGCCTCGTCCGCCTTCCCGTCCGTGCCTTTAAGCCCCACGGACCCGCCCATACCGGCGACAGGATTAATGAGAAAACCGATGCGGAGCATAAATAAAATTATGAAATTTTCGGGATCCGGCCGATCGCCTGCCTGATGAGTTCGTCCGGGTACTCGTAGTCCACGAGCTGGCCGCTGTAGAAGGCATCGTAAGCGGTCATATCGAAGTTGCCGTGGCCGGAGCAGTTGAAGAGGATCGTTTTCTCCTCGCCGGTCTTCTTGCATACGAGCGCCTCGTCAATCGCGGACTTCACCGCATGGGATGTCTCGGGAGCGACAATGATCCCTTCGGTCCGGGCAAAGGTCTGGGCCGCCTCGAAGACCTCGCTCTGGTGGTAAGCGACCGCCCGCATCACGCCATCATGGACGAGCCGCGAAACGATCGGCGAGTCCCCGTGGTAGCGCAGGCCTCCCGCGTGCATGGAGGGCGGGACAAAGTCATGACCAAGGGTGAACATCTTGAGGAGCGGGGTGTAGCCCGCTTCATCGGCAAGGTCGTAGGTGTACAGGCCTTTGGTGAGGCTCGGGCAGGACGCCGGTTCGACTGCGATGATATCAGTATCCTTGTGCTTTCCCGTGAGCTTGTCACCCGCGAACGGGAACGAGATGCCGGCAAAGTTGGTGCCGCCGCCCACGCACCCGATCACCACGTCCGGGTAATCGTCGACCATGGCGAGCTGCTCCTTACACTCGAGACCGATCACGGTCTGGTGGAGGCAGACGTGGTTCAAGACCGAGCCCAGCGCATAGTTCGTGTTGCTGTGGCTTGCGGCATCCTCGACTGCTTCCGATATGGCGATGCCGAGGCTTCCCGGCGTCTCGGGATCTTTTTCGAGCACGGCCCGTCCGGATTTTGTCTTCGTGCTCGGGCTCGGGATACACTCCGCGCCCCAGACTTTCATCATCGACTTCCGGTATGGTTTCTGCGTGTAACTCGACCGGACCATGTAGATTGTGCACTCAAGATCGTAGAGCATCGTGGCAAAGGCGAGGGCCGAACCCCACTGGCCGGCCCCGGTCTCGGTTGAGAGCCGTTCCATCCCGGCCTTCATGTTGTAGTATGCCTGAGGGACGGAGGAGTTTGTCTTGTGGCTCCCGGCCGGGCTCACTCCCTCCCACTTGTAGTAGATCTTCGCCGGGGTTTTCAGGAACTTCTCGAGCCGGTGGGCGCGGTAGAGGGGGCTTGGCCTCCAGAGCCGGAGCACGTCCCGCACTTCTTCAGGGATATCCACATGGCGGTCTGTTGTCACTTCCTGACGGATAAGTTCCATCGGGAAGATCGCTTTTAAGTCATCCGGGCCGATCGGCTTGTGTGTGGCGGGATGAAGCGGGGGATCGAGAGGAGAGGGCAGGTCTGCCTGGATATTATACCACTTTTTGGGTATCTGCTCCTCATCAAGGAGGATCTTAGTCTGCATGCCCGGTTATTCACTTTGTATAAATATATACATTGTGGTACACTTTAAGCATATTATGTAAATTTTTGTACAATGTGCCTGCGGAGCCGGATGATAAACAAAGCCTGCGCACAGGGCTAAAACTTCGGAAAACTCCACAATCCGTCAAACAGGTCAACAGGTACATCTGAAAATATATTATCCACGCATTTTACGTGCAAGAACTGCACCATATATTCTCAACAAATCCCATTACGGGAGAGTGATCTTATGGGTATTTCATGGATGGATCTTCTCATCAATCCGAACAGGTTTTTCCAACAGGCACTGGGTGAAAAAGAACAGCTCACGGTACCGGGACTTATTGTCCTTGCCAGCGCGATCATCGCGGCTGCTGCCGGGTACTTCACGGGTGTAATCACCGCCGGCATGCTGGACTCTGCAATGCAGGGAATGGGCGCGATCATCCTGATCGGGACGGTCATTGCGGCGTTTATCATGACCTTTGTCGTCTGGGTTGTCTGGGCCGGTGTGTTCTACCTTATCTCAAAAATTTTTAAGGGAACCGGAAGTTTCAGCCGGTGCCTTGAAGTGGTCGGGTATGGCTATGTCCCGCTGGTGGCAGGCTCGCTCATAACGCTCGTTGCAGCATTTGAGTACCTCCCGAAAGTTGCCATCCCCACGCTCACGTCGACTGCACTCCAGAACCCTCAGCTGATCCAGGATGCGACGACCGCGCTCATAAACGATCCGGCAATGGTAGAATTCACGCAGATCTCTGCAGTCATCTCCATGGTGTTTCTGCTCTGGAGTGCCAACACCTGGATCTTCGGGATAAAGCAGGCACGGAACATCCCGATGAGAGATGCCGCAATCTGTGTTGGCATCCCGGTAATCCTGCTCATTATCTACCAGCTCTACAAACTGGCAGGCCTGTAAATGCAAAAGGTCAGCCTCTGTGTACTTCTTGCCCTCTGGCTTCTGGCAGGAATAGGGGAATCGGGTGCAGTTGCCACACCGGAATCCATTGTAGCGGCAAACAATATCTATGTCGCAAATATGTCATTTGACCCGGGTGTTTTTTTCACCGGCGATATCGGGACCGTGACCGTGGTTGTGACAAACGGGAATACCAACCAGAGTATCGGGGTAAACCATGCCGCGTTTGGCGACAGGGACTTACGGTTCACCAGCGGTACCTACGATACCTCGGCGACCATCGGCCCGTTCCAGTCCCGCACGTACCAGTTCTCGGTGATTTCCGAGGCTCCAGAAGGATACTATTTCCCGACATTCTCGCTCAACCTTCGCGACGCGGACAACCTGTACTACCGGGGAGTGGTGGAGGTGGATAACACCCCTCTTACCGTCGCGGTCCTTTCAAAGCCGGACTCGTTTACCCGGGCAAAGAAGGATGCGATCTCCCTCCAGATCGCAAATCCCCGGAAAAACAACGTGAAAAATGTGGTTGTTGAGATCACAGGAGGACCCGGTGTAGAGATCCTGCCCTCCTCCCTTTATGTCGGAAACCTCGGATCGGGTGCCAGCATCCCGATAAATTTTTCCGTGACACCTGACTATGAGACCGTGCTCAATGTGACCGTGTCGTACAACAACGGGGATAACCATCACCACGCCGACATTCAGGTTCCCATCATATTCTCCCCGGATAAAAAGAAGGCAAACCCGTTAACAAGCAATATAGAAGTAACTTCGGTCTCGGGAATTATTCATGTCAAAGGGGACGTTACAAACGCCGGTCTTACCACGGCAAATGCGGTCTCGGTCACCTCCATTGCTCCTGCGATCCCGGAGGATCCGTACAGAACCTACGTGATCGGGACGCTCAAACCCGACGACTTTGGCAGTTTCGAAGTCACGTTCTCTGCCGCCCGCAGCATGACTGTTCCCCTCCAGTTGTCGTACAAGGATGCGGATGGCAATGTGATAACCTCGACAGAGAGCGTGACCGTACCGCAGTACTCGGCGGTTACGAAGAAGACCGGGTTCCCGGTCCTCCCGGTCGCGGCGGTTATCATCGTTCTTGCGCTCTTTGTCGGGGGATGGGCACTCTACCTGAAACGAAACAACCGGTGATCCGTAATCGTAGGAGAACAAGGGTGAGACAAACTTTTTTTTAGCCCCTCGCAAACGTCCCCTGCCTGAAGCCTCTTTTTTATACAGCTCCTGCCAAGGCCTGGGCAAAAACCTCATTACCGGGGATGATTGATAGTACCCCTATGTATCCTGCACCGGACTCCTCCCAAAAATCCACCGGCTGGAACAAGATCTGGATGGAACAGCAGCACCTTCAGGAATCCTCAAAGCATTTCGAGGATTCGTCTCATAACTGGAACGATCCGGAGAATGCGAAGCGGTATGCGGCAAATGTCGGGAACGAATCTGATGACAGGATAAAGGCGACCGTTGCGGGGCTCAGGCTCACAAAAAAAACGCGGGTACTCGATATCGGTGCTGGGCCGGGGACGCTCGCTATCCCGCTTGCCCCGCTCGTAAAGGACGTGACCGCGATCGAGCCCGGCGCCGGCATGGCTGCAGTCCTCATGGAGCAGTGCAGGGTGCAGGGAATCATAAATATTTCCTGTATCCGGAAACGCTGGGAAGATATCGAACCGGTCCAGGATCTTGAGGGGCCGTACGATCTCGTCATTGCCTCGCTCTCCTTAACGATGGAAGATATCCGGGCGGCGCTCCTGAAGATGGATGCAGTCTCCTGTGGGCAGGTCTGCCTGTACTGGTTCGTGGACATGCCGTTCTGGGAGCGGATGTATGCCGATCTCTGGCAGCCGCTGCACGGGAGCACGTACTATTCCGGGCCGAAGACCAACTGTCTCTTTGAGGTGCTGTACGAGGCCGGGATCTACGCGAACGTTGAGATGATGCGGCTCAACAAAGAGTACCGGTTTTCCTCCCGCAACGAGCTGACCGCATTCTTCCGGCACCGGTTCAGCGTGACGACCCCGAAACAGGAGCGGGTGCTCGACGCGTACCTGGCGCCGCTCGTGCGACAGGAACACGACGGAGTGGTGGTTGCCGGGAATTCAAAGTACGCGAAGATCTGGTGGGAGACCACGGATCGATCCAAGTAACCACAGGGGCAGGGTACAGGTGTTCCGACAGTCACCGGGGGTCTTTCCTAGGATCAGGGAATACAGGTACCTGAGGATCGATTCTCTGACGGAGGGCCGGAATCATGTGATCCCTTGTGATCGGTTTCCCGTGGAAGCGCTGTTCATGCCATTCAAAAATTCTCTTTAAAACACGCATTTTTCCAAAATAACCTTATTAACCGGGAATTATACTTGCACTATAGCGGGCTTGTACGGGAAGGGTTTTTGGAGACGATCCGCAGGTCATATGAGGGAGAGATCGGCTGCCTGGGGGCCACGAGTGCCGCCATCAGGCCGCTTGCGATCGTCGTCTTGCCGCAGCCGCTGTGCGTGCCCGCGATCAGGATCCGGGGGATCTCTGCCTGCATGATCATCTCGTTTACTTCTTTATGGGTATAATCTGTCGTTTGCAGACTTATCCGGGAGACCGTTCCCTTTGGTTTTCAAGCGAGGAAAGGTACGCTACGCTCTTCTCGTACGCTTCGATATGGGAGCACTCGATAACCCGGGACGCGGATGCCGGCAGGAGCGGGAGGAGTGCGGCAAAATCGATCGTGCCGGTCCCGCACGCTGCATGGTCGTCGTTTGTCCCGCAGTTGTCGTGGAGGTGCACGTGGCAGGGCCGGCTGCGGCGGGCAAACTCCTCAAGGTTGTTGTTGAGCCGGGCGTGGCCCACATCGAGAACAAAGCCGATGTCGTGTCGTTCCAGTTCGGAGAGGAGGTCCGGCTGCCGGAAGTGGAGGCATTCCCACGCGCCCATGTTCTCGATCGCGATCCTGACATCGTGCTCCTGCTGGATGGCGGGGATGGCGTCAAGCGACAGGAGCAGCGCGTCGCGGGAGAGGCCCTGCATGTTCGCCCACGGGAAATAGCCCGGGTGCACCACGAGCGTCTCCGCGTGGATGCTGTCGCAGATCCCCGCGAGCTCGTCGATCACACCGAGGCCGGCGGTGCGGATGCGGTCGTTCGTGCTCGCAAGATTGAGGTCCGAGAGCGGGGCATGCACTGAGTATTGGGCGTCGACCGCGTGGCAGGCCTCGTGGGACCGGAAGAGATCGTGGAACCCCTCCGAGACGATCTCGATCCGGTCGGTCTTTTCCCGGATGAGCGCGAGGGCCTCAGGAAGGGGCAGGTCCATGCAGCAGAAGGTCGAGCAGCCGTAGCGTGCAGTCATTATTTTTCCCTCCAGTGCGTGCACCGGTCGATCAGATCGTTTCCGGTGACAACCTCAAGCCGGTGTGCGGCTGTCATCCGGTCAAGATACGCGGTGGCTTTTCCGCCGGTGTAATCCGGGAGCGTAGCCCGGCCATCATCCGCGAGGAAGAGGACCGGTGTTTTTTCTGCCTCCGCAAGGACGCGGAGGTTGTCGAGGTTTCCCGGCCCGACCGGCGCTGATGTCAGGACGACCAGATCGGCTGCTGCGATCTGTGCGGCAAGTGCCGCCTGCGAGTTCTCCGTGATGGGCGAGAACGGCGGTTCCGTGATGCAGGCGATCCCCAGTTCCGTTGCCGCCGCGTAGTCTGTGTCGTTCATCGCAAGGACCCCGGTCGTCACCCGGCAGCCGGACCGGTGCAGGGCCCGGATGATCTCCGTGCCGGTCCCCCCGCCGGAGATGACATGGACCCGGCAGTCGTTTTTCACCACCTCGCGTGAGAGCGGGAGCAGGATGACGAGCGGTTTTCCGGTTACCGGGTGGATGCTGACCGAGGCTTCGATGTCAAACACCTTCTGGAGGGTCGCGGGCGTGATCACTTCGGCCGGGGTACCGGCCGCTTCGATCTTCCCGTTTTTTAATACAATGATCTCATCGCAGAAATACGCAGCGAGGTTGAGGTCGTGGAAGACGCCGATAACCGCGATCTCCCCGGACAATTTTTTTATCGTGGTGAGGACCTCGACCTGGTGGCTGATGTCGAGGTGAGAGGTTGCCTCGTCAAGGAGCAGGTGGCGGGGCTCCTGGGCGAGCGCCCGGGCGATGATCACCCGCTGGAGTTCGCCGCCGCTGATCGCGTTTACCGAGCGGTCGGACAAGTGCGTGATGCCGGTCAGTTCCATGGCCCGGTCGCAGGCGGCAAGATCCCATTTTGTCTCTTTTGCAAACCGGCCGAGGTGGGGGTATCTCCCCATCAGCACCACGTCCCGGACGGTAAAATCAAAACCGACGGTGGTCTCCTGCGGGACGACTGCGACCGACCGTGCAAGATCCCGGCTGGAGATATCCGCGAGCGGCAGGCCGTCGAGCCGGATGATCCCGCCCGTGGGCGCGACCACCCGGCTGATCGCCTTTAAGAGCGTGGTCTTTCCCGAACCGTTCGGGCCGATGATCCCGACAAAGACGCCTTTTTTTGCTTCAAGCGTGATCGCGTCGAGCACTTTTGCTGCCCCGTAGTGCACATCGAGGCCGGCAAGTTCGATCATGCGGCATACCTCCGTTTCAGGAGCCAGATGAAGAACGGTGCGCCCAGAAATGCCGTGACAATACCGACCGGCATCTCGTTACCAATCGTCCGGGCCACGGTGTCGGAGAGCGCGAGGAGGATCCCTCCGGCGAGCATCGCAGCCGGGAGGAGCACCCGGTGGTCCGGGCCGACCACGAGCCGCACGACATGCGGGGTGATCAGGCCGACAAACCCGATGCAGCCGGCAATGGCGACCGCGATGCCGGTGATAAGCGAGCTGATGCCAAGGAGAATGAGCTTGAGGCGCTCGGTATTGACCCCAAGATGGGTCGCATCGTCTTCCCCGAGCGAGAAGATGTTGAGCTCCCGGGAAAAGAGGAGAAGACAGAGTGCGGCCGGAATGATAATGAGGCCGAGCGTCACGTCGTCCCATGAAACATTCCAGAACCCGCCGAGGAGCCAGAAGAGGATCTGGTGCAGGTTCTGGCCCGAGGAATACATGATGGCGGAGAGGATGGCGGCAAAAAACATCGAGACCGCGATACCGGTGAGCAGCAGTTGCTCGACCTGCACGCGGCCCTTGTTCTGCGCGATGCCGTAGACGAGAAACGATGCGGCAAGGCAGCCGACAAAGGCGAGGAGGGAATGGAACGCCCCGCCAAGGCAGACGATTGCAAGGGCGGCCCCGAGGGCCCCACCCGATGAGGTGCCAAGGAGGTACGGGTCTGCCATGGAATTCCGGAAAAGGCCCTGCATCACGACGCCGGCCGCGGCAAGCCCGGCGCCCACGAGCATCGCGGCGATGACCCGGGGCAGCCGGACGTCAAAGAGGATAAGCGATCCGGCATCGTTGCCGGACAGGCCGAAAAACGGCGTCCCCGCCGGCCCAAAACCGGTGCAGACGACGACTGTTGCCACGGCGAGCACTGCAAGGACAATGATGGCCGCATACCCCTTCTGCATGTGATTAAATTATGGTTGATTTAAGTAAAATAGTGTTGTGCTTTTTTGGGGAACCAGTAAAAAACCATCAGTACGATATCACGGAAAGGTTTGGGATCTTTTCAAAATGACGATCCCGGGTTATGATCTCTTTGTCATTACAGAGTGCAAGCGCAGCGATCACTTCATCAAAATCCCCGATCGGATTTCCTGACAGGCAGAGTCCTGCGGCAATCCTGCCGAATGCCTCGTATACTGACTCGTCCACCGGGAGCACGATAAATAATTCCAGGATCGTTTGTACTTTGATTCGGTTACTGTCGTTTTTTGAGACAAACGCTCCCTTATAGAGCTCAAGTGCTGTTATGCCGGTCGTAAAAAGGACAATGCCATCCTCTTCATATGCCCGGTAACATGCAAGCGCACCGGGATCTTTTCTCATCAGGTCAACGATAAACGAGGTGTCCGCGATCGGCATTGTTAAAACCTGACGTTTCGCATTTTCGTTTTCCGCATCTCATGCGATACCTTGCCGATGGTATCTGCGAGACTGGAGCAGTCCCCCAGTTCTTCAAGGACCTCGGACAATTTCCTACGGACCGGATAATATTTTACAATAACTTCGGAGAAACTGGTGGACTCATCATTCTTGAGGCTCTTTAACCGCTCGTAGGCTTCTTCCGTGATGCTGATGGTTTTGGTGGACATACGCAGTTCTGTGTATGTATGTGTATTTAATTTTGCGTATGCCCGATATGACCTTTTGCTCTTTTTCGGCAGATTATATCCCCGGTACTATCGTATCCGCCGCAGGGCAACAACCATCCCGGCTGCCAGCGCAACAAGGGCTGGTACCATCTCGAAACCCGGGGCAGCCCGGGAAGGCGTCGCTGCCGGTGAACCGGTGTCTGCGGTCCGGATATCCCCGGCAACGATCTCCAGCGCGTCCACGATCCGGGGCCCGGCCCGGTCGATCGTGTCGGAATCGATCACGTAGACCCGGTGGTTCTTGATGGCCCCGACATTCGCAAACCGGGTCTCGTTCTCGAAGTACTGCGCCACAGAGTCCTCGCTGCCTCCCATGCCGGTGCCGGAGTTCACGATGAGGATATCCGGGTTGGCCGCGATGAAATCCTCGGTGCCGATCGTCGCATAGTCCTGTTTGCCGGCAAACGCGTTCGTGCCGCCGGCCATGCTGATGAGCTCGTCCTGGAACGTCCCGCTCCCGCTCACGTAGATGGGATCGTTCCAGATGATGTGGGCGACTTTCGGGTGCACCGTTAATGCCGAGGCATTCTTCCCGGTGCTCCGGATCCGTGCGGTGAGCGAATCCACGAGTGCCGTTGCGTTGTCGTCAGCGCCGGTCGCTTTGCCCACGAACGTGATGTCGTTGAGGATACCGCTCACATTCTGCGGGTTGGTGACGATCACGGTCAGGTTGAGTTTTTTAAGATGGCCGATGAGCTCGGCACCGTTCCCGTCCGAGGCGATAACGAGGTCGGGCTTTAGCGCGATCACGTTCTCGACGCTCACCGTGCTGTATCCCCCTATCTTTGGTTTTGTTGTTGCTGCTGCCGGGTAATTGCAGTAATCGGTCACCCCGACTACCCGGTCGCCAAGGCCGAGCGCAAAGAGGATCTCGGTGTTTGCCGGGGCGAGAGAGACTACCCGCTGGGGCTCGCCATGGATCGTGATCGTGGTGCCGTAATCATCGGTGACGGTACGTTCGAACGCAGTGGTATTAGTCGGTGTATCTGCGGAGGCCGGGACTGTGGCGAGGCAGATGACGGCAAGAATGAGGATAAGGATTTGTAAGGATTTCATTGGTACCATATCCGTTGGTACGGGGTTTTAAGGATTTTTATTAAAGGTTCTTCGCCCGATTTAGGATTAACAAGTCCCAAAAACTGCACTGCCCCCAAAGAAATCGCCTCAAATCTCCTTCCACTATTTTTGCACGTCTTTTGCTGATGGCAAAAAAGAAGAGCAAAATTATAAAAAAATTATCTCCCCCATTTTTTAATTGTTTTTTTTCAGGTAAGGACGATATCTATTTTCTCCTTAAGGGCACACAATTACGCATGGCTTCTTTTGTCCACCGCATAGAAGTTCACTATAAAAAAGATCCACGGCTTCAAACCCGCACGGACCGAGTCCGGACACTGGGTTTTCCAGTCGACGAGCTGCAGCTGGCCGACGTGTACACGATCGCAACCGGTTCCCGGGATTTTACCCGCGATGAACTCCATGAGATCGGTGCCCGGCTGTCAAACCCGGTAGTGCAGGAATTTGTGGTGGACGAAGCGACAAGCGCATTTTTCGATTATGCGATCGAGGTCGGGTTTCTGCCGGGCGTGACCGACAACGTGGGCACCACGGCCCGCCAGACGGTTGAGGATTATCTCAAGGTGAAATTCTCTCGCGGCGATGCGGTCTATTCATCGCAGCTCTATTTTGTCCGCGGGCATCTCCCCCCTGAGACAATAACCCGGCTTGGCGATAATCTGGCAAATCCTCTCGTAAACCGGGTCATCATCAAAACCCGGCAGGAGTACGGGAACAAGGGGATGGACCGGGTGGTTCCCCGGGTGCAGCTCCACGAGATGCAGGGTGTCGGCCTTGTGGACCTTGAAATCCCGGATGAGGATCTCGTACTCCTGGGAAAAGAGGGGATCGTGGACCCGGAGACCGGTGGGCGACGGGGGCCGCTTGCGCTCGATCTTGCCCAGCTCCACGCGATACGGAACTATTTTGACGAGCTCGGGCGGTGGCCGACCGATGTGGAGGTGGAATCGCTTGCCCAGACCTGGAGCGAGCACTGCAAGCACACGATCTTTGCCTCGGCACTGGACGAGGACGTGCCAAAAGGGCTGTACAAATCCTGCATCCAGGCCGTGACCAACGAGATCCGAAAGGAAAAAGGCGACCGCGATATCTGCGTGACGGTCTTTACGGATAATTCCGGCGCGATCATTTTTGATGACGAAAACCTCGTAACCCACAAGGTCGAGACCCACAACTCCCCGTCAGCGCTCGATCCCTTTGGCGGAGCTCTCACAGGAATTGTCGGCGTAAACCGGGACACGGTTGGGTTTGGTCTTGGTGCAAAGCCCTGCATGAACGTCTATGGTTTCTGCGTCGGCGACCCGGCCGCGGATATCAGATTGTTCCGGGGAAAAGACAAGAAGAACCCGGTCCTTTCACCGCGACAGATCCTTGACGGCGTGGTCCGTGGCGTCGGCGTGGGCGGGAACTGCTCGGGTATCCCGACGCCGCAGGGTTTCTGTTACTTCGACAACCGGTACGCGGGAAAACCGCTCGTCTTTGCCGGGACGGTCGGCGTGATGCCAAGAGAGACAAACGGCGTCAGGCTCTCCGAGAAGAAAGCCGAGCCCGGCGATCTTGTGGTGATGGTCGGCGGCCGGGTGGGTAAAGACGGCATCCACGGCGCCACGTTCTCCTCCGAGGCGCTTGACCCCGCGAGCCCGGTGACGGCAGTCCAGATTGGCGACCCGATCACGCAGAAGAAATTCTCCGATGTCCTGGTCAAGGAAGCCCGGGACCTCGGGCTGTACCGGAGCATCACGGACAACGGGGCCGGGGGCTCTCCTGCTCGGTTGCCGAGATGGCAAAAGAGAGTAACGGCTGCCGGGTAGACCTCGACAGGGTCCCGCTCAAGTACCCCGGCATGGCGCCCTGGGAGATCTGGATCTCGGAGTCCCAGGAGCGTATGACGCTAGCCGTCCCGCCGGAGAAAGTCGACGCGTTCATGGACCTCATGAAGCGCCGGGAGGTTGAAGCGACGGTCATCGGCGAGTTCACCGGCACCGGCCGGTGCCTGGTCGAGTGCGGGGGCATTGTCGCGATGGATGTCGAACTTGCATTCCTCCATGACGGCCTGCCCAAAAAGACGCTCATGACAACACCGGTAACGGTGAAGAATCCCGAGCCGGCTCTGCCCTGCCCGGCACGGCTGGACGAACTCTTTGGTGCGATGCTCTCCCGCAAAAATATCTGTTCCACGGAATTTGTGACGATCCAGTATGACCACACCGTGCAGGGTGGCCACGTGCTCGGGCCGGTACAGGGGAAAGGCCGGGTGCAGGCCCCGGCAACGCTGACAAAAGTGGTTCTTGGATCGAAAAAGGGCGTCGGGCTCTCGCAGGCGCTCTTTCCCTCGTACGCGGAGATTGACCCGTACCGCATGGCCGGGGCCGCCATCGACACGGCGATCCGGGGGCTTGTGGCGCTCGGCATCAATCCTGACGGGATCGCGCTTCTCGATAACTTCTGCTGGTGTTCTTCTGACGAACCGGAGCGGCTCTGGCAGCTCAAGGAAACTGCACGGGGATGCTACGATTATGCAAAAGCGTTCGGGACACCGTTTATCTCCGGGAAGGACAGTATGTTCAACGATTTCTCGGGGTACGATGCAGAGAATAACCGGGTGAAGATTTCCGTGCCGCCGACGCTCCTTATCTCATCCATCGGGGTTCATGCGGATGTGGTAAAGTCGGTCTCGATCGATGCGAAGATTGCCGGTGATCTCGTGTACGTGATCGGCAACACTGCGGAGGAACTTGGCGGCTCGGAGTATTTTGCCCATCTCGGGTTTACCGGGAACACGGTGCCAGCGCTTGACGCGGCAGCGGCAAAGCTGCGGTACCAGAACCTCCACAACGCCATTTCGCACGAACTGGTGGCATCGGCATTCCCGGTCAGCCACGGCGGCCTTGGCGTGGCACTCGCAAAAGTGGCAGTCTCGGGCCGGCTCGGGATGGATCTCACGATCCCGTCCGTCATGCGGCCGGACTATTTCCTCTTCTCGGAGTCGCTCGGCCGGTTCGTCGTGACGGTCGCACCAGACCACAAGCGTGAGTTCGAGCGGATCATGGGCGCCGATGCAGTGCTGCTCGGGAAAACCGGCGGCAGCCGGCTGCGAATAACGGGCCAGACGCTTCTTCTCGAACCGGAAATTTCAAAACTGGAAGCGGCATACAAGATGCCGTTTGGGGGGTTCTGATATGGCAGTTCTTCAGCCGGCCGATGGCGGGAAACCCAGGCATGGCCTGATCCCGGAAAAAGCCCTCATCATGAGTGGCTACGGGATCAATTCTGAGATGGAAACAAGGGAGGCACTCCTCCGGGCCGGGATGGACTCCGACATCGTCCACATCAACGACTTAATTGACGGGCGGCAGAAATTGTCCGCGTACCGGCTGCTGGTCTTCCCCGGCGGATTTTCCTACGGGGACGATACCGGTGCCGGTAATGCGTATGCGAACCGGGTACGGAATAACCTCTGGGACGACCTGTGCGAGTTCCTTGACGGGGATAACCTGGTGCTTGGGATCTGTAATGGGTTCCAGATCCTCGCAAACCTCGGGCTCGTGCCCGCGTTTGACAAAACGTATTCGCGGGATATCGCGCTCATGCCCAACCGGGGCGGGCGGCTCGAATGCCGGTTTGTCACGATCAGGCCGGTCGCCGAGAATATCTGGACGCATGGCATCGTAAAACTCTGGTGCCCGGTCTCCCACGGTGAAGGCAACCTCTCCTGCTCCCCCGAGACCCTCCAGCGTATCAAAAAGAACAAGCAGGTCGCGTTCTCCTACTGCCGGGAGGACCTGACCCCGGCCGGCGGCGAGTACCCCTATAACCCGAACGGTTCGGTGGAGGATATCGCCGGTATCACGTCGGCTGACGGCAAGGTGCTGGGCATGATGCCGCATCCCGAGCGGGCGATGGAGTTTGTAAACCTCTATGACTGGCCGCTTTTAAAGGAGCAGATGCGGCGGACCGGGGAATGCATTCCTGAAGAATCGCTCAACATGACGATCTTCCGCAATATCGTGGAATACTTTGCGTGAACGCCGGTCAATAAAGATCTAAAAAAGAGTGTCTCTAAAAACGGCTTTCGGTATACTCTCCGGGGGTCACCTGAACCCGAACATGCCTTTCTTTTTCCCCCGCTTGTCGCTATGTGTCGAGGATTGCCCCTCGTTATCAGAGTTGGCAGTTGATCGACGTTCCGCGTCCTCTTTTAGTTCGTCGGCGATCAGGGGCAGGTGGGAATACTTTTTTTTAGGCACGGAAATCTGCGCTATTTGTGGCGCCTGGTAGGAGACGGTCTCTGCAGGCGATGCAAGTTCATCGGCAACGAGCGGGAGGTATGCGTACTGCTTCTGCTCCTGAAGTGGTTCCTGCGGGGCGACGTTCTGTACATCGAATGTTGGGTCGTCATCCGTCCATGGATCCCATTCTTCTTGAGGATGCTCTGGCATCGTTACGCGTCCTTTCCTGATCTTGACGACGACAGGTTCGGGTTCCGGTTCAGGTGCGGCTACTGGTATGGCAGGGGGAACGGCACGGCTTTTTATCGGGGTTGCCGGTACAAACGTGGCACCGCACCGGGTACAGAATTTGGAATGGATAGATGGCGCCGTATTGCCGCAGACCGGGCAGACCGGTTTTGCCAGCGGTGCGCCGCACACATCGCAGAACTGGGCTATCTTGTCAGAGACTATGGCCCCGCAGGCCGGGCAGACAGGAAACCCCTGCGGTGTTACCGGCTCTTCTTTGAGTGCCGCCCCGCACAGGTCGCAAAACCTCGAGTTGCTGTCGGGAGCGGGTGCACCACAGTTCCCGCATTTTTTTGTCATGTACTCTCTAGTGAATAAAAACGGCAGCGGCATAAAGGCTGCGGTTTTGTGGTTCTGCGGGCAGAGCCGGGTCAGGTTTCACTCCGTGAAACACCCGGTTCCTAAAGCAGGTAATTCCTGTTTATGCCCGGTTAGTATAAATCTGCCGGTGGTTTATTGGGTATGCAGCACCAGAAAACCGGAGGCTGGAATCATTCTGCCGGGCACACGACCCGCGGCAGGAAAGATGGAACCTTTTTTCCATTCCGGCCGGCAACATACGGGTGTGACACCAGCACCGGATGACGACCTCGCCCGGCAGTATCCGGACATCGTCCAGATACGCGAACTGATCGGGATCTACGAGATAAACGTCAGAGATGTCGAAGTCCCCCTCAAGATCAAGATCATACGGGTGAAAAGCGAATATTTCGGTATCGCAAACCTTGCGGTCCGGGAAAAAGGCGCAAAAGACTATTACCGCGATATGCGAGCCTATCCCACAAAAGAAGCCGCCCTGCAGGGCGCGGTATCGGGATTTTTCCTGCACCTGACACCGGGCGCTTCACTGCGGGAGATTAAAACCTGGGGGATCTGACCAACGGTCACGGTCTTTCATATTCCCCGTAATCACGCGGTTTTCTTTTTTTGTGGCGGGTAAAAACGTGACCTGTCGTCTTTCGAATAGATATTCAAACGGATTTTATCGTGCCACATGGATGTGGCAGCCAAAAAAAAAGGTTTAGATGTAGGGGTTCCGGAGAGCCTTGCCAACACCGAAGGTCTTCCTGGCTTCGAGAGTGTTGCGGTTCTTCGTGATCTTCTCGTTTGCAAGCTTGCTCACGAGTTCGAGGCCGGGCTTGACCTTTTCGATGGGCTGGGTCTCAAAGACGCCAGCGGCCATTGCCTTTGCCCAGACTGCGTCACCGATCTTTGACCTGACAAAGATGGTGCTCCAGCCGTCGGGGCTGCCAACGGAACCGGTTGAGATATCAGCGAGGTTTGCCACGTAGTCC
>NZ_JBAYLY010000015.1:0-64676 GCF_041663825.1 Methanoregula sp.
TATGTGGAACCCGACGGAGTACTAAAATTGCTAATATGAATGACGAATTACGAAAAATTCTCCAGTTGCTTGGGCAGGAGTACGAAAAATATTACTCTTGATGAAAGTACTGCGGAATGTGGGATATACCGTCATCATCGAAACCGGGAAACACAACTGTTCTGCGTACTGCCCGGATCTTCCCGGGGTAATCGCTACCGGGCGAACCCAGGAAGAGACCTTTGAGAATATGAAATCCGCAATAAAGTTCCATCTTGAAGGACTGCTGGAAGACCACCAGGAGATCCCGGACCCGGTATCAAAAGCAAAAACCATACGCATTGCCCGCAAGCATCTCTGCGATACCGTGCCGGCATAATCCTTTTTTTGGCAATTGCGCGGAAGCACATTCCCTCCCGCAGCTTACTTCATCGCAGATGTTGTCGTTATCAGAAAAAATCCCGCAATCAAAACAAAAAAAAGATGCCGTGGCATTGGCATCAGGCCGCCGGTGCAATGCAACCGGCACAAGAGATGGGGCATGTGCATTTAGTGTGAAGGAAAAAGGATGATTACATTGCCTTGACGCGGCGTGCAACATCCTGCCCGAGTTCGTAGCATTTTTTGAGCTCGGCCGCGTCGGGCTTGTACAGGACTTCATAGCCGTCGTTGATCGTCTCGATGCCGGCTTTCTTGAGTCCTTCCGTCATGATCCTGATCGCGCCGCCCTGGCCTCCGTGCGAGCCAAACGCACACCCGATCTTCTTTGCGGTCAGCCGGCCGGGCCGGATACCGTGCAGGTAGCTGAGGAAGTCTGCCACGGTCGGGTAGACTTCGTCCTGGAGCGTGGGGGAACCGACAAGGAGCGCTTTTGAATCGAGGATCTCGGTGACTACGTTGCTCCGGTGCGTCCCTTCAAAGCGCCCGTCCTTTAACAGGCAGATTTTTACCGCGACGCCCTCGGCCATGACGCCTTCCGCAATCATCTGCGCCATGAGATCGGTCGAGTGGTGCATCGTGTCGTAGACGATCGTCACCTTGTTCTTCGCGACACCGTTCGACCAGTTGATGTACGCGTTGATGATATCGCCGGCATACGATCGCCAGATAACACCGTGGCTCGGGGCGACCATGGCGATCGGGATGCCAAGCTTCGTGACCTCGTCGAGTTTCTTCAAGACCTTGGGCGCGAGCGGGACGATCAGGTTTGCAAAGAACTTCTGCGCATGGGCGAGCGCAACCTCTTTTCCCAGTTCGTCATCGAAGCGCTCGCAGCTCGCGATGTGCTGGCCGAACGCGTCGTTCGGGAAGAGGATCTTATCCTCGGCAAGGTAGGTAAACATGGAGTCCGGCCAGTGGAGCATCGGGGCTTCGACAAAGACAAGGGTCTTGCCGCCAAGGTCGAGCTTGTCGAGGCTTTTGATGGTCTTAAAGTTCCAGCCGGTCGTATCGTAGTGCTTGCCAAAGCCGGTGACCGCAGCTTCGGTACAGTAGATCGGGACATTAGGCAGCATTTTCGTGAGCATCGGGAGTGCGCCCGAGTGGTCCTTTTCCACGTGGTTTGCAACGATGATGTCGATCTTTTTCGGGTCGATGATATCCTTGATCCGTTCCATCATCTGGAACTCATGGCCGGGGTACGTATTGTCGATTAAAACCGTGTGCTTTTTCCCGACCACAAGGTACGCGTTATAGGTCGTGCCCGGCAGCGTGTAACCGTGGTAGTCGCGCAGGTTCCAGTCGATGGCGCCAACCCAGTAGACGCCTTCTGCAAGTTTTGTAGCCTTCATGGTAGTTCACCATTTGTCCGGAACTATACGAACATTCTATTTGTTACGAACAGATTATATATCTAGTTTGCGTTTATTGTTATAGGAATCAAGAAGACGGAGATCTTGTCTCATGCCGCCGCAAAGGAAACAATCCCGGAAAAAACAAAACCCGCCAGCCGGGGTCGGGCTGTTTGCAACATCATCCGGTGTCCGGGCCGTGCAGTCGCCGGCGCGTGCACAGATCCTTGCCGTACTTGCGGAACACGAACTCCCGTTTGACGAGATCGTGAAGTGCTCGGGAAAGGCGAAGTCCACGGTCTCGGTCCACTTAAGCGGCCTTGAGCGCGAGGGGATCATTGCCGGGAAACCGGACCCGGCAGATTCCCGGAAAAAGATCTTTTATCTCCGGTCGGAGCGCCTCGGCGATCTTGCCGGGAAAAGACCGGTGTTTCAGGATAACAACGAGATCCTGAAAAAACTCGCCGCTGACCCGGACCCGTTCAAATTTTACCGGCTGATGTTCCGGACGATCCGGGTCTCGCTCTTAAATGAGGGGATCAATATCGACCCGGTGCTCCAGAAGGCCGGCTATCACGTGGGCGAGCGCGTCTACTCTGCGATTGCCGCCCCGGACCTTGCCGATATTCTCGATAAAACCGCAGGGTTCTGGAAGACGAACAGCCTCGGCGTCCTTGAAGTCGAGAGCACGGCCCCGCTGGTCCTCAAAGTCTACGACTGCTTTGAATGCGGGAGCCTGCCGCAGCTGGGCCGGCCGGCCTGCGCATTCGCCTCCGGCATTCTCCAGGCAATCTTTACCCGCCACTACCGGCTGCCGCAACAGGTGACCGAGACTGCCTGCTACGCGATGGGTGACGATCACTGCCGGTTCGTGATCGTGCCAACTTAAAAGCTGACAAAAAAATAACAGGCCGCAAAAAAAATAAAAAACGGTGAACCGGTATCAGATACTACCGGTCTTTTTATCGTGCCAGAAACGTTCAGCGTCTCATGCGCGAAATGGCACCTGCAACAAGTGCGAGGCCGGCAAGAGCGGTTATGATCCCAAAGCCGGGGGCCGGTGTGGGTGACGGCGCTGCTGAGGTAGCGGCAGGTGCCGGAGTCTCTTCTGCGCGGGTTGTCGTGTTAATGGTTATTGCGGTCCCGGTCTTTTCTTTCCCGGTCGCGGTCACGACCGTGTACGAGAGGGTGGCCGAAGGGTTTTCGATGCCCGCACTCCCCATCGCCTTTGTGATCACGGCCGCCTCTTCGCGGTCAGAGGGATTGCTCCGGCTCCAGTTTACGATCACAGTTTTGTTGGCGGCATAGTACAGTGTCCGGCCGGCCTTGTCATAACCAAACCCGAACGTGCCGTCCGGACCGGGGAATGCAGCGATCACCGTATAATTTCCCGGTTCCGCGGTGGAAAGATCCGTGTAGGTAAAGGATGTACCGTTCACCTTCGCGGTCGTCACGTCCGCGCCGCAGCTTGCCGGAACGGACATGATCCCGATAACCTTGTAGCAGGTGAGCGTCCAGACCTGCATCTCCTCGGCACCATCGGGAACAGTGCCCGAGAGCGTGATTGGTGTGCCCGGGGTCACGCGGTCTTGTGAGAGCGAAGCGTTAACGGACACGGGTGCAGCACCCGCGGCGCACGGCAGCAGGATTACTACGAGAAGAACGAAAAGAACAAAAATCCGGTGGTGAAATGTCATACAAGTAAAATTGTCGTATAATGGGATAAAATACGTCGACTGGTCATCCCGCGTTAACCAGCCCGGACCCGGGTTTTGTGCCGGCCGAAAACATCCTTATGCCGGCGCGGATGAATATCACATGAGAATTTTATCCTTGGCGGAGCCGACCCATGCCGTACACCATCTCCCTTATCACTCCTGAAGAAAAAGAGCAGCTGGCAAAGCGCTGTGCCCCGGGGGTCAGGTACGAGATCAAATCCGAGATCTTCGGCTGCTGCATCAAGCTGTTGTCCGACGACCGGGCGCTCCTTGAGACCTGGCAGGAGAACTTCTCCCCGATGTCCCAGAACATCCGGTCGCACGGCCGGCTCTATGTCTTTAAGGATCCCTCCTGCGGCGAAAACACGGTGCAGTTCGACCCGTATTCAAAGACCGCGTTCCTCTTCAACTTCTCGTACTATGGCTGGATCAAATCGATCGCGCTCGGGCTGTGCGGTGACATTCTCGAAGACGAGCATGGTATCAGCTCGGTTCACGGCGCCTGCGTGGATGTCGCGGGAAAAGGGCTTGCCATGGTCGGAACATCGGGGGCCGGCAAGACCACGCAGACCTACGGGCTCCTTCGCGACCCGCACGCCCGGATCATCTCGGACGACTGGTTCTTTGCCCGGGTCTTCGGCCCCGAGATCCTCGCGTACGGCTCGGAAAGGAATTTTTACATCCGCCAGGATCTCTCGGCCATCTGGAAAGAGTTTGGCGGCCTCGTTAACGCTGATGAGTACGACGCAGATGGGCGGGCGGTCGCTGATATCCGGTGGGCTGTGGGCAAAGGCCGGCTGCTGCCGCTCTCCACCTTAAACACGATCATCATCCTCAAACGGGACGCAGCCGACCCGCAGATCCTTACTCCCCTTGAAAATGATGAAGCACTCCGTCTCTTTACCGAAAACGGTTATTTCAACCCGCATCTTCTCGTTAAAAATCCCCGCAAAGATGCACTCCGGAACCGGTACATCGTCGAGCTCATCGAACGGACAGACTGTTACCTGCTCAACACGACCGGGACGCCAAAAGAGACGCAGAATGTGATCCGCGCAATCCTCAAAATGCCGGAAACAGGATAATCCGGCCGGGATTTTCATAAAAAACCCGCATGAAGTCAAAGACTTCGCACCAAAGCAATGAAAATTTTGCACTCCAAACTCGAATTTCCATTTCTCTGCTCTATCGACTGAAGTTTTCAAAATTTTCATGACAATCTCCGGGCAATGCACACTCACCTTACCGGGACCTGCACGAAAAAGCAAGCGTTCAAATACCCCTGCGGCAGATTTTAAATATATAATTTGAGGTATTTTATGGCTGAAACAACTGCAACTCCGGAACCGTGCGGGTGCTCGTGCGGGTGCAATATTGCACCCGGGCTTTTTCCCTGGTGGCTTGTTCTTATCTGGGGATTCCTTGCCCTGATAATCGGGATAATGTTCCTTACAACACCCGGCATGACGACGGTAATCTTCATCACCTTCCTTGGCGCGTACTGGCTTGTGGGAGGTATCTTCTCGCTTGCGAGTCTTGCCGTTGACCGGACAAACCTGGGATGGAAAATTGTCCTTGCGATCTTAAACCTTCTTGTGGGTATCATTATCCTTGCCCATCCGCTGTACAGTACCGTAATCCTGTTGACGTTCCTTATCATCATCGTTGGTTTCTGGGCGTGCTTCACCGGGTGTGTCCACCTGTTTGAGGCGTTCACCCGGAAGGATGCAGGAAACGGTATCCTTGGGATCTTCAGTATTATTTTTGGGATCCTGCTGCTCATCTTCCCGCTGATCTCTGCTGCACTCCTGCCGTTTATTGCCGGGATCTTTGCCATCGTTATCGGTATCGCTGCCATTGTGACATCGTTTGCAGCAAAAAAGGCGACACCGGCAGCACCGGCCCAGTAAAACAGTCTAATCTTTTTTTAATTTCTCCTGCGAGCGTTTCCCTTTTCAGGCATCACGATAGGGTAATATCAGGCAGGTTGTTTTGAGCGTGCGACAAGCAAAAAAAGATCAGGGTTTTTTTATGAGCGCCTTTCCCGTCGAAAAGGCCGCGCCGGCAACGCCCCCGAGTTTCCGGTACGAGTGGCCGGCGAGCAGGAGCGGGTCGATCTTTTTTGGATCGGGAGTGTTGTCCGTAAGGCAGGGAGTGTCCACGTAATATTCGACAACCTCGCCGATGAAGACATCGTTGCTGGGCAGTTCCACCGTTTTTACCACTTTGCAGACTGCATTTACCGGGCACTCCCGAATCATCGGGGCGTGTTTTACCTTCCCGAAGAATGTTGAAAATACCGTGGATTTGTCAGTGTCACGTCCCGAGACAAGCCCGCAGTAATCGGTTTCTTTGACAAGGCCGGCGGAGGGCACGTTGATACTGAAATACCCGGTCTCTTTTATGCCGGCGTTTGTGAAGTGGGCTTTCATGGACGAGATATAGACAAGCGGAGGCTGCATGGACATGATGCCATACGCGCCAATCGCAAGATAGTTCTCCTTTCCCTTCACAAGCGCGCCGGCGATTACGACAGGCATCGGTGCTGCGGGTGCCTGGTTTGGTAACTGGATTTTTTCCATGGTCAACCTCTTATCCCGGACCGGTTCCGGAATCATCAATGTCCGGACTATAAACCCGGGTCGTTACTGTAACGTAATGTCAGAGCAGTATTTACCGATACCGTCAGGACCGGTGCAATCATTCCGGGACGCACCGGTAAAAAAGCGGAACGTTTCCTGCCATTACGTGGTGGCAGGGAATTTTTTTACCGCACGATGCAAGCCAAATGCCCACCGGACCACAAACCCGATGACCAGCACCGGTACCGCCGCTGCAACCGCAACTATCGCCCATTCCGTGGCGGTAAGGGGCACCGTGCCGAAGATTACACCGCCGAACTGGATAATGAGAACCTGGATGAGCACGATCCCGCCCATGACCACAAAAAACGTCGGGTTGCCTTTGAAGAACCGGGGCATCTTCCCATCCATCGCCCGGCAGTTGAACCCGTTTACGACAGCAGCGATGATGAATCCTGCAAAGAAGACCGTGCCAATCTCCGCATCAGTTGTCCCACCCAGGAACCCGGTGCCGAGCTGGAGGAGACCGCCAATGATCAGGAATGCACCGGTGGCGATGATCGAGACCCACATAAACGGCGTAATGATCGGAGCATCGCGCGGGACCGGTGACCGGGCGAGCAGGCCGTGGTGCGGTGCCTCCGAGCAGAGCGCAAACGCGGCAAGCGTGTCCATGATGATGTTGATCCAGAGGATCTCGATGATGCTAAACGGTTCCGGGTACCCAAGGATCGGCGCGATAAAGACGAGGAGACAGGCGCAGAAGTTAATCGTGAGCTGGAAGAGGAGGAAACGCTGGATGTTCTCGTACAGCGACCGGCCCCACCAGACTGCGCTCGTGATCGATGCAAAGGAGTCGTCGAGAAGGATGATGTCGCTTGCCTCCCGGGCCACCTCGGTCCCGGCAATACCCATTGCAAGGCCCACGTCCGCGTGCCTGAGCGCCGGGGCATCGTTGGTCCCGTCGCCGGTCACGGCAACGACTGCCCCGGTCTTCTGGAGCGCCTGCACGAGAAGGAGCTTGTCCAGGGGTTCGGCGCGGGCCATTACGTCAAGTTTCTTTGCGGCAACAACCTGTTCTTCAGCAGAAAGCGTCCTGAACTCTTTACCGGTCATGATCGTTCCGCCCTGCATGATACCGGCCTCCCGGGCGATGGCCTGCGCGGTGACCGCGTTATCCCCGGTGACCATCCGCACCCTGATGCCGGCATGCTGGCAGCGGGCAACAGATGTGGCGATATCGTCCCGCAGGGGATCGCGGATACCGACATACCCGTCCCAGACAAGCCCGGTCTCGTTCTCATCTGCCCCGGTAATTTCCCGGTGGGCAAACGCGAGTGTCCGCATCTCGCGGGAGGCAAGCACGCCCACGCCAGAGAGATCGGGGGCCGTGGTGCAGAGGCCGGACAGGATCTCCGGCGCGCCCTTGACAAGCAGGAATTTGTGCCCGTCTATGTCCACCACTGTCGACATCCGCTTGCGCTTCCCGTCGAAAAGTTTCTGGCGGATTGCCGGGATCTCTTTACGGAGTTCCCGGTAATCGATCCCATGGGCCCGCAGCCACCGGAGGAGCGCTCCTTCGGTCGAGTTCCCGATCACGATCACCCGGCCCTCCTCCCGCTCTTGGAGATGCGCGGTACCGTTGACGGCCGCGTTGAGCGTGATCCATTCAGCCGGGGTTTTCGGGACCGGGGCTGGTCGGGCAGGAGTTGTAACCGAAGCCTCGGCAACTTCCATCTGGTTTTTCGTGAGCGTCCCGGTCTTGTCGGTGCAGATCGATGTCGCCGACCCGATGGTCTCGCAGGCAATAAGGCGCCGCACGAGGCAGTTGGCCCGGGTCATCTTGCGCATCGCAAGGGAGAGCGAGAGCGCAACGCTCATCGGCAGCCCCTCGGGCACGGCGGCAACAACGATCACGACCGCGAGCATGAAGTACTGGAGCAGGAAATCTGCCGTAGCAAGGTTCAGCCCGGTGAGGTCTCCGACAAGGAGGCCCCGGATGATGAGCGTGCCGCAGATGAGGGCTGCCATCACATACCCGAATTTCGAGATGAGTGAGGCAAGGGTTTCGAGCTTGGCTTCGAGCGGGGTCTTTGTCGCATGATCGATCCCGAGCGTTGCGGCGATCACGCCCATCTCTGCTGCATCGCCGACCGCCCCGGCAATCATCCGGCCTTTCCCGGCGGTGACAAAACTTCCTTTGAGGACCTTGTTGCCCGCTTCCCTCAGCACGGGTTCGCTCTCGCCGGTAAACGCCGATTCATCGCAGGAGAGTTCGTCCGAGAGAAGGAGCCAGCCATCGGCCGGGATCGCATCGCCGGCTTCAAGGAGGATAAGGTCGCCGACCACGATATCCCGTGAGGGTACGAGCGTAGGGTTACCGTCCCGGATCACCTTGATCGCCATGTCATCGCGGTGAGCATTGAGGATATCAAACTCCCGGCTGCTCCGGTACTCGTTGTAAAAGGAGATGCCGGTGGCAAGCAGGATTGCAATGATGATCCCGACAGTATCTAATAGCCCGCTTCCTGTCAGGAACGAGACGATGGCCGAGAGCGTAACGGCAAAGAGCAGGATCTTGATAATGGGGTCGTTGAAATTTTCCAGGTACTGTTTCCAGAGCGGCTCCCGTTCCGGCGGCGTCATGACATTTGCGCCATATTTCTTCCGGCTTTCTTCTGCTGCGGGCGACTTTAGCCCGTCTATCCCGGCATATTCCCTGATCTCGTCAAGTGTGAGCATGTATCTGGTTCCTAGAGGGGGATGATATTCATCCCGGATGTGAGACTAGTATTGGTGCTTCGAGACGATAACACCGTATTATGGTCTTTGGTCCCGGGTCGCCCGGCTTCAGAGATTCCTGTGGCAGGTTATCATGGAGCGCAACCGTGATTTTTTCAGGGTAATTATGGAGCCCGTGGGAAGGAGTTTTTAGTATCCTGTGGCATAATACCAGCCGTTCTCTTCTCTTACATGCACCGGTACCGAGAAGAGCCGGCCGATCTTCTCATCGGTCAGCATCGCCGGTTTTGTGCCATCGCCATAGACCTGCCCCCTGTCCATCATGACAACCCGTGAGATCTCCGGGATGATATCGTGGAGCTGGTGCGTGACAAGGATGATGCCGGTTCCGGACTGCGCGATCGTCCGCAGGGTCTGGCGAAACGTGTGAAGGGCAGAGAGATCGAGACTGTTGGTCGGTTCGTCAAGGATGAGCGTGGCCGGATCGAACACGAGAGCCCGCCCGATCAGAAAGCGCCGCGCCTCCCCCGATGACATCTCGTTCATGGGCCGGTCAGAGAGCCGGTCGATCTGGAGAAACCGGAGGATCTCATCTGTCTTATCTTCCATTGCCGGGGTGACTGCCCGGTTAAAGAGCCCGATACTGGAAAAGAAGCCGGAGACGATCACCTCCCGGCCGGTGATGGTCCGGTTGAAGGTGTACTGGAGATCGTTTGAGACGATGCCGACAAACGACCGGAGATCGAAAACGTCCCATGCGTCTTTTCCCCGGAACGTAAACGTCACCGGACCTTCGGAAAGGACCGGGTAATACTCGCGGGTGATGGCTTTTACGAGCGTTGATTTTCCCGCGCCGTTTGGCCCGAGGATGGCAACATTCTCACCTTCGCCAAGGGAGAGCGTGATATGATCGAGCACCCGTTTGTCGCCCCGGATCACAGAGACGTTATTAAATTCAAAAAGCGGGGGAGCGGTATTCCTGTCGGGTACGACGCGTGCTGGCATGATTTCACGAAATATGAGAGAATTGTTTCCTTTTACCGGCTGATATCAATTCCCTTTCAGTGATGCAACCCGTCCGGCCCGTGATTTGAACAATTATATCCTCAAAAGGGCTATACGGGGCCGGTTCACAAAGCGCAAGCATAGCCAGATCCTATGCCGCTCCCTTCCGGTACAGGAGGGGGATTTTTTTTAAAGCAGACGAAATACCCGTGCCCGGGCAGGTCAGACCCTATGAAAGGGGTACCTCAAATTGCCGCAGGAACTTCTGGCGGACTCTAAAACACTTACATCACGTCAGTACTTGACAACCGGGATATCGGGGGGATCTTTCTTATCCGGCAGGTAACTGACGCGGTCACGTACTAGTACGAGCAGGGAAGAAATGTCCTGACCGTAACAAAAAAAAGGAAAACTGCGGGGCCTTGAAATTATTGTTCAGGGCTCCCGGATGATATCCTGGATATAGGCAACACCGATCTTTGCCCGCCGAAGCCGGGTGCTGTCCAGCAGGTGGCGCATATCCACGAACGTTGCATCGCTTACTATCTTTTTTACCTGTGAATTCAGGTCAAGCGATGCGTCGTAGGGCACACCCCTGAATACAACGCCATGGTTGTGGAGGTACATCACTTTTGAGGCGCCCTTGTTCGCCGGGTTTGCGTAGTACAGGGTCTCAAGGTCCTCTTTTTTGTAACCGGTAAGGTCGTTTCCGAGGTCAATCCCGATCCCGAAGCTCACCAGCGTGTCCCCTTTGTAAGACATGCCGGTATCGGATGCCATCCACGTGGCAGACTGTGCAGGGTCCATGATCGAGGCACCTTTGGGCAGATTTGCACTGGCGACCGGTGCTTTTTTGATGCCCGAACTGGCAAGGCCAACGATCACGCCCCAGATGGTGACCGCAATCACACCCTTGTATGTCTTGACGTTACGGTTTTTAGCACCGGTAAAGATCATGCGGTAGATGTCGGTGATACTGATACCCTGCGGATCCTTTGTGTCGAGAGTCAGGTATTCGTTAAACGGCCCGTCCAGCGTGATATTGAATCCCGTGTAAACCGGCACGTCCGTTTCTGTGTCAAGTGGTGTCAGGAAATCCGGGGTGTTGTTCCCGTCCGTCGGCAGCCAGACCATGGAGCCGTACAGGGTGATCATCTCGCCGAGAACCGGCATTGCCTCTTTTTTATCCGCCCCAAGTGCGCCAAGACCAAGCGAGTACGTGATCTCGGAGAACTTCCGCGTCTTAATATCGGCTTCAGTGAGCTGTGCATACAGGAGCTTGTGGAGATCGCCGGTGATATGTAGAGTGGGGGGATTCGTCATCCAGCCCGGTTCTATGGTAAGTGTGACTCCCTCCTCTTCGATCTTCTTATAAAATATTTCGTTAAAGAGCGTCGGGTTCTTGCGCTTTTTCCTGATGTCTTCAACTGCCGCATCGGTATTTGGGAAGATCTCCAAAATTGTCGTGAACCCGGCCATGTCGAGTACTTTTTTTGGGTACTCTCCGACTCCTGCGAGGGCAAACCTCCCGTTCCTGCGTTTCATCTCCTTTTTTAAAATGTTAAACGTCCGCAGACCACCGCTCGACAGGTACGTGGAACCTGACAGGTCGAGCACCAGTTCCTTGTCGTCGTCATGCAGTGCTCCTTTTATCCACTCGTCAAGCTGCTGTGCGCCGAATGCATCCAGCCTGCCATTGATAAAAAAGACGAGTACGCCATCCATTCGTTCGCTTCTGGCTTCCATGGTCCCTTCTTTAAGCTCCTTGATACTATTTCTTGCACCTGCCTTTTTTTAATGTTCGTATTTATTGCCAGTTGCCTCTTTTCGTGCGGCATGGCAGCTGTTTTCCCGGGCATGTCCACGGACCTAAAATTACGTGAGTGGTTAAAAAAAGTACCTGATTTAAGTTTTTGTCTGTTCAAAGATGAGGAGAGGTTTGTCTGCGGTATCGTAGAGGTACAGGTGATCGCTCCGGAATTTCACGGTGGTGGAATTTTCCAGATTGTGCAGGTACGTGGACTCGACCTGCATCACGCCGGGAGCCGTGCAAAACATTTTGGTGGTCACTCCTGAACCACGTGCCAGGGAGAGTGTGGAACTTGTACTCGTGTAACTATAACTGTACCAGTTGCAGCCTGAATGCCCGCCAATGATGGTGCCGTTTTCCCGTCCGAACCGGATTGTTACATCCGTCCCGTTCGTCACCGGGACCATCGTACCATTGTCATTAACATAATAGGTCAGTGTCCAGTTCGTTCCGGTCAGGTTTACCGATACGGGTTTTGTAACGCCCTGAACCTGGGCATATATAATTAAGAGGATAAGCACACCGATAAGTGCCATCACTGCCCAGAACCCCCGACCCATGGGCGCCGCCGGCAGGGGAACGGGATCCGGGTTTACCGGTACATCGGAGCCAGGTGTAATCTCCGCAGGTTCATCATCCATACCTGTACAAAGTTTTAGAGTAAGATAAGCATTCCCGGGCAGGGAATCTTGGTAAAAACCGGGGCGTTTTGGGAAGAAAGGATGTGCGGATCCCGGCAAAATACTTCATTACGGGGGAGGTACCCGGGATTATTCCTCCATCTCATCAATGAGGTTCTCGACAAACGGCTGGATGCGCGGGAGCGTTTCTGTACAGATCTTCCAGATAATCCTTGGCCGGGTAACCGCGTCTGCCAGTTCGACCTCTTCTTTGAGTGCCTGCAGTTCTTTTGACGGCATAAACGCGTATTTCACCTGGATAATCGTTGGTACCTGGTGCGCCATTTCATGGATGGACCTGATGCTCGCCGTAACCTTTGCACAGGTTGGTTCATCCCGGTAAAAATCCTCATACTGATATCCTTCAATCAGTTTGGATACTTTTGTTATTTCGGCAAGAATCCTGTGAAGCAGTTCGATGGTGTTTCGTCCCGGCATATATCTATCCTCCCGTGATTGCCTGCATCATGCCCGTGTTTCCATGCTTTTTGGCAGGAAGTGTCCAGCCGGTATAGTGCAGGAACTCTAAAGAATGATGGAGGGGGTCTTTCGAGAGATTTGCAGGGTGGCCTCAAATACTTTCTTACAGCAGGACGACCCGCGTCAACATCACCCTGATGAGAGGATTTTGATTAACCAGCAGAAATGCAGGATTCACTGTAATACCTGCGACGGGAAAATGAATCGTAGATCGTACAACAAGAGGTTTTTTTAAAATCCTCTTTAAAAAAATGGAAGGGTATTGTCGCACTTCCATGCTCACGCTTTCCGGAAAACAAGGAGGGTATTTCCCTGTGCATCAAGGACGTTTATCTCCGAGGGCCAGGTCTTCTGCGATGCAGCCTTTGCGAGATTATCATAATAGGTCGTTTCCTGCTGCATGACGCCGGTATCCGGGCAGACCAGAGTTGTGTGCTGCGGGTAAGTGATCCTCATCTGATTCCCGTTTTCAAGATACGCTGCGACATACTGGTTGCATCCGGAAAAGCCGGTAACCTTGCTGTCACCTTCGAACCGTGCCGTAATGTCCCCGTAGTTGATAACCGGGATTAGAATACCGGTAGTATCCCGGTACGACATGAGCATCCAGTTCGGGGTAGTACGTAGTGATGAGGGTTGTGCTGTCAGGCCAAAAAGAAAGACCAGTACCAGGACAACTGCAATTACAATAAGTGCGATACTTGCGACTGTCTTAAACCGGTCGGGGGCTGGTTTGTTCTCATCCATCAGGTACACAAAAGCCTTGTACGCCATAACCATTTCGCTCCGATAAAAAACCTATAAAATGAATTTTGTCATGAAAATTTTGAAAACTTCAGTCGATAGAGCAGGCAAATGGAAATTCGAGTTTGGAGTGCAAAATTTTCATTGCTTTGGTGCGAAATCTTTGACTTCATGCGGGTTTTTATAGCAATATACGGGAAAAGAATCATCCCGGGCACCTGTCTTTTTTATAAACATGTTCATGGTTTGAATCCCACAACGCGGTTTTGAGGGTTTTAATACGTAAGAAATCCAACTATCCATATGGACTCTGCTGATATCAAAAAATGGGTGATATTCTTTCTGGGAATCCTCTGTGCCATCATTATCGCAAATTGGATTTCGACTAAAATTGTGGTCTATACAGGAATGACCGGCTGGACGAATTTTGTCGTGAGTTTCATATTGTATGCCCTGCTCTTCTTTGGCATCCTCTATGCGATGGAGAAACTTTTCAAGATTGAATTTTTCGGTTTCGGGCGTACCTGATCTCTCGTCAACTTTTAAGTGTCGGATAAAGTCGGCGTAATTTTATCCTGGCCTCGCCAGTCGTAAATTGCCAATAAACCGTTACACTTTTATTTTTTTTAATTTCTGCCATGCTGCCAATTCTTCCCTGACCGTTTTTTTATATCCAGTACTTCTCTAAAATTTTTCTTTACAAACATCAGAATTTTTTAACAGAACCTGCCGAAGCGATTCCCGGTTCATTGGGGGGTACCCCCATCTGCCAGCCCGGGCTGGCACCCCCGCTTCCAAAAATGAGAGGTACCCCCACACCCCGACCAATTTTTTAAAAGCATGATCCCCCCACCCCCCTGTCCGGGCATAAGAGGTGGCCTACCCCCCTTTCATGCATTTTCAAAACCTGTGCTTCGCGTGATTTTATCGTCTGAATGAATATTTTGCCGGTCGATGACTTGGGGGGTAGGGGCCACTTTTCCTGTAAAGGGGTACCCCCCACTCCCAAAAAGGAGAGGTACCCCCCACTCCCAAAAAGGAGAGGTACCCCCCACTCCCAAAAAGGAGAGGTACCCCCACACCCTCTTGTAGCCTGGGAGGGGGGTGCCTCCCAACGGTCAGGAAAAACGATCGGCCGGGTCTCGCTTTGCTTGCTGGCACTTCCAAGGGGACGGTATTTGTGCCGGAGTGTGCTCCTCGAACCGGCCAGATAATTTTAAATCTTTAACATTTCAATGATTTTAACTGCCATAAAATAACACATATAAAACAAACGTCTATTGCACATCAATAACAGACCCTATATATATCGATTGCAAGATAAATAATATATAAACATCAGAAAAAAATATTGTGGTGTCGATTTCATGAGAACAGAAAATGTAATGTATTTCACAGAGAAGGAGGAAGAATTTGCCAACCTTCTCATCGAGATCGGAACAAAGAAGAACGTGGCAAAGGTGCTGGTGTTTTTAGCTAACATTCCCGAAGCGACCTCACGTGCGATCGAGCGCGGGACCGACCTGCGCCAGCCCGAAGTAAGTATTGCGATGCGCTACCTGATGGATCAGAACTGGATCTCAAGCCGCGAGAGCAAGGCTGAGAGCAAGGGACGCCCGGTCAAGATCTACGAACTTGCCAAACCCATCACCGATATTATGGACAGCATTGAAAAAGAGAAAAAGAAAGAGGCGACCAACCAGCTCGCCATGATACAGAAATTACGGAACTACATCAGCTGATGTCAGTACCTTACACTTTTTTTCATTCCCGATAATAACGGTTGTATTATTAGAGAAACGGGTAAAGAGTCCGCTCTCAATGACACCCGGTATCATCACTATTGCCGCTTCAAGCGCGGCAGGATCGACAATCTCATCAAACTGGCAGTCGATAATAAAGTTCCCGTTGTCTGTGATGACCGGCCCATCCTTTTTTACTGCTTCACGGATAAACGGCCGGCAGCCCAGTCCGCGCAGCTGCGCCATCGCAGTCCGGGTCGCAAAAGGTAGTGTCTCGACCGGCACCACGCCAGAGAGCCGGGGGACCATCTTTGCATCGTCAGCAACCACAATAATCCGGAAGGCTGCAGCGGCCACGCATTTTTCCCGGGTAAGTGCTGCACCCCTTCCCTTGATCATCCGGAGCTGCGGGTCAATCTGGTCGGCGCCGTCAATGGCGAGATCAAGCACCGGGTTGTCGTCAAGCGTTGTCAGGGGAACCCCGTACTCCCGCGCCCTCATGGCGGTCTGGTAGGATGTCGGGACACCCGCAACCGAAAGCCCGTCCCTGATCCGGCCAGAGAGACACTCGATCATGTAAAAAACCGTGGAGCCGGTCCCGAGGCCGATCACCATATCGTCCTCCACCATATCTGCTGCATGATATCCGGCCGCACGTTTTGCTGCGGCAACTGATTCTGTTGTGCCAGCCATGTCAATGATAGATTTCGGTGCCGGGATAATTAAAACTGGTGAATATTTTATGCCGGGAAAATTCCTGTTTTTGGCTCTTCGTTGAAATTACGCGGGTAAATTCATTCCCCTTCATATAAGTTCACATGGGTTGACGTCCCCCAACCCCCATTACGATGGACTCCACTGCCACCCTTGTGGGTTGCCTATTGGCTGATCAGTAACCAATTCTTAAAAAAGGTCATCGTGCCCGCTGTGTCCCGGAAAGGCCCTGATGCGGGATCTATCTCGTTTTGGTTTCACTCATTTCAGGTACGGAAGCGAGAGTCTATGGTCATGCCCGGTTCTTCCGTGCTTCAACATGAATAATCCGGGCTGATGCATCAGATCTCCCTGTATACCGGGAATAAGAATCATATTTGCCCAATCGCTAAAAAAAATCGCTGAAAAACTCCCGACCCCGCCCGGCATTATTTAGTCCAAAAAGATCTTCTTTGTCTCATTCTCGGCCGCATACGCAGTGCAGTCAAGGGTAATGGGTGTAATCGAGACGTTCCCCTTCCGGACCGCATGCACATCCGTGCCCTCTTCGGCATCTCCAAGGAGCGGGCCGTTGATCCAGAAGTATGGACGGCCTCTTGGATCAAGCCGTTTTTCGACACCGGTATTGAAGAGCTTGCGGGCAAGCCGGGTCACTTCGTAGCCTCCGCTGACTTTTGACGGGATGTTCACATTGATCACGTCAGCATGCGGGCAGAATCCTGATTCAAGAATGCGGCTGACCACGTCACGCACGACCTTCTTTGCCTCATCAAAACTCTGCGCAGACTGGCCAGGGTCATCAAACTTGTCCCCTTGATCTTCTACCTGTAAGGAGAATGCAATACCCTTGGTACCCTGGTTGGACGCTTCGAGCGCCGCGCCCATCGTGCCCGAAGTCATGATGGATTCATAGGAAAGGTTCTCGCCGATATTTATCCCGCTCACCACAAGCGCCGGTGCAAGTTTAAGCGCGTACAGACCGATGATTGCCGCATCGGTTGGCTTACCTGCGACCGCCCACGCGGGGATGCCGTTGATTTTGATCCGGTTTGCCCGGATGGGTTCAAAGATCGAAATCGAGCGGCCGACTGCGCTCTGCTGGGTTGCCGGGGCAACAACCGTCACATCCGCGATCGGGGCGAGCGCTTCGTAGGCCGCCCAGATGCCAAGGGAGTTCACACCGTCATCATTGGTGAGCAGGATCGCGGGTTTCATAACACGGTACTCTTTAGCGCCGCCTTATCAAATAACTCACCGATCGATCGCAGGCACGAAAATGGTGGAAACGGATAGGGTAATTTTATGCGGGTGCAAATAAGTACTTGCGATGAAAGTCCTGCTAGCCGAGTATGCAACCGCCCGTGATCCTGTCCTTGCCCCCGAGGGGGCAGCGATGCTTGATGTCCTGCACAAGAGTTTTGCCCGGTGCGGCCATGAAGTGGTACTGCCGGGCACCGGGGATTTTTACGATGAGATAGTACGGCTCGCTCCTGCTTGCGGGATGGGTCTTGTGATTGCACCCGATCCCCTGCTTGCAAAATTTACCCTCCCGGTTGAACAGCACTCCCATAATCTCGGCTGTGGCAGCATGAACATAGCACTCTGTGCAAACAAGGTAACGACGGGAAAACTCTTAAAAAGCCACGGAATTCCGGTGCCGGCAGATGCTTCCGAAGGCCGGCATGTAGTAAAACCGGTGAGCGGCTGCGACGCGAAGGGCGTGCGACTCACGACGGATGCTCCGGGCAAGGGAGAGTTTGCCCAGGAGTATATTAAAGGTGAGCATTTCTCGGTCAGCCTTGTCATGAGCCGGGTCGTGGGTGAGGCCTGCCTGTATTTTTCAGGCAACCCGCCGCTTGTCCTTGCCATAAACCGGCAGTTTGTTACCCTTGGTGCCGATGGTGCATTTACCTACTCCGGGGGGGAAACCCCGGTCTGCCACGCACGCGGGCAGGAGATCATCGATACCGCAGTAAAAACAGCGACCGTGCTTGGCTGCCAGGGATACTGTGGTATCGACGTCGTTGTCGCGGACAAAGTCTATGTCGTGGATGTGAACCCCCGGATCACGACAAGTATTGTCGGGATCGCTGCCTGCATGAAAGAGGAGATAGCGGCGCTCCTCGTGGAAGCTTCGCATGGCAACGCGCCAAAAGAGGTTCATCTCACCGGGAAAGTACGGTTTGACACGCACGGGACGGTAAATCCGGCATGATCGGCATTGACGTCGGGGGCGCAAACCTCAAGGTTGTTGACAAAAACGGTGTCCACATCCACTACTGCCCTCTCTGGACCGGTGCCCCGATACCAGAACTGCTCCGGCAGTACGCAAATGGCAGCGATGACGAGGCAGCAGTCGTCATGAGCGGCGAACTTGCAGACTGTTTTGAAAATAAGATTCAGGGGATTACCTTTATTGCAAACGCGGTGCGGGAGGTCTTTTTGTCTGCCCGGTTCTACGGCACCGATGCAAAATTCCACGACGGCCCGGTACCGGCGCTTGCCGCCGCAAACTGGCTGGCTTCCGCAGATTTTTTACAGACGAAGTACCCGGATGCGGTGTTGCTCGATATAGGAAGCACGACGGCTGACATCATCCCCCTTTCCCGGTTCCCCTCGCTCATGGGCCTTTCGGATCTTGTGCGGCTCCAGAAAGGTTACCTCGTGTACACCGGCATGCTGCGGACGCCGGTGGCAGGTATTCTTTCATCAGTGAACCTTGCGGGGACTGCAACGCCGGTCAGCACGGAATATTTTGCCGCAAGTGCCGATGTCCACCTCGTACTAAACCATATCACACCGGAGGAGTATACCTGCGACACACCGGATCACAAGGAGAAGACGCCTGATGCATCCCGCCGTCGGCTCGCGCGGGTGGTGTGTGCAGACCTTGAAGAGATTGGCAACACCGGGGTCATGGAGATCGCTGAAGCGTTCTGGGACCGGCAGCGGGCGCTCGTCTGCAACACCGTGCGTCGTGTGACAAAAGAAAGTGGAGCTTCGTCAGTTATTGTAGCGGGTATCGGTGCTTCACTCTTTGCCCGCGAATGCGGCGGGATAAATCTCATGCAGGCACTTGGGCCGGCTGCAGATGCATTACCGGCCTATGCAGTCAGGGAGATCGCATTACGGACGCAAGGGTAATACACCTTATCCTCCTTTCAGGTTGCCTGGCACTTGGCATCACAGCGGTATTCTGGTGTTTTAGGTGCCGTCCTTTTTCTCTTTTCTTCATCATTTGGGTCTTCCCGGTTTTTAGGGGGAAGCGGCAGGTGAGGCACGGCCCGGTTTTTTGGACGGGAAACCACAGGCAGCAAGAACGTCTGCCCCTTCAACGAGAGAATGTTGTCCGGCCCGGGCTCCAAGGGTGGAGAGTGAAACCACGGAACTCGGAATTTTAATACCGAAGAGATCGGTCATGGGGATTTGCCGGGGATGCTTACGGACGTACAGCCGGCAGCTGGTCCGGTCCACGATCACGCCCATGGCGTCAAGGTAAGCTGCCGTGCGGTTCACCGGCATCGTGGTGGCAAGGGTGAGACAGAGATCGATAACCGGCGAACCTATCCGGGTACGGGGATAGAATGGTTCATCGGCGTTAATGATGTGATCGCAGTTGCGGCAGAAAAACCGCTTTACCGTTACCCTGATGATGCGTTCCTCCTCCTCTTCACGGATGATCGCAAACACTTTCTTTTTTGTATCGTATCCCGATACCGGCCCTCCGCAGACCGGGCAAGCTCCAAGCTCACAAAAGCACACTTTATCGACTGCCACAAGCCCGGTCTGGACAACGGTGGACAGCATCGGAAGGACGCGGGGGGGTTTCATAGTACCTGGTGGAAATTTGCGGGACAGGAACGAGGCATGGAACCGTTCATGGTCATCCTGCCATCCCGGGTTTTATCTAACATTTTTGTGCCGGTATGTAGGATTCGTAAATATTCATTCGCGATCGCCATCGGGGAGTTTCCCGTCATTTATGGCAACACCTGTCCTTGTGCAACGTCATAGATCCTCTCTTATAGGTCCCTCATCGGAGGCCATGTAGTTTCCGTAACATCTGCACCCGCTCCCGGGCCCCGGCTGAGGGTTCCGGCACCGGCCCCGAACTTCGTTTTCCACTCACCGCCGCGAAGATTGCGTTGATGGCGGCAGGCTGTGACGGGCCGTACCCGCCTTCAAGCACGAACGCAGGTGGCAGATCGAGTGCATCGAGGAGCAGCCCGGCAAGCGTGCCGTAATCGGCCGGAAGAAGACTCATGCCACTGACCGGATCGTCCACGAGCGCATCCTGCCCGGCAGAAACGATAACAAGATCGGGATGCTCCCGTTCGAGCAACGGGAGAAAAACATCAGAAAAAATATGCACGTAATCCCCGATAGTGCTCTTCTGCGGCAGCGGGGCGTTTGCCGTGTATCCTGTGCCGGCCCCGGTCCCGGTCTCGGTTACTGCACCGGAGTGGGGAAAGAAATCCTCCGCGTGGACAGAACAGTACAGCACCCGGTCATTCCCGTAGAAGATCTCCTGCGTCCCATTCCCGTGGTGCACATCCCAGTCGACGATCGCCACGCGATCCACGGATGTGAGCGCCTTTGCTGCTGCTATCGCTGTATTGTTGATGAGGCAGAAGCCCATCGCCCAGTCAGATGCGGCGTGGTGGCCCGGGGGCCGGACAAGCGCAAAACAGCTCTCGCCATCCAGCGCACGCTCCGTTGCGGCAATCGCCGAGCCTGCCGCAAACGTGGCAACTTCGTATGACCGGGGGTTGATGTAAGTGTTTTCATCCAAAAATCCCGACACATATGTATTCCCGGTGAAGTACCCGCCGGTGCACCCGTATTCGTCAACCGTATCGTACTCGCTATGGATGGCGCATTGCCGGTGGAGCCATGAAAGATAACCGGGCTGGTGGACACGTTCAAGATCTTCATCTGCCGCAGCCACCGGGGCGCGGACAGGTATACCTTCCGGTAACTGTGCGGTAATCGCGCGGAGGCGGTCGTAACATTCGATATGACCCGGACGGTTGTGATATTCAAAGACCGGCCCGGTGATGAGAGATTGTTTCAAAGGAAAACCCGGTTTATGATTGTAATAGTAGAGTATCAACCGATTCACCAGATGAACATTATGGACAAGGACCAAAACATTCCCGGACACATGGCGGATAGAAATGGCCCCGGGTTTGTCCTGAAGAAACAGGTGTTACCAGGATTCCGGTTTATTTTAAAGAAATGTAAACTACCCCTTGTCAACCGGGGATTTCCTGAACGTAACGCGCATATGGTCCCTTCCCAATCCTGCTTTTTAAAGATACAATATATTTTTTATAGTGGTTCAGGAACCAAACTCCCTTTTACCGGGGTAAAGTAATTTTTTTAATGAGTGTTTTTATCACCGGGGCACTGGTAAAACACCCGGGACAGTGATCGGAAACATATTTTATAATCAAAGTATTCTCCGGCGTGAGCCTACCGGAAAGCATTTAGAAAGGTATTAATAACGACAAAAATGATTATAATTTCAGCCTATATCGAGCAATGGTGATACTCTCTGGTTATGATCAGATGATACCGGTTGCTTGAATAGGTTGAAACGTTTCAAGAGGTGTGTAAGAGAATGGTGTTTCATCCTCCGGTCGCAATTGTCGCCAAAGCCGGCGACGCCGGAAAATACAAAGTAGGCTTGCCCACATGGAACATGCTCGTCCGTGGATTTATGTCCGGGGCGTACATCGCGATGGGTGGAGCTCTCGCAACCGTGTGCAGCACAGGGATTCAGGCAAGTGACGCCGCACTTCGGTACGGCACGGCAAGCGCCGGGTTCTCCCAGTTAATTCTGGGTGCGGTCTTCCCGGTTGGGCTTATCATCACTGTGCTGACGGGTGCAGAACTCTTCACCGGTGACGCAATGCTCGCTCCGATGGCAGCATTCATCCACAAGATCAGCTGGATGCAGGTCATCAACCTTTGGGTATGGGTGTATATAGGGAACCTTATCGGCTCCATTGTATGGGCATACATCTGTGCGAACGGACCGTTCGTCTCGTTCGACGCTGCCGGCGTTGGTACGGTCACCGCGTTTGGGACACGTGCTATAGCAATCGCCACGGCAAAGACCAGTTATGTAGGCATGATGGGATTCTATTCGGCATTCCTCAAGGGTATTGCCTGCAACTGGCTTGTCAACCTCGCTATCCTGCTCGGGATATGCGCTGACGATCTTGTTGGCAAGTTCTTTGGGATCTGGTTCCCGATCATGGCCTTCGTTTCGAGCGGATTCGAACACTGTGTCGCAAACATGTATTTCATCCCGGCAGGTATCTTTACGCAGGGATTCATCGCCGATGCGACCAAGCACGTAGCAAGCGTGAACTGGGTCACGATGTGGACAAGCAACCTTATACCGGTCACGATCGGAAACATCGTTGGCGGCTTGTTCTTTGTTGGTGTCGTCTACTGGGTTGCGTTCAGGAAAGAGATCGCAGCACTGAAGTAGATAGACTCACATAACTCTTTTTTAATGAAGATTGGTAATGTTGAAGTGAAGGTCTCAATCCTCTCGATTGGGGTTTTTGTGGTCTTCACTATCTTTTTGCTGGTTGCTTCCGTATACAGTGCTGAAGTACGGTCGCAGCTCATCTGGCTGATCCCGGGACTTTTCATGTTGCTTGTGATCCCTATTGCGCTCAACTACATGAGCCGCAGAGAGTACGCGGATATTACCCCGGCCTACGAAGCAGAGGCAAAGACCGTCCGGGTCAAGCTGATAAACGAGAACATGATCGGAAAACCGGTCCGGATTGAAGGTGTTGTCGAGAAAGTGCGTTTCCGGTTCCTGAACCGGCCGCAGTTTATCGTTGCCGATCGGTCGGGCGAAATATCGTGCAAGATGTTCACGAATCCTATCGAGGATATTCATGAACATGACGTGGTGGAAGTGCTCGGCATGGTGATCCACCGTTATGTTGCAGTTGGCGACCCGGTGATCAACTGTGTCTCGATCAAAAAAATTGAAAGGAAGTCCGGGCCTGAAAAAGAGCGCTGACGTGCGTTTTTTGTGCGTTTATTCTTTTTAAGGAGATTTTTATGTCACAAACTGATATCCCGACAAAGAAAGCTGCGGTCACTCCGGCATCCCTGGAATGGGCCGTGCCAGTGTTCTCATTTGGTGGCGCGGCGGTTGCGATTCTCATATGGATGTCCGGGATTGTAATCGACCTGCGCTTTACTGCAGTCGGTTGCGTGATTGCGTCGGTTGTTCTCGCGTATCTCGCATGGATCCGGCCAAAGAAGGATATCGTCGCGCTGACAACCCCCATCTATGCCATCATCTTCTTTGCCGTGCCGCTTGATGATGCGGTGGCGACGCTTGTCCTTGAACTGCTCTATGCAGTGAGCCTTTCGATCCTGCTCGTGCGGCTGAAGTCCCGGTTCGGCGCTGCCGCTGTTATCCCCCAGGATGGCACCCTTTCCGGTCCGCTCGGGGATTATGTTGAGAAAATACTGCCCGCCTGCACCAGCCTGCCACCTGCAGCGGCGCACAAGGCTGCGGTGACATTTATGAGATATGCGGCCGGTGAATACGGCGATGTGCAGGATGAGGCCCGCGAAGGGCGCTTTGCGCTTGATGGTTCGGGCAGTGCACCGGCCTTCTCGACGGCGTTTGAGATCCTCGCTGAGCAGGCAGAAATCACGGAAAAGTCCCGGCCCCACACGGAGTGGTACAAGCAGTTTACATCGGCTGATGAGGCGCTGCTTGCCCGGCCGGTGCCGCCCCGGAAGAAAAATGATGAGGGATTCGATGCAGGATTCGATGCGGCGCTCGACAACGCACTGCTCCTGCTCTATGCCGCTGCGTGGAATGCCTCGTCAGCAGATCGCCCGCACCTGCGTACGGCAGAGACGTTTGCGGCGAAGGTGATTGAGGGGTAACCTTCGTCACCGGATTTATCCTTTTTTAGAGATGCGATACACGATCTTCACCGCTAAATCGTTAAGACCGGTGAAAATGCTGGTTTTTCCCGTATCAGGGCCCCCTTTCGTGATACGTCACAAGGTTGAGTCCCGGTTTTACCCGTTTTTATTTGCCGGGCTGACCTGTCGCCATGGTATCATGCCGGGAGCCAGTACTTCTCTAAATTTTCCTTTGTAAACATCAGAATTTTTTAATAGGACTTGCCGAAGCGATTCCCGGTCTCTTGGGGGTACCCCCTCCTGGCAAGCCCTGGGTGGCACCCCCCACTCCCAAAAATGAGAGGTACCCCGCCCCCCCAACCGATTTTTTAAAAGCGTGATACCCCCACCCCCCTGTTCGGGCATAAGTGGGGCCCTACCCCCCCTTTTCCAGCATTTCCAAAACCTGTGCTTCGTGTGGAGTTATGGTCTGAAGGTATATTTTGCCGGCCGATTGCTTGGGGGGTAGGGGCCTCTTTTCTTGCTAAGGGGACCCCCCGCTCCCAAAAAGGAGAGGCCCCCCCACACCCCGACCTATTTTTTAAAAGCATAATACCCCCACCCCCCTCTTGTGGCCCGGGGGTGGGGGGTGGCTGTCAAAAAAGATACTTCCGCTTCCAGATCTGGCTTATACGAATTTTTGGTGGTTGTTCATCCAACTTGAAAATAGGGAAGTACTGGGAGTGGGAACATTACCTGCCGGTCAGGGATATCGGGTCCGGGCTAAAACCTCACTTATAACGATGGGCCGGACCGACCGTATCCGGGGGTCCATTCTCCGACGAAAGAGTATCCGGGTCGGTACCGGATCATGACATCTCCCGTGGAAATGGTGCCAACACGTTCCACGAATGTTGTTATTAACCGGTATTTTAGGAAACGGGCCGTTTTAATCAGGAAAAAACCGTGCAATTTAGCGGCCTTCCTTTGGTCGCGAAAAAACCGGCTACAACCTTTCCGGAAACCCGGCCGGGCCCGGAGCCCTACTAATGCCAAAAAACAAAGGGTTTTTTTAATAACGCAAGGGATCTGCCACGGGTATCATTTTGTGGTGACAAGGAGGGCATCCGGGTACCGGGGGTGAGTGAAGTTTTACGGTTACTCCTCCTCCACAGGGGCTTCCTGCCGGGGGCGGTGGCACTCATCACTCGTATGAGGGAGATGACGATCCTTCAGGGTATCCTCGCAATTGCCGGGGAAAGTTCAGGGAAATTTGCCAGACGATTTTTTTGGATTTAAACTTCCTGAAGCAAGAATGCCGGGGTCCCGGCCATGTTTTCTCCTCATAAAAAAGTATTGCGCGACCGCACGATCACGCCAGATTCTTCCAGTACAGGAATGCCATGATAATTGGGGCAAGAATGTAGATGCCAACACTCCCGGGAATGTGAATGAAGGCAAGAGCGATCCCGCCAAGGGATAGCAGGGGAAAGACGAGCGACCAGGTGATCTCACGGTTGATGTGCGCCAGGTTGAATCCGGGGATGAGGTATGTCGCCTTGTTCCGGATATACATCCACTGGGCAAAGGCGATCATTCCGATTGCAAGGATGTTGATCTCAAAAATAATGGATCCAAGGGTATCGAACGGGTAGTCACCGGCAATGTTGGTGGAGAAAGGGATCAGGCAGACAAAGACAAGACTTGCCATGTTCATACAGAGAAGCGGGCGGTCGAGATGACGGAGATACTGGAACCGCTGGTGCTCGAAGTACCAGAGAATCGCAAGCATGACAAATGCAATAAAAAAGTGGATAAGATCCGGGATGATGGCGAGCATGATCGAGTGGACGGGTGCGATGTCATGCGCATGCTCGTATTTTGAGGGGATATCAATGGTGACAACGAGCAGGGTCATGGCAAACGCGTAGATCGCGTCGTTGAGGGTACAGATCCGGTCTTTTGGGAGGGGGTTGCAGGAAGGATTCTGGGGTTCGGTCATGGAATTTGTGCCCGCTTTTGTTATTATAAAAAGAGATTAAGATGGCGATGTTCTTAAAGCCGGGTGATTCGTGCATCCGGCATGGGATTTTGGACCGTGACCCGGAATTTTGGATCGCCGGTAGTCCTTTTCCTGACGAGGTCTTTAAAAAGGAGAGGGAAATTCCGATTACCGGCAAAAATGCAGGATTCGCTGTAATATCTACGCCGGAAAAAACGAATCACAGATCAAAAAAGGATTATTTAAAAATCCCCGTTAGTATTCATTCTCCTTTGGAGTTTCGCCACGCCTCCTTTGGCACGTTGATCTCAAAGCGTGCTCCCTTACCCGGCTCGCCGGTCTCGGTGATGGTGATGTTTGTTATGGAGAGGATCTCCCGGGCAAGATAGAGGCCCATTCCGGTATTCTTCCCAAATCCCCGATCAAATATCCGCTCCTTGTCTTCAGGTAAAATCCCCACCCCGTCATCCTCGCAGATAATACAGCAGCCATCAGCAGATTCCTGCAGAGAAAACTGTATTTTAGAGATCTTTACGCCATATTGGTGGGCATTATCGACCAGGTTGTAAAAGACCTTGACAATCAGAGGATCGGCAAACACTTCGGTATTTTCGGGAAGATCGTTTTTCACGAGCACGTTCCCGGGCAAGATATCTTTTACTGCAGTGTCTACGAGCGTCCGGCAATTCTGCCAGACCGGGGCACTCACGCCAATTTGTTCATAATGTTTGGTGAACTGGATCATGCCAAATATCCGGCTCCATGCTTCTTCGATCCGGGTGAACTCTTTCTCATAAGCAGGATCCGGAATTTTCTGGTGTAATATCTTAAGAAACCCACGCGCTACCAATAGTTGGTTGTTAATATCATGTCGGGTGATACCGGAGAGCAGGTTCAGTTTTTTGTTTGCCTGTTTGTAGGCAGCCTGGGCCCGGCTGAGTTCGGCTGTTCGTTCACTAACCCGCTTATCCAGTTCATCGTATAACGTCTGGAGTTCGCCTTGTACCTGTTTCTGTCCAGTCATGGCTCCTGCGAGTTTCAGGTTACTATAACTGAGCCGGGATATGAAACCGGATAATTTTACCAGGTAGTCCATCAGGCGATTAATCTGTTCGTGGCTGAAACGGGGGACAGCACGTAAGGCTGCCATATATTTTTCCCGGTCAAACCCGAACTCTTCTGCCTGGGCAATAAAGACCGTGTCTTCGATGATCTCATCATCATAAAAGAACTGTCCCGTATAAACATTGCCGACATGCTTGTCACCGATAAAGAGCGGGGTCACAACGTCACGTAAGTTATTCCTGCACTTGTATTCGACATATTGGCCGGGTTTAAGATTCCGGGCTAAATAGAGGTCACATTCTATGCAGAATCCTGCCGATTGTTTATTGATACGGTGGAATTTTGTGCAGATATCCTGCCAGCCTGATGATTCAATCACGTTTCCCTTCAGATCAACGATTGCAGTTACCATACAGGTCAGCCGGGAAAAATCATCCATCATTGACTGGATTTTCGGGATATCGAGGATGTTGATAAGTTCCAGGTCACTGATATCCGTATCGGCCATTAAAATTGAATCCAGTTTTAACTTCAGTCTTTCCTCGCTCTCACGCAGAGCTGCGGTCCGTTCCTGCACCCGGATTTCCAGGTCGTCATGGGCTTTTTGCAAATCCTCATCCGCGCGTTTGCGCTCGGAGATATCTCTGATTGATCCGATATTTACCCTGCGGCCATTCCAGGTAAAAAAACTGACCGTGATTTCCACCGGGAAGACGGTACCGTCTTTTTTCCTGTGGTACCGCACCGGTACCTTCACACGGTCCTCCGAATCGATTGCCATGATCCCCAGTGTTTTTTCCGGCTCGGCCGAGAGATCGCTGTTGCACAACGTGAGCAGTTCGTCATGGGAATACCCGTACATTCTCGTAGCTGCCTCGTTGACCTCGATGATTTTCCCGGTCACGTTCTCCGTGACAAACAGGGCGTCACTACTAATCTCGAACAGCTGCCGGTACTTCTTCTCGCTCTCCCGCAGGGCCTCCTCCACATGCTTCCGTTCTGTAATGTCCCGTGAAATTCCGAGGATGCCCGTGGGCCGGCCGGCAGCATCCCGCAGAAGGGCCACGGAATTCTCTACGAGGATGGTTGAGCCGTCCCTGCAGTACTCCTCGGTCTCAAACGAGACCCTGCGATGGGGATCTTTAGTCCCGGACTCTTCTTGTTCTATCTCTTTTTCAAACAGGCGCCGGACGGCCGCAAGGGAATCGGGCGTCATATGCCGGTCAAGGGGCAGTGCCATGGCTTCCTCGACCGTGAAGCCCCGCATCTTTTCAATGGACGGGCTTATGTACCGGAGCCGGAAGTCCATGTCGAAGATCCAGATGGTGTCGGTAGTATTGTCTGCAATGAGCCGGTAGTTCTCCTCGCTCTTCCGCAGAATCTCCTCCGCTTTCTTCTGTTCGGTGATGTCGCGGGCGATACCATAAAAACCCACGATTGTACCCGTTTCATCCTTCAGGGGAACAGCACTTGAGCTGTGCCAATACCATGTCCCGTCTCTATGCTTTACGCGGTACTCGATTCCCTCTTGTCGTTGTCCCTTGAGGATCACAGAGCGAAGGAATGCCATGCACCCGGGAATATCATCCGGATGGACAAATTCCATGAATGGGTGTCCGGTTACCTGCGTTACCGGGTGCCCTAAGAGGTTTGTCCATGCAGGTGAAACGAAAATAAAGACGCCTTTTGCCGTGAGTGTGTAGATGATGTCATGGCTGTTCTCAACAATGAGACGGAACTTCTCTTCGCTCTCCTTCAGGGCCTCTTGTGCCCGCTTCATTCCGGATATATCCCGTATCGTGATAATCAGGTATTCCGTCCCACGGATATGGATCGTTGATGCGGAACATTCAGCATGAAAATTTTCTCCGTTTTTTCTTCGGAGAATAATCCCGAAACGGTCAACACGCCCTTCCTTTTGGATCCTCTGTGTCAAAACGGTTCTGTCCTCCGGGTTCACCCAGATTCCGAGATTAAGAGAGTTCCTGCCAATGAATTCCTCACGGGTATACCCGAATATACGTTCTGCGGCATTATTCACATCGATAAACCGGCCGGATTCCAGTTCGCTTATCCAGATGACGTCCGGGCTCTGGAGATAGATCGTAGAGAACTTTTCCTGGGCGGCTCGAATTGCGTCCTCATCCATCTTTCGCCGGGTGATATCCCGGAAGAACCATACCCTCCCGAAATATTCTTCCTCTTCCCCAAGCATCGGGGCCGAAAACCATTCCAGTACCCTCCCGTCCTTAAGCAGCAGATCTTCGAAACTCTTCGCTACTTTTTGATCGTAGACATCCTGGACCCGGGTAAGAAATGTATCAGGATCGGCTACCTGTCCGGCCATATGCCGGAGAACAGGCTCATTTGTTCCGGTTGCAAGAAGATCAAGGGGAATTTTCCAGATCGCGACAAAAGTCTGGTTATAATTGAGGATCTTTCTCTGTTCGTCAACAGTCAGGATCCCATCCGGGGAGATTTCCTGCTGGGTCTTTAAGATCATATTGGAGCGCCGGATTTCTTCCTGTGCCCGTTTCCTGACCCGGATCTGCCACCAGCCCTGCATCAGGAGCTGCAGCTCGTGAACATCTCCCTCGTTGTAATTCGTATCTTTGTTACCCACCCCGGCAACGGCAACGATATGATCCCCCTCAAAAACAGGAATATTCATATGCCGCACAAGAGGAACATGCCCGTTGGGCATACCATGTTTCAGCGGGTTTTTGGCAGCATAATCTTTGGTTATCACAGGCTTACGCTGGCGGACTGCTTCGCCCCACAGGCCGGTTTTTTCCACGGAATACACGATCGGTTTATTGATAATTTTACAGGATTCATGCGCAGATGTGGACCAGTTCTGCATGGTTATGACGGATTCATCGTCATTTACTGTGGTGAGGTACCCGATAGTACTCCCGGTCAGCCGTATGGCATCCTCGATAACCTGCGCGGATATCTCTGCATCGGTCCTCGTCTCCATCCGGTTGAGGGAGAGCAGGGACTCGATGCGCTGTTTCTCCAGGTTCAGCGCCTCTTTCGCCCGTACGCGTTCGGTAATGTCCCGGATAGATTCGATTGCACCCGTAAGATTCCCGGCGGTGTCATAGAGCGGGGATGCGGTAAACCAGAGATGTGCCCCCCTGCTTTTATTGAAGTGGGGGATATAGATCTCTGAGAACAGGGAGCTGCCGTCCTTTTTCATGACCGGATATTTTTCAATAACGGACGGGTCATCGTGAAGGACGAGATCGACCGTGACCGGACGCCGTTCGTGGTAGAACGGGAGAGCATATTCATAATCGGCTTTCCCGATAATCTCCCCAACCGGAACACCGGTCATCTCCTCAATGGCACGGTTCCATGCAATCACTTTTCCATGGATATCGATAGCAAACGTTGCATCCGGCAGGAAATTGATAATCTCCGCTTCACGCCGCTCATGGTCGCGTATCATGAGCTCGGCCTGTCTCTTCTGGACGGATTGCCGGATCTTGTGCGCGAGTTCGGCAAACTGCGAAACCGGTTCCCCGCCTTTCTGGAGGTAGAAATCCGCCCCTTCGTTTAAAGCCTGGATGACAACCTCTTCACGTCCCCGGCCGGTGAAAAGGATGAAGGGGATGGTATTTCCTGAGGTCCGGACCTTCTTGAGAAACCCGATACCGTCCATGCCCGGCATCTGGTAGTCCGAGATGACGGCATCGTAATGTGCCGATGCAAGGAGATCCAGACCGGCGGACGCAGAGAGACTGGTGTCTACACTGAACTGTCCTTTCTCCTCCAAAAAAAGTTTGCCGATCTCAAGGAGGGCCGGCTCGTCATCGACATAGAGGATGCGGTACATAACAGGTAAGTTAAGCTTACGTAGCATCGTCTAAAAAATGTATTTGTTGATTCGTGGATGACGATCTTTTCTACCACCTGTTACAAAGGTATGAAAGATAACAGGGAATAATTAACGGGCGATAAAAACAAGCGCCCGATGCGCTCTTTTGACCCGGTACCGGGATATCACGTATTCTCACGGATACGGCTCTGCGTTATCTTGTGCCCATCTCGATTATGAGCGTGTTCGCAAACCCGCCCTGCATCTCCGGAATAATGATAACACTGTCCCGGTTGAGTCAGATGGAGTTAACCGCGTATAAAAGGGATAAATAATTCACCAGTAACGATCAACTACCATTTGTAGCATATTTTTCCTGCCAAATGTGTTGTCCCCATGAAAATCCTTCATACTTCCGATTGGCACTTAGGCAGCTCGCTTTACGGGCATAAACGCTATGAGGAGTTCGAGGCTTTTTTAAAATGGCTTGATTCCTTAATAAAAAAGGAACATATTGATGTATTTCTCATTGCCGGCGATATTTTTGATACCAGTACTCCCGGTAACCGGGCACTGGCACTCTATTACCAGTTTCTTAGTCTGGTCACCGCAATACCGGGTCTTCAGGTTATAATAACTGCCGGCAATCACGACTCCCCGTCGTTCATCAACGCACCGCAGGATCTCCTGAAACATCTCCATATTCACGTCTTTGGATCGATCCCGGATGACCCGGAAAAGGAGGTCATTATCATCTACGACAAGGAGAGACAACCGTCACTTATCGTCTGCGCTGTGCCATATCTTCGTGACCGGGATATCCGGCTTTCTGAACCGGGCGAAAGTATTGAAGACAAAACCCGGAAACTTGAGGAGGGTGTGCAGGAACATTACCGGGAGGTTGTCGGAATTGCGCGATCATTGCGGGAGAACCTTGGTGGTTCTATCCCGATCGTTGCAATGGGACATCTTTTTGTCTCGGGCGGAAAGACGGTGGAGGGCGACAGCGTCCGCGAACTCTATGTCGGAAACCTTGCACGGATCCGGGCAGAGACGCTGTGCGACGGAATCGATTATCTTGCGCTCGGGCATCTCCATGTACCCCAGATGGTCTCCGGTAACAACACCATGAGATACTGCGGGTCACCGATTGCTCTCGGGTTTGGGGACGCCGGCCAGCAAAAACAAGTGGTGATTATCGATTTTAGTCCGGAAACTCCGTTAATCCGTGAGATACCGGTCCCAGCGTTCCGGGACATCCGTACACTTAAAGGGGATATCGGTGAGATTGAACGGGGGATTGGGTTGCTTACGCGACTTGACCATACGGTCTGGATTGAAGTGCTCTTTTCCGGGGCGCTTTCGGCTTCGGCCGTGCAGTCACAGTTCCGCGAGCTTACTGAAGGGACAAATGTCGAGATTATCCGGACACGACCCATTGAATCTACAAATTTTGTTTTTAACCCGGACGAAGAGGGCCAGTCGCTTGAAGAACTGTCCAAAACGGATGTGTTCCGGCGCTGTATGGATGCAGGGGATATCCCGGCAGAAGAACGGCAGGACTTAATGGACGCATTTTCTGAGATCATGCATGATATGGACGAAGAGGACACGCTTGCAGAGTGAGGAATACTATAAATGCGCATCCTGTCCCTTCGCTTTAAAAATTTAAACTCCCTTGCCGGTGAGTGGAAGATCGATTTTACCGATCCGGAATACGTGTCTGCCGGGATCTTTGCCATCACCGGTCCTACCGGGGCCGGGAAGAGTACGATACTTGACGCGATCTCCCTTGCCCTTTACGGACGGACACCCCGGCTCGGGAAGATCTCAAAAAACGCCGGTGAGATCATGTCCCGGCAGACCGGGGAATATTTTTCCGAAGTGGAATTTGTTTCCGATAAAGGACAGTACCGGTGTACGTGGAGCCAGAACCGGGCACACAAAAAACCGGATGGCGATCTCCAGTCCCCCAGGCACGAGATTGTCGATGCAAAGACCGGTGTCCCCCTCGAATCAAAACAGGCGGCAGTGCAGCAAAAAGTCATCGATGTGACCGGGCTTGATTATTCACAGTTTACCCGGTCCATTCTTTTGGCACAGGGAGAATTTGCCACGTTTCTTGATGCAAAAGCAGAGGAACGTGCGCCCATTCTTGAAAAAATTACCGGCACGGAAATCTACGGGGAGATCTCAAAAAAAGTTCATGAGCGTTTCGTACAGGAAAAAGGAACGCTTGACGATCTGGCTGGCAGGGCGGATACTCTCGGGACAATTACCCCGGAACAGGCCGCAGTTCTCAAAGAAGAAAAAGAGCGGCATGAAAGGGAGATCCGCGATATTACCGGGCAGTGCAAAGAGCGGGAGATGGCGGTGGCGTGGCTGGATACCCTCGCAGCGCTTAAAAAAGAGCTCGCCGATCTGCAGGAACGAGCCCTGACGCTTGATGCACGAAAAACTGCTGCTGCTGACGATCTTTCCCATCTGTCCCTTGCCCGGAAAGCCCGCGACCTTGAGGGGATGTATTCAAGTCTTGCCTCGCTTCGGGAGCAGCAGGCACAGGAACGTAAAGAAAAAACGGCATATGAAGAACGCCTTACAGGATTTTTCACTGCATGTACTGACGCGCTCGAAGCATTTCAGCTTGCAGAGGAACGCTATAAAGCAGCAGCGGGGGAAAAACAGCGGGAAGATGAGCTCGCCCGGCGCGTCCGCGATCTCGACACCCGGATCCGGGAGGTCCGGACCCGATGCGAAGAACACACCAGGGAAAAAAAGCAGCTGGAAGAAGAGACCGGGAAATACCGGGAGGCAATCCGGGCCGCAGAAGTGCTGTCGGAAGGGATCAGGCCGGATCTTGCAAAGGTTGCCGGGTACCTCAGGGAGCATCCTCTTGACGAGAAACTGATCGCCACCCTCTCCGGGATTGAATCTGCCATCCGGCAAATACACGCAACTGAGGAGACTGCTGAAAAGAAACAGGGAGAACTCCGCGATGTGGAACATGCGCTTGCCGATGCCGAGCAGGTTGTTTTCCGGAGAAAATCCAAACTGGACAAGGCTGCAGAAAAGGTGCAGTCGGCTATCGCCTCATCAGACCGGATAAAAAAGGAGATCGCAGAAATTACCGGTGGTCGTGACGGTGCCGCGCTGCGGCTGCTTGCCGAAGGGGATGCCGATCGCGAGCACGGTCTCAAAGTTCTTCTGGATCTTCTCGTGCGGATCGAAGAAGACACGGCCGGCCGGGAGAAACTTGCAACAGATCTCGATGTCGCCAGGGGCCGGCGGATAGTGGAGGAAGGGCGTCATGCCGCGCTCATAAAAGAGGCGGAACAGGCCGCAGATCTCCTCAGAATGTCTGAAGAGAACCGTGTCTACCTTGCACGGATAAAAAGTCTCGAAGATGCCCGGCAAACGCTTTTGGACAACAAGCCCTGCCCGCTCTGCGGTTCGATCGATCACCCGTGGTGCTCCGGCGTTGTACCGTTACCCGGCGATGCAGAGAAGAAATTCGAGGCCTACAAAAGGGAGAACAAGAACCTCCAGGTACAGGTCAGGAAAAGCGAGGCAGACCTTGCGGGAATCGATGCAGGAATCCGGGCCGGCGAGATTGCGCTGCGGGAACGTGAGGAAAAGGCTGGAAAAGCAGCCGCAGAACTGGAGGCCGGGTGCCTTGCCCTTGGCATCCCGTCCGGGCCTTCCCAAAAGACCCCAATCGCTGCAGCACAGGATGAGTGCAGAGTCCGGCTTAAAGAGACCCGGGCCATCATTTCCCGCGCAGAAGAAAAAGAACGGGATCTTAAGCGGGTGGAACAAACTCTTGTCAAGGAAAGAGATGCCCGTGCAGCGTTCCAGCGGGACTTTGACGAGGCGTTCAGCTACCGTGACGCACAGAACGCTGAACGTAACCGGCTGACCGCTGAGATCGCCGCGACGGGTGAAAACGCCCGGCGGCAGAAGGATGCGCTCCTTGAATCCGTGCAGGAGTACGATGTCCTCGTCTTCAGCAGGTCAACCATGACCGAAGAGATACTTGCCGCGCTCACCAGCCGCCGCGATGAGTATGTCGCATGCCTTGCACGCGGGCAGGAACTACAGGACCGGCTCCGGCAGTGCGAAGCCGGCATAGACCGGGACCGGTCTCTCCTTCTTGCAGCAGAAAAGAGACTCGCGACCCTGTTGGAAAACCTTGACGGGATTAAGAAGGAATTTGCAGACAATTCTGCACGACGCCGGGAACTCTACGGGGAAAAAGTGCCGGATGCCGAAGAGGCCCGGGTCGCGGGGCTGGTAACAGAGGCAGACAAGGCACTCTCTGCGGCAACAGAGGCAAAAAACCTCGCGGACACCCGGAAAACAACCTGCGGGGAGCAGATCCGGGTACTTGCCGCAAAAATTGATGCACGTGTCCCGGTGCTCGCAGGATGGGAACAGAAATTTTCCGATGCCCGTTTCAAAGCCGGGTTTTCCCGTGAAGATGATTTTTTGTCCGCCCGCCTCGCCCCGGGCCGACTAACCGGATTAGAAACACTCGAATCGGATATTAAGCGTGAGGAAATGGAAATTTCCGTCGGTCTCAAAGAACGAACAGAAAAACTGGCGGCAGAACAAAACCGTGCCCTGACGCAGGAAAAACGCGAAGACCTATCCCTTGCCATAGAAAACGACAAAAACCGCATAACCCGGTTCCAGATCGAGATCGGAGGGATCCGGGCGCGGCTCGGACAATACGACGAACAGGTGGAAAAACTCCGGAAACTCCTAGAAGAGATTGCAAAACAGAAAAAAGAATTTTCCCGGTGGGAGAAACTCCACGACCTCATCGGTTCTGCTGACGGCAAAAAGTTCAGGATATTTGCCCAGGGACTGACATTTGAGACCCTTGTTGTGCAGGCTAACCGGCACCTTCGGACCATGAGCGACCGTTACCTTCTTATCCGGAACAAGGGATCGTCTCTTGACCTGGATATCGTGGACAATTACCAGGCCGGGGAGATCCGGACAACAAAGAACCTGTCCGGAGGGGAGAGGTTTATTGTGAGCCTTGCGCTTGCGCTCGGCCTTTCCGGAATGGCAAGCCACAACGTCAGGATCGATTCGCTCTTCCTGGACGAAGGGTTCGGGACGCTTGACGAGGACACCCTTGAATCAGCACTTGAGACGCTCTCAAAACTCCAGCGGGAAGGAAAGATCATCGGGATCATCTCCCATGTTGCGGCGTTAAAGGAGCGGATACCGGTCCAGATACAGGTCGAAAAGACCGGGTGCGGGCGGAGCAGGCTTTTCGGGCCCGGGTGTTCAGGCCCGGTAAAAAGACCGGAATCGCATCATTAACATTCCGGCAATGCACATTTAACGATAACCACATGCCCGCACTCCATCTCCTCCGGGGCCTTCCGGAAAAAGGGCCGGAGGATTTCCTTGACCGGTTCGTATCGGCATCTGCCGCCGATCCATTCTCATCGTGGCTTATCCTTCCCACCCGGCGCCTCGTACGGACCGTAAAAAATACCTGCGGCAAAAAAAATATTCCTCTCATCCCATCCCGGATCTGCACGCCGGACGATCTCTGCCTCGCGTATTTTGAAGAGTACAGGAGAACAACCCGTCTCCTCTCAAAGCCGGAATCAAAAATACTCCTTTCACGGATCATAAACGATCGCAAAAAAGATCTCCCCCTCTTTTTTTTCCATGGCAAGGTATCTCCCGGGACTCTAGAGAATTTCCGGGATTTTCTTAATGTTATTACCCGGAGAAAAATTGCCTATCCTGAAGTGCTCGGCGATCTCCAGAGTGATAAAAGCCGGCAGATCGGTTTTGTGGTAAAAGCGTACCGTGATTATCTTGGTACCCATGATCTCGTGGATTCCGACACGATTCGCACCTGGGTCATCCGGGATCTTGCAAATGTATCTCATCAACATTTATTCAGGCAGGTGTTTATCTACGGGCTCTACAAACCGCTCCCGCTCGAACAGGAACTCATCCTTGCGATTGCCTCTGTTGCGGAGTCCTGCACAATTGTCGTCCCGGAAGATCCAAATCCCGGATCGGACCGGGCCGGAACCCGGTGGCTTGAAGAGTCCGGTATCCCGGTGACAATTACGGAGGGGAAAATTGCGGGCCGGCCCCTTGCCGGGCTTTTTTCTCCTACGAGCGGGCGGATCGATACAACGCAAACAATCCGGACCGCGTTATTTCCTACCCGGTACGCAGAGGTTGCCGGTATCGCAGAAGAGATATGCCGGCTTCATGCGACAAAAGGAATCCCGTTTTCCGATATGGCTGTCACATTTCCCGAAGTCCGGGAATCAGTAAGTCTTGTCCGGGAACTATTCTCTGACTATGCAATCCCCTGGACCACAACAACCGGGACGCACATCTCCCATACTCCTGTCGTAGAATTTCTCGTTCATATTCCCGGGATCCCGGTCGGGCAGTTTGCCCGCGAAGAGGTAATGCGGTTCATTGCAAATCCGTATTTTGTGAACCGGAAACGAAAATCGTCTCCCGGTGCTCCCTTGTCCGGCTCGATAGATATGCCGGTTCCAGCGTGCAGCATCGATCCGGATCCCGGCACCGTCGATCTGGTTTGCCGGGTTGCACAGATTGAAAAAGGTCTTGACCAATGGAAAAAGGGTTTTGACCGGCTGCTTGCCCGGATCGCCGGGCAGGAGAAAGATGACGAGAGCCCGCTCATGCCGGTACGTCAGGAAACCGTGGACCTCGTGCAGCGCTGGATTCTCCCGCTGCTCTTGGATCTCGCGACGCTTGACGGGAAAAAATCCCTTTCCTCGCACCGGAAAGATTACCAGAAGTTCCTTTCCCTATGGGGACTTGACGAGCTCCCGGATTTCCCGGGTGAAACCCTCCGCAATGAAGAATCCGCAGCCGTTGAAAAGTTTTTACGATGCCTTGACCGGCTCGACGGGATGGCGGGTATTCTCGGCGATCGGCCCATTACAACAGCGACATTTTCCCAGATCCTTTCCACGCTTGCAAAGGAGACCGAGATCTATCCGGACGGTGACCGGACCGGTGTCGCACTGCTCGGTCTCCAGGAATGCATGTACCAGCAGATCCCCTGCCTCTTCATCGCGGGGCTGACCGAAGGCGACATGCCCCGGCTCACCACCCGGATCCCGTTCACAAATACGCTGGAAAGCTCCCGGATGGGAACCCGGTCGCTTGCGGAGATCCTCGATGAGAACCGGTATTATTTTGTCGCAGCGCTCCTTGCCGCAACGGACACGCTGTACTTAAGCACCCCGCTTTCCGATGGAGAAAACCCGCTGCTCTCTTCCGCATTCTTCGAACGGGTAAAGGAGAAGACCGGGGCCGGGACGTGGGGTGACGAGGGTGCAGCATACGACTGCTCGGACCGGGCCGGCGCGGTGCACGCCGGGACGCTTCTTACTCGGGGGGAGGTCTGCACGGCACTTTCATTCCTGCCGCCCGACGGCACGGTTGACCAGATTATCGGGCGCGTCAACACCGGGCGGTACTACCGGCAGGGTGCGGCTGATTCGGTTTTTGACGGGGTATTGTCCGGGGATGAAATGATCCGAGCCGTCCTTTCCAACCGGTTCGGCCCCCTGCACGTATACTCGCCGACAACGCTTGAGACCTACGCGGTCTGCCCGTTCCGGTTCTTCCTCGAAAAGATCCTCGGCCTTTCCCTGCTGCCCGATGTCGAAACGAGTCTTTCCGCAAGCGACCGGGGAACTGCGGTGCATGCGGTGCTCTCTACGTTTTACCGGCGCTGGAAAGAGCAGGGGCATACAAAAGTTCTCCCCGCAGAACTTGTCGATGCCGCTGTGCTCATGACGGAGATCGCAACGGCGGAACTCGCAAAAAATCCCTTTGAAAGCCCGCTCTGGAACGCGGTCAAGATCCAGATGCTGGGCGGAGCTGGCGCCGGACCGGGGATCTTTGCACAGTTCCTTACCCGTGAGGCGGCAGAATCGTCATCGCCACTCTCACCCTCGCACTTCGAACTGGCGTTTGGTATGAAACCACGCGGGGCTGACGACCCGGCCTCCGTCGCCGAACCGGTGGAACTTGCCGGCCGGGAAGGGACAGAGACGATCCGGATCAAGGGACGGATCGACCGGATCGATGAGACCCCGGAGGGGATCTTTTCCATTTCCGACTACAAGACCGGTTCGCAGCTTGCCGGGGTAAAAGAGGTGACAGAGGGAACCGCGCTCCAGCTGCCCCTCTACCTCCTCGCGTATGAGAAGATATCCGGGAAGACCGGGGTTGCTGCGGGATACTACCGGATCCGGCGCGAGGTCGAAAACAAGTACGTGCTGCTCGATGAACCGGCCCGGGACCTGATTGTCTCCTCGCACCCCAGAGCGACAAAGGACTTCCGTGATGTGCTCCTTGACTCCCATGCGCACGCGGCCGGTTACATCCGGGAGATCCGGGCCGGGAATTTCCCGCTGCAGACAAACGAAAAATGTGGGAACCCGTACTGCGAATTCAAAACGGTCTGCCGGTTCGATCCGCTGCGGGCGTTTTTTCCCGGGAGGGATGCATAGATGGCGGCAACCGAACGGCAGAACACGGCGATTACCCGCCACGACCGGAGCATGGTTGTGACCGCAGGAGCCGGGACGGGAAAGACCTTTGTCCTCGTGCAGAAGTATCTCGATCTTCTGAGAACAAAGAAGGTATCCGTTCCGGAGATCCTTGCGCTTACCTTCACGGACAAGGCAGCAGCGGAGATGAAGGAGAGGATACGAAAGGAACTTTCCCGGCAGTCCGGGCCGGCCTGGGAAAAAGCGACCGAGGATTTTCTTGTCGCTCCGGTCCAGACCTTTCACTCGTTCTGCGCACAGGTCCTCCGGGAGTTCCCGCTCGAAGCCGGCCTCGACCCGGGTTTTAGCGTCCTTGACGAACGGACCATGGCCCGGATCCATGCCGACATCTTTGACGAACTCGTGCAGCGGGTGCAACCGGAGCCGGCAAACTCAGGCGTGATCCGGCTACTCTCGGTCTTTGACCAGTACACGCTCCGGGAGATGCTGGGCGCGATGTACGAGCGGCGCGACCAGTACGCCCGGTTTTTTGAGGCATTTGGTACCGATGAGGCCGCCGTCCTCTCGTTCTGGCAGGAAGAAGTCCACCGGTTCCGTGACGCGGAACTTTTTGCACTCGCGGCCGACCGGGATTTTTCCGATCTGGTAAAAGAACTGCTCGGGTTTGCCGATACGTACTCTGGAGCTGATGACAAAGCGGCCGAATATGCGACGTTAATCCAACCGGCGCTTGCGGTACTTGCCGGACCATTTTCCCCGGACCGGTTCTCTGGAGCAGCGGCAGGCATCCTTGAAACCCCGGGGCCAAGAGGCGGGAGCAGGAAAGTCTGGCAGGGCGACGATCTCGCCCGGTTCAAGGCCGCACGGAAGCGCCTGGCCGGGATCCTCGAACAAAAAGCGCCGCTCTTCCGGCTGACCGTGGACCCGGCCGACCCGCTTCTTTCCGGTTCCGTATCGCTCCTGCATGATCTTTCTAACGTTTTCCCGCGATACCTTGCTCTTGTCGAGGCACAGAAATCCAAGGAGGGCGGGATCGATTTCTCGGACCTCGTGCTCTCTGCCCGGAACCTCTTTGTACATCGCCCGGACCTTGTCGCGATGCACTTTGCCGGACGGTACCGGTACATCCTCGTGGACGAGTTCCAGGACACCGACCCGGCGCAGTTCGATATCGTGCTTGCCCTCGTGGGTAAACCGGGGGAGAACAACGACAGTCTCTTTATCGTGGGCGACCCCAAGCAGTCGATCTATCTCTTCCGGGACGCGGATGTGACGCGCTTCAAAGCCGCGCAGCAGATCATTGAATCGGCCTGCAACGGTTCGACCGTGGATCTTGATACGAGTTTCCGGAGCACGGGTGCGGTGATCGGGCTTTCAAATAGTATTTTTACTACGCTCTTTTCCTCCGTGAAAAAACCCTGGGAATTCGGGTACCAGCCCATCGTTCCCTCGCCGGCCCGGGCCGGGCATGAGGGGACCGTCGAACTGATGCTCCCGACAAAAGGCGATACGAGCACTGCGACAAAACAGAACGAGGCGGATATGGTGGCCCGGAGGATCCAGAGCGTTGTGGTTTCTGCGCCGGCCGATGTGTACGAGGAGCAGCCGGATCATACGTTTATCCGGCGGAAAGCCCGGTACGGCGACATCGCGATACTCATAGAGCAGCGCACGAACCTCCCGCAGTACCTCGCGTTTTTGTCCCGGTACGGTATTCCGTATTACGTGCATGGCGGGACCGGGTTTTACAACCGCCAGGAGATCTACGATCTCTACAATTTACTCTCGTTTTTCTTGAACAACCACAACGATGTGAGCCTTGCAGGAGTGCTCCGCTCGCCCTGCTTCGGGCTCTCTGACGCAGAACTCTTCTTTGTCTCGCAGGAGAAGAACGCGACATTCTTTGGGAAGCTCAAGGGTTTTGCGGAAAAAACCGGCACGCTTTCTGCTGTGCGTGCTGTCCGGCTCCTCACATCCTGGCAGGAGTACGCCGGCCGGGCCGGTCTTGTTTTTTTCATCCGGAAGATCCTTTGGGAGTCCGGGGTCTACACCGTGTACGGTGCGATGCCGGACGGGGAACAGGTCCTTGCAAACATCGAGAAACTTGTCGCGATCATCCGGGCCCGGGAAGAAAAAGGGCTCTACAGCCTTGCCGATCTTACCTCCGAACTCCGGCTCGCGATGGACGAGGAGGAACGCGAGGGTGAGGCACATCTCGATGCGCTCGCTCAGAACGCGGTCAATATCATGACCGTCCACGCGGCAAAGGGCCTTGAATTCCCCATTGTCTTTGTGCCGGACATGGGCGTGTCGTTCCGGGACCGCCCGGAGACTATCATGATTGGCGACGACCCGCGTCTTGTGGGAATCAAGGCCCCGGACCCGGGTAATAATTTTGTCCCTGCCGAAGGCCCGGTACTCACCGCACTCCGCGAGGTGAGGCGCGAGAAAGAGCGGGCCGAAAAGAAACGCCTTCTCTATGTCGCCCTCACCCGGGCCCGCGACCACCTGTTCATGAGCGGCACGATGCCGGACGACCCGGAGGTTCCTCTCCCCTTTGCCCGGACCCGGATCGCGTGGGTCTGCACCGCGCTTGGGATCACGGACGACGCAATAAAAGCCGGTGGGATCACACTCGAACCCGGGAACGGCATCGCACCGTTCCGGATGGCTATCGTCACCGATCCTCTCGCGATCCCGGCAGAGCTCACGGGGGCGGAACCGGAACTTATTGGTGTCCCTGCGGACGGTAGTGGGAAGACCGGGACCCGGGTCCGGCCGGTGTACGAACCGGAGACGGACCCGGACCGGGAGATCACGGTCTCGGCACTGGAAGAGGAACTCGCCGGGCGAAGAGCGAAACGGGAGCCGGGCGTGCCAAAGTACCTCACGGATATTTACCCGGGCGAGAAACGCGGGACGATCATTCACGAAGTCCTCCGGGGCCGGGATGCGGCAACCGTGCTTGAAGAGTACGGGGAATTTTCAGAGCAGCATCTCTGGCAGTGCGGGGAGATCCGCACTGCGTTCTTCTCTTCGGATCTCGTGAAGCGGGTGAAGCGGTCGTATTGCGAGGTGCCGTTTTCTATCTCTTTTGAAGGAAAACGGGTGACCGGCACGATCGACCGGCTCTGCGAACTTGAAGACGGGTCGTGGGCCGTGATCGATTACAAGAGCGCGGCGGCCGGGCCGGAGGGATATGCGGCGCTCGCGGAGGAGTACCGGAAGTCGATGGAGATCTATTGCGAGGCGGCGAGGGAGCTGGTGCCGGGGAAGGAGGTTGCCACTTATTTGTACTTCACGGAGACCGGGGAATTTTTACCGCTGAAGTCCTGAAACGATTTGGATCTTTTTTCTAAACCCATCGAATTCGATGGGATTAACACGGGGTTTTTCTTGACCGGGTATCGGCCTCCCTCTCCGTACATTCACGGAATTAGCCCCCCAAAAATGATCCTGCAAACGGCGATACCTTAATAATCCTAATCGTGATTAGTACTAATCATGATTAGGGAGTTCATCGACCGCGATGAGGAGCGCTCGCTGCTCGAACGCGAGTGGCAGAGCGAGGGGGGGCGGCTCATCATCCTCTACGGCCGCAGGAGGATCGGGAAGACCCGGCTCATCGATGAATTCATCCGGAACAAGCCCGGCATCCTCTATATCGCAGAAGACGCGTCCCCGCATATCCAGATTGCCCAGCTCAAAAGCCGATGCGCAGAATATTTCGGCGATTCCCTCCTTGCAGAGCTGGATATAAAAACCTGGGACCAGCTCTTTACCTATCTCGCACAAAAGCCGCCCGGGAAAAGAACGTACCTTGTCATCGATGAATTCACGTACCTGATCAAAAACGATCCTTCCATCCTTTCTGCGCTCCAGAAATCATGGGACCGGAGTTTCCGCACTTCCGACTGGTGCATTCTCCTTTCAGGCTCGATACTCTCGCTCATGAGCGATCTCGCCCTTTCGTCCACATCCCCGCTCTATGGCCGCAGGACCCGGGACATGCTGCTTCCCCCGCTCCGGTTCTCCGATGCACGGAAGTTTTTCTGCTTCCCGTTCCGCGATGCTCTCAAAGCGTACCTGTCGATTGGCGGCGTACCGGAATACCTGCTCAAGGCCGGCGCATACGATACCAGCGACGCATTTTTCAAATCAGAATTTTTCAACCGGTACGGGTATTTTTACCACGAACCGTATTTTCTCCTCTCTCAGGAATTCCGGGAGCTCAAGGTATACCAGTCGATCCTCCACGCGCTTGCACTCGGGAGTACGTCCCCGACATCCATCGCCCAGTTCTGCGGTCTTGACACCCGCCACGTGTACCCGTACCTTGACTCCATGATCCGGCTGGGCCTGGTAGAAAAAGAAGTGCCCGTTCTCGGGAATCCCCGGCAGGGAATTTACCGGATCCGCGACCGGGTCTTTGATTTCTGGTACTGTCATGTTTTTCCGCGCAGGCAGGAGATCGAGACCGGGCACGATGACGCACTTGTACCTGACCTGAATCCGTTTTTTGGCCGGCAGTTCGAATCGTTTGTGCGTGACGAGTTTGCCGGGATCGTGCTGCCGGGGTACCGTACCGGCCACTGGTGGTACAAGGAAGACGAGATCGATTGTGTGGCCCTTGACGATACTTCGTCTGCCGTTGTCTTTGGCGAATGCAAATGGGGGGATATCGGATACGGGCAGGCAAAAAAACTTCTTGCGGGCTTGAAGGCCACAGCGAAGCTCGTCCGTGCAGATGCATATCTCCACCGGAAATACGCTCTGTTCTCTGCCGGGACCATTGAAGGGAAGGACCGGCTGCAAAAAGAGGGGTACCTTGTTTTTGACAGCAGGGATCTGGAACGGATCTAAAAAAAACGGGCTGAGGACAAAACCCAAAACAGCCTTTCTTTTCATTCCCGCGTGCCCCTGCCCAGTCCATAAAAAGATCGGGCCTCCAAACAAGCCTAAATACGCTTGTCCGGAATTCCCCTTTCTCCGTCGTAAATTCTAGGGAAAACCGGGTTATTTATCAAAAACTGACTTGGTTTTTTGCGAAACTGACTTGTTTTTGGTGGGGATTTACCCTCTCGCGATAGAGGTCTCCGACGGAGAATCTTTTCATGGAGATCGTATCTCCCAAAGAGAACCCGGCCGGATCCGCGACCTCCCAAAAACGGCCCCTCTTTTCCAGCCACGTGCAGGACCCCATCAGAGAAAAATATCCTCCGCGCAAACAAGCCTAAATACGCTTGGTCAGACCGGGTGGTTCCACCGACGTAAAATGTGCTGTTTTTGACAAGCCGTAACCGGAAACTGACTTGGTTTTTTGCGAAACTGACTTGTCCGGGTGAGAAAAACAGGTGATCCGGGGTCGTGCAGGGCCCTGATTATCAGTACTCTTCCGTGAGGGATCAGGAAAGTGCAGTACCCGGCCAGCTGGCAGACCGTATCCCGGATACGCCCGATACGGCCCCGGATTGCCAATCCGGCGATCCCGTTTTCCGGTTCCACAGGAAACGGTGTCCACGCCCACGGAAGAAACGATATTACGGGAGTATTTTCGAAAACCGGGCAAAAAGAGGGGCACTTCAACCTGCAATACAGCGGGCCTGTACGGGCCACGGTTTTCCAGAGGGGTTATTGTATGGGGGAGGGGGTAAAAAGGGCGATATTGGCTTCGGGATTTGCCGGGCCGGGATGCAATGACCGTGCTCAAAGAAGAGGGGGAATTTTTCACTCTTTCAAAACCTGTTGAGATCCAAATGATTTTATCAGACCTTCAAAATTCTTTGGAGTATATTTCCTGAATTCCTCTTCACGTACCAATAACCATCGATAGGTAACCAAAGACTGGATTTTGTTGATATCCTTACACCATTGATCTAGCCGGGCAATTTTTAATTCAACATCAACATCTTCGAGCCCTTTTGTCTCTACAATAAAAATTTCTTTTTCCGATCTCTTGATGATAAAATCCGGGTAATAATTCGAAATATCTCCCTGGTGGTTTTGGTAATCTATCTTCAGGTTGACCGCGAAATAATTCTTGACATACGAGATGATATCGTCGCAGTTCTCAAGGAAACCGGCAAAATCCAGTTCAAGCGGGCTGTCTCCAATAATTTTGTTGAATACGCTCTTTTTTGGCAGCAGGTATCCCTGATCTTTTGCCACGAATGGCCGGCACTGGCTGATCTTGATGTAATCCCGGATCTCTGCCTCTCCTCTCTCCCTAACGGTGAGTTCGTTGATTTTCGTTTTGAACGTTTCAATAATGATCTTCGTGACTTCAACTTCAGAGAGATTACGTAAGAGGTTCAGATCATCTATAGAGACTTCGTGATCAAAGAGTCCGGTGCGGATGAACGTTTTGACTTTTCCATACAGGATATCATACCCGCTGACGAGCCGGAGTTCTCTCATAATAACCTGTGAGAAATAGCCGACAACGTTCTGGTAGTTTGCAACAATAGTGTTATCGAGCAGGGTTTTGTGGGTAATTTTTTCCGTGGTGATGTCCCGGAAAATGATCTCGCGCTGCTGTTCCTCCGTGAATTCTTTTACCGGGAATTTTTTGTTGCCAAACCGGGTGATATCAAGTTCGGAGAGATTCTTGTATTCCCGGAAAATTCTCGGCGAGAGTACCGGGATCTGGATATCAAGGCGATCAATATCTTTTTTCGTGTTTTCCCGGTCAACTTCAATCACGAGCGGAGCTTTGGGCGCCGTCCCCTCTCCCATCTTGCGCCGGTCAAGCTCGACACCTTCGTTCTTGATGGATTCGACAAAATCCATGAAGGCATCGGTACCGATCACGCTCACCATCTCTTCGACATGTTCCTGACCCCGGTACATCAGCCTCAGGCCCCGGCCCAGTGTCTGTTCCGGCAAAATATTACTTTTCGAGCTGAAAGCCCGCAGTCCTACAATGGTTGTGACGTTTTTCACGTCCCAGCCTTCTTTCAGGACAAGGACGGATACAATTGCTTTGTACCGGTTGTTGTCTGAGTCAACTTCATTGGCGGCTTTCCGGAGTTTGTCGAGTTCGTCATCCTTCTTACCGGAACTTGATTCTGAGATGTACCCGTTATTCTTGGTATGGATGACAAGGACGGCACCGTTCAGTTCCGGATACCGGTTTTCCAGATAGGCTGCGACTTCATCACAGTTCTTGGTGTCATCGGTCATTACGAAGAGGACTGCTTTCTTCCCGAGTTTCCGGTGCTCATCGTAGACTTTTTTCCATTCGAGATAGCCAAGGTGGATGTAGTCTTCGTACTTTTCGGAATACTTCGAGCTTTTCTTCTCGCTGAGTTTTGCCCTGCTCGCTGCATCGGGTAGGACCGGGTGCTTGACAATATTCTGGGAGATTGCTTCGACCAGCGGGTAATCGGATACGGTCTGGACAAAGATCGCCCCGTTTGTGTGGCGCGGGGTTGCGGTGACATCGATCTGCATTGCAAGCCCGCTGTCTTTCTGGAGGAGACGGTTGTGGATGTCCTGAATGGATTTGAACCACGCAAGTTTCTCGTCATGGACATGGTGCGCCTCATCGTTCATCACCAGCAGTTCGTCGATGTCCCGGACAATGTCGCCGAGATCGAGTTTTGAATCGGTGGTAGCGCCGACCGGTTTTTTCCCGAGAAAATATTCCATCGTGTCCTCATCATCGGATGAGGGTTCCCGGGTGTTGCTGTCATAAACCCGGTGAATGTTTGTCAGGAAGATATTGCCGGTCTTTCGGGTAATGTGGACATTGTCCTGGATATGGAGCGTGAGCTGGAAGTCGTTTTTCCAGTCCTGCCCGGCATAGCCGTTATCCGGGAGGACAGGATCTTTGAAGAAAATTTTCAGGCCATCGAAATCTGCCCGTATCCGGTCGAGCACAATGATGTTGGGTGTGATGATGAGGAAGTTCCGGGCGAGGGTTGAATCTTCTTCGTATGTTTTATGGAAAAAACTCCACGCGAGGAGGAGGCCCAATACTTTTGTCTTGCCGCTGCCGGTTGCCATCTTGATGACATACCGGTTCCATGTCTCAGTGAACATGCCTGCCGAGACTGCCCCGGAACTGTCGTACCGGAGAAGATCGTACTTGTCCTTGATCTGCGCGATCTCATAGAGGTAGATAATTGTCTCAACGGCTTCGCGCTGCGCGAAGTAATACCGGAACGGTGTTAAGGTTCCATCGGCCTGCTCTTCGTAGTGTTCGGTTGCGAACCACCAGTTGAGAAGCGCGGCACTCGTCGCACTCGCACCTTCATACCCGCTGTCCCGCCAGGTCTTGACTTTCTTCCTTAGTTCGGCAACGAGCGGTGGAAGAAGTTTTTCCGCCCCCTGCGCCCGCAAGGTTTCATCGGCAGGGAACCACCGGATTGCCGGGTCGAGCACGACATAGGGATCGGTGGGGAAACCGGGATGGAGCGCCATGTTATTTTCCCCCGCTGATCAGTTTGATATTTTTATCCTGCGTGAGCAGGGTCATCTGGTGGATGGCAATCGCGTTGAGTTTTTCCAGCCGTTCTGCCTGCGGAAGTTTCTCGCTGATGAAATGGGCGTTAAGGTTTTCAAGATTGGAGAGGCAGACAAGCTGCGAGATATCGGCGTAATCCCGGATGTTTCCTTTTTTGTCCGGGTTGCTGTCCCGCCATTCCTTTGCGGTGAGCCCGAAGAGTGCCATGTTGAGAAGATCGGCTTCGGATGCGTACACCCGGTTGATCTGCGATTTTTTGAGTTCTGCCGGGATCAGGTTCTCTTTGATTGCGTCCGTGTGGATCCGGTAGTTGATCTTTGCGAGGTTGCGCCGGATATCCCAGCCAAGAAGTTTGCGTTCATCATCCTTGAGCCGCTGGAATTCCTTGATGAGGTAGAGTTTGAATTCTACGGAGATCCACGAGGCGAACTCGAATGCAATATCCTTGTGGGCGAATGTGCCGCCATACCGTCCCGTTTTTGAGATAACCCCGATGGCATGGGTCTTTTCGATCCATTGTTTCGCCGTGAGAATGAAACTGTTGAGTCCTGCCTGTTTTCTAATCCCATCGAATTCGATGGGATTAAAATCCGGGTTGTTGAGCTGCTCCCAGATGCCGATAAACTCGATGGTGTTACGGTTCCGGAGCCAGTTCTGGATCAGGTAGTCTGTCCTGTCGGGATCTTTGTAGCGTGCAATGTCGGTAATACAAATGTAGTCCTCATCGTTCTGGACATACACAGCGACTTCCTTATCAAGGACATTGATCTTCGCCATCATTTGCCCCCGATATTCACATCGAGGATCTTCATGGTATCGTTGCCGAAGATATCGACGACTTTGACGGCAATCTTTCTCCGGCCCGGCCGGCATTCCTTATAGATACTGGTGAGTTCGAGGCTCCGGTCTTTTTTGGTGCGGAACGATTGCCATTCGTTCTCGAAGATATAATCGCCGGTCCAGTGCTCTTCAAACTCCCCGTCAGGGTTCTTGATCCGGATGATCTCCCGTTTGCTTTCGAAGTCGAAGTCCACCGACCAGTAATCGATCCAGTCTGTCCATGATTGCGTAAGCTGGACGTTTCGCACGATGCCGCTCTTCTCTTTGATCACTTTGATTATCTGGCCGTTCTCAACCACGATTTTGTTGGTGCCATCCTTGATCTCAGCTGCGGCTTTCTTGCAGGTATCCTGCTGATAATGGACGGAGAAGTCCGAGAGCTCGATTGCTATTGAATTTCCTTTGTAGTGCGGGGTGACTTCGATGTATGCAACATCATAGAATACTACCTGGTTCTTCTCGACTGCCCGTTTGTCGAAGACCTCGCGGGGGATGCATTTGAGGGCGAGATCGATCCCTTTTGCCTTGGCCTCTTCCTGTACGGCGGGGAAAAGTCCCATTTCGAACTCGAAACCGAGGATATCGATTTTAGTGATGTACTTCTGCCGGCATTCGCTGATCACTTCTTCGACAAAAAGCCTTGTTACCGGAAGGTTGACCGGGCCAACAGCCACGAGCCGGTTTAATTTTTTGCCGCTGAAGGTCTCGAAGTTTTTCACCGGTTCGGCACGGTATGCCCGGAGGATGAGATCGACAAATGCAGCCTCTTTCTTTTCGAGTTGTTTGCGTTTTTCCTCATCGCGGAGGCTTTCGTTGATGCCGATATAATGCTGGCGCTCGTACTTGCCGAGGTTGAGAATTTCGAAGGCACGGAAGTCTTTTCCCGCGTTTTTCATCTCACGCTGGACACCGATCATCCGCTTGCGGGTTGTGTGGATCGCGAACTTGCCGAGATCGGAGCCGATCCATTTCCGCCCGAGTTTCTCCGCAACGGCAAGGGTAGTGCCGGAGCCGCAGAAGAAGTCGGCAATGAGATCGCTTTCGTTGGAGGAGGCTTTGACGATGCGTTCGAGGAGGGTTTCGGGTTTCTGGGTGGGGTAGCCTAAAGATTCTCCAGCCTGTGAATTTACTGGAGGCAAATCGTCCCATAATGCACTAACGACACGCCCTTGAAGAGTATCTAAATATCTTTTAAATCTAGGGCGATCGTTTGAAGTCATCACTATCAAACCTTTTTCACACAAATCATCAATATTATCTTGAGAGTAGCGCCAATGAGTTCCGCTTGGGGGGGCGATAATTTTGCCGAAGAAAGATCTTTCAGATCCTGAGCCGGTAGCGGTTAAATCACCAAGGGTATATCTTCGTCCTTTTTCATCGATGTTTGAGTAGTATTTATCGATGTGTTCTTTAGAATGCGGTTCGAATTGGGGATTCCAGATGAACGAATCTGATTTTTTTCGGTAGAGTATCAAGTAATCATGGACAATCCCAAATGATTGTTTTTGCGCATGAGATGTTGTTCGTTTCCAGATTATTTCACTCGAAAAATTTTCAGTTCCAAATATTTCATCCAACACGGCTCGTATGTAAATATTCACTCTATAATCACAATGCACATAGATGCTCCCATCCTCCGCGAGCAGATCCCGCATCAGCACTAAGCGCTCATAGATCATCGAGATGAAACTGTCCGCCCCTCTCCCCCAGGTGTCCCGATATGCGATCTCTTCCAGAATCCCCGGCTGCTTTGTGAGCGTCTCGTCCCCGATCTCGATGTTCATCGAGAAGTCCGCCCCGACATCGAATGGTGGATCGATGTAGATCAGTTTGATACCGCCCTGCTTCTCGATCTCTTCCCGCAGCGGCCCGTTTTTCAGGCTGGAGAGGATTAGTTTATTGTCGCCCCAGATCAGCTTATTCGTCCAGCCTTTGATCTGCCTGCCCCGGTCATCTAGGTCAAATAAGGTCTGCTGAATCTTTGTGTCCGTTTCCTTTCGGGGTTCGTCCACCTGCTCGATGATCTGGAAGGGGAGAACAACATTGCAGACTTCGTTTGTTTTTCCGTTCCAGACGAGTTCGACTTCGCGCTTGTCGCCAAAGAGGAGGAAACGGTAGGAATCCGGGAGGGGTTTGCCGGATTCGAGATACCGGTTGATGTCCCGGATTTCGTTATCGGTGAGTTTCATGGGGGTGCTCGTTGATTGCCATATCTTTTTTATAGAGCGAAAAAGGTTGGGATTTTGGAGTGAAGAGGATGTGGGACCGGGATGCCCGGGTAGAGACAGTGACTGATTACACGAGCGAGGCTGTTTCTTCATCAGAGTATTCTTTGGTGGTGTGGAATAGATTGGATCGATAGCGGTGTACTGCGAGGCGGGCAGGCAAATTTTGGAGGAGAGGGCTATCGAGGGGTGGCTGAACTTTACGAAAAGGGGGGGGTTTGGATGATACCAGTTCGATAATACAGTCATTTGGGAAAGAATTCGGAATGAAATTAATTTGTTTCAATAAGTATATTCCATTGAAAATCATTTCATCATTAAGGTCCATTTAATGTTTTATCCAATTACAGAGACGCAAGAGATCCCACAAGAGATTCTAGATGCTATCATTCAAAAAAAGTTGGTCATTTTTATTGGAGCTGGTGCATCAAGAGTTATCGGTTGTAAAGGATGGGCAGAATTAGCAGATAATTTGATTGAATTATGTTTTGAAACACCAAAAAAGATCCCTTCGAATGGATCCCTTATAACCTATAAAGAGCGAGAATCATTAATCAAACTTGGAGATCCGAAAAAAATTATTACAATTTGTGAAAACATTTTGAAAAATAATGGATATCCAGAAAAATATATTCAGATTTTAAAAGAAGCATTGAAAGAAAAAGAAGATCTCCGTCTTTTACGCGATATTTACAAAGAAATTTTTGGAATTCAAGCAATATTCGTAACAACAAATGTGGATACACATTTGCATAAACAATTTGATCCAAATCTCGATTTAACAAATATTGTTTATAAAGACGCCTCATTTGATCCTAAAAAAATTGACTTATCAAAAATTTATCAAATACATGGTACTATTCTTGATCCTGGTTCATTGGTTTTCACAGTTTCTGATTATTTAAAACGCTATAATAGCGATTCGATTAGGAAATTTCTCGAAGAAATATTTTCAAATTATGTAATCCTTTTCATCGGGTATGGATTAAGTGAATTTGAAATTCTTGATTTTTTAGTGCTAAAAAATGATCCGATTCAAAATCGAGAAAAAAAACATGGGCGACAGGAGAGATATATCGTTCTACCTTTTTCTACTGGCGAAGAAAATATTCGAGAATTTATGAATTATTATTACAGTGCTTTTGGGATAGAGGTCATTCCATATGCAATCGATAGAAATGGACCTAATCAGCTTTATGAATTTATCAAAGACTGGAACTCTCAAATTCAAAGTAAAACACCAATCATTATCGAATTAAACAAAAAAACGGATGCGATTCTAGATCAATTCGATCCTGAAAAAATACAAGAGTTATTTGGATCTCTTAGACCCAACTCTCCACAGGAGATTTATTTTCTTTCTCAACTTGGAAAAATTAAAAATCCCCAGGATTGGTTTGGAATTCTCAAAGAAAAGGGGTACTTTGATCCAAAGAATAATCCTAAAGGGATTGAGGCTCAACGACGCATATGGTTAATATTAATTTATTTGGAAAACTTCTCTAGTTACATAATTTCTCATCCAACTGAAAGTGGGTATACCTCACTAATGGGAATAATCGACACAATTATTGGCTATAAGGATGAGGCCGGCCAGCGAGTTGAAAATGATTATACAGACTACAAATTATTTTGTATCATCTTTTCACTGCCTCCGGAAAGAATTTCAAATAAATATTTTGATTACTTCAGGGAATGTCTTAAATTACAAAATTCGTGGACGTTAATCTCATCTGAAATTTCTCAAAATGTAATAGGAAGATTTTTGAAAGAAAATAATCGTGATATCACATTAAAATTGATTGACATCATTTTTGATTTCAAAGAAGGATCTGATTCGGCTTTGAATCGGATACAGTCATTGTTATACGATAATTCCATTCAAGAGTATTATTTATTTGAAATCCTTGAAAAATTTACAGACGAAATTATTCGAGTTTGTGGAGATGCTGCGTTTAATGTGGCACTTAAAAAAATTGAACATATTATTGAGATTCACCCGCAGTTATTAGAGTATTATATTATAAGAGGGATCAATGCATCTTCAAAACCTGCACAAAATGCAAGTTATCCTTCTTTGATGGTGCAATTCATTGGAAATTTTTTGACCAAGTCCGAATCAACACAAATTAAACCGATAATTGAAGATTTCATCGGCAGAGATCATTCAATTTTTAAACGGCTTGCCTTGAGCACAATTAATCACAATTATCCTGATTTTAAAGATATTTTTTGGAATTTTAAAGGAAATCTCTTCGACATTTATGAAATTAAATCAGAATTGTATACTTTATTAGATAACAATTGTCCCTCATTTAGTATTTCTGATATAAATAAATTAGTCGCGTGGATAGAATCAATGGATTTCTCTAACGTATCCAATAGAAATATTGATCCTGAGGAAATTAAGCGGTACAAGGCTCAATCCAAGAAAACTTGGTTATTCGCATTAGTAAAAACGAAAAATCCTGAAATCCTTAAAAAAATCGATGAATATAACAAAATATCACCAGAGGAAATTACATCACCTGTAAAAGAGGATACCGCGTATGCACAGTTTGTGGATATAAGTCCAATTGAAGAAGAATCTGAATTTTTAGAAATGTCAAATGAAGATATCGTAAAATATCTCAATAATTTTAAAAATGAAGGCTTTTTAAAACCTACTAAAGTTGGATTAGCTGAAACACTGAAAAGTGTTGTATCGTCCAAACCAAAAAAATTCACAGACAATATTTACCCATTTCTCTCAATTCAGAGAGTCTACATCCGCTCATTTCTTTGGGGCTTCTTAGACGCATGGAGGTTAAAACAGGATGTAAATTGGGCAGTCATTTTAAATTTTATTTTTGATTTACTTCAATCGAAAGAAATTTGGTTGGAAAGAACTTCTGACGAAGAAGATGATTACAAATATGAAATTATCTTAGTTGTTTCAGATTTAATCCACGATGGAACAAACAATAATGAACATGCGTTCAGTTCAGAATTATTGCCCTTATCAGAAAAAATTCTCTTATTGCTAATTGAACAGAATGACTCTGAAATTTCAAATACAGACAATTTAATTCAAACCGTAGGAAACTCTCCAAAAGAAAGGATTTTATCAGCGATGATAGGTTATTCTTTGAGACATTCATTTATCGAAAAAGAAAAAGGCGGGAAGATCCAGTGGAATACTACAATTAAGAATTTTTTCACCGCTCATCTTGATCCATCAATAGATGTGTCAATGGACTTTCCCTATGTACTTGGAAAATATCTAAGGCACATCGTATTTTTAGATAAAGACTGGGTTAAAGAAAACCTCACCAGAATATTTCCAGAAGACAATCAAAATCGCTGGAAAGCGGTCATGACGGCATACTTGTTCTTCTCACCACAGTTAACAAAAACATGCTTCAATCTGGTAAAGGAGAGCAATAATTATTCAAGAGCCCTTCAATTTAATTTTACTGAAGATTATATCGAGGAACATCTCGTTTGGCATATTGCAGTCGCATATCTAGAGTTGGAAGAAATCATTGATGATGAAAAAAGCCTCATAGCACAATTATTGAAAATTGAATCAACGAGAAAGATCGAAATTCTTATCCAATTCATTTGGATGCATAGAAAAGAAATTTCGGCGGAAAAGAGGAAATTAGTTCAAAAGTTATGGTTTAAAATTGTTGAAATTCTCAAGCCTCACGAATTAGATCCACAGTATACCAAAGTGATAATTAGTTTGTTACGATGGATTGAATATATTGATGAGTTTGATTCCAAAACAATTGAATTATTGAAATTTTCAACTAAACATATGGTTTTTGGATATGAATTTTATCATATACTTGATAATTTCATAACATTTGCACAAAAATATCCCAAAGAAATTGGTGAGATTTTCATTGAGTGCATCAAATCCGGAAATATCCAATATCACGATGAGAAAAAAATGATAGAATTCGTAAAGCTTCTCTACGAAAAAGGTGCCAAAGACAATGCAGATATCATTTGTTGTAAGTTTGTCTCAAATGGATACTCTTATTTGCAAGGGATCTACTTAGAAAATAATTGATCGTTTAACCGGTTAAATGTTTCAACCCCTCCAAATCCCATATTCGATCTCACCCCTATCAGCCAGATTATTACAGTGGACGCCCGCCCGACCCCTGAAGAGGTCAGGCAGGCCGTATCAGATGCCAAAAAATTTATCGGACGCATGGACCTGCTCCTGAAAACTCCGCGTACACAAATCCTATAATAATTCCCGAACAAGACCCAAGTATACTAAAAGGGTGAACCGGCATGGTCAGGGCAATTGAATGCATCTATGAGGACAATATTCTATAAACCGGTTGGAAAGATCCAACTCAAAGAAGGTGAGCGGATCCGGGTGACCATCGAGAAGAAACTCAGCTTTGAGCCTATTCGTCTCAAAAAGAAAATTACATCGGATCGCATCAGTGCTCTCCGGGATGAGTCATAGACCTCTTCCCGGATACTTCTATTATTATCCCACGAGCACACATTCGCAAAACCGGCAGCTCATACACTCCCTCAAGACCGGGCCGGGAAATACCTTGTCCTCCCCGTGTTCCTCATCGCAAATTTTATGTGTATTAACTCCAGGAAATATCCGTTTTAAAAACTCTCCTGAACTCCCAAACCCCCAACCCCAAATACAATCCCCTCCAAAATTATCCCGGATGTTCCTCTTTCTCGACACCGAAATCACCGGCCTCCCAAAATACTCCGCAACAAACGACCCCATCGAAAAATGGCCCCGGGTCGTCCAGCTCGCATGGGCGCTGTACTACAGTGACGGGGAATCGTGAGAGCCGGAACAGTTTCATCATTTACTCGGACGGACTTTTCCATCCCCATGGACTCTGCCCGGATTCACGGGATCACGACCGGGTGGGGGGTGCCCCCCTTATAAAAAAAATCATGGGCGGGGGGTGATCCCCACTCGCAAGCCAAAGTGGGGGAGGGGGTACCCCCTCACCCCCCTCCCCCCTCCGGCCGTTTCCGGCACGCACGCTCCGTCGAGGACTCTACGCGAAATGCAGGATTGTGGCGCTGGAACCGGAGGGGGGTACCCCCCACCTTCACGCACACAAGGGGAGGGGGGTGATCCCCCACCGGGAAAAAAGATGATGGGGGGTAGGGGGATCACCCCCCTCCCCCATGATCGCGAGCGGGTTATCGTGGGCAAACGTTTGTTCACGGATCGCAAACATTTTGTTCATGGAGCGTGAACCAATAGTTCAGGGACTATGAACGAACGACTGCATGATCTCTCTGCGCTCTTCCGGACCAGGGAACGTATCACCCTGCTCAGGGCAGCCCTCCTCGTACCGGCATGCACCGTGCAGCAGATCGCCGCAAAGACCGGGTTGTCAAAAGGCCTTGTCTCCCCGTACCTTGCCCTGCTCGAACACGAAGGACTGCTCGAACGGATCGACCGTACGTACCGGCTGAAGTTTTCCCCGGTAACGGTTGCGGTAAAACGACTACTTAATACCAATCTCGTCGCTGCCGCATTCAAAAAACCGGCATGGGCATCCGGCACCGGGATCTACGGGAGCTGGGCTCTTGGGACAAACACGGAGGAGAGCGATATCGACCTCTGGGTATACGTAAAAACCCTGCCATCTGGTGTGATGGTCGCAGAACTTGAGCGGGAGGTATCTCGTGCAGTTTCTGCCGAAGCTCATATCCTGGTCCTGACAAACGAGAAAATGGCCGGGCTCAAAAATACTGATGAACCGTTTTACCGGTCATTTGTAAAACAATCGATCACGCTCGAAGGTGAATCCCCTGACACGTCTTGACGAATGTTACGAACGCGGACTTTTGCGAAAGGTTGCACCTTCAAACGAGAAGGCGGTGCAATCCCTTGCACAGGCCCGCGAGTGGGTGATCGAGGCCGGGTATGACTGCGATGCCGGTGCGGTACGGTCTGCACTGATAGCGGCATACATGGGATATTTCCACGCGGCCCGTGCAATTATCATCCGTGACGGAATCCGGGAGAAAAGCCATTACTGCATTGGCGTGTATCTCGAATCCTACCGGGAAGCAGGATTGCTGGAAGACGAATGGGTACTACAGTTCGATCACATGCGGGGCTTACGGCAGGACGATCAGTACAGCCTGGATGCCCGCCCGACCCCTGAAGAGGTCAGGCAGGCCATATCAGATGCCAAAAGATTTATCGAACGCATGGACCTGCTCCTGAAAACTCCGCGTACACAAACCCTATAATAATTCCCGAACAAGACCCAGGTATACTAAAAGGGTGAACCGGCATGGTCAGGGCAATCGAATGCATCTATGAGGATAATGTTCAGGAAACCGGTGGGAATGATTCAACTTAAGAAAGGTGAGCGGATCCGGGTGACCATTGAGAAGAAACTCAGCTTTGAGCCAATCCGTCTCAAGAAGAAAATTACATCGGATCGCGTCAGTGCTCTCCGGGATGAGTCATAGTCCTCTTCCCGGATACTTCTTTTATTATCCCGCTCCTTATCGAGACCGATACGACACCGAAGGCCCGGGATTTTCCACCAGCATCAGGAGCCGGTAATGCGACCAGTTTAATCCGCTACACACTGTGTAGCCAACCCCAAATACCATCCCCTCCAAAATTAACCCGGATGTTCCTCTTCCTCGACACCGAAACCACCGGCCTCCCAAAATACTCCGCAACAAACGACCCGGTCGAAAAATGGCCCCGTGTCGTCCAGCTCGCATGGTCCTTATACGACAGCGACGGGATCCCGGAAAGCCGGAACAGTTTCATCATTTACCCGACGGACTTTTCCATCCCCATGGACTCTGCCCGTATTCATGGGATCACGACCGGGCGGGCAAAAGCCGAGGGTGTGTCGCTCTATAAGGTGCTCCCGCAGTTCAATGCCGATGTGGAGAAGGCGGAAACGGTCGTTGCCCATAACCTTGATTTTGACCTGCCGATGTGGAGAAGGCGGAAACGGTCGTTGCCCATAACCTTGATTTTGACCTGCCGATTGTCACGACGGAATTTTTGCGGTGCAGTCTTGAGACCGGCCTTTTGGACAAACACTACTTCTGCACCATGAAAACCCCGCAGGTTGTCTCCTGGTGCAAAATTCCCAAGGCCTCCGGGAGAGGATACAAGTGGCCGACTTTAAACGAGCTGCACCTTCAGTTGTTCCAGGAAGAATTCACCGGCAGCCATAACGCCGGCGCCGATGTGGAAGCCTGTGCGAGATGTTATTTTGAATTGAGGAAGAGGGGAATAATCGAATAAGGGAATCCTAAAAAAATCAGAAATGGTGAATGTGAACTCCGGATGATCCTTAAACAGTTCTTCGATCTTCCGGATTGATGAGATAAGCGCTTCCCGCAGGAATTCATAATGTATTCAATTGAATAAAAAATGTATTCGTTGTTCGAGCCGCGTAAAAACAAAAAAAATATTCTCACGGCCTGCCGGTTGCCGCCTCCGGGCACACTTCCGCAAACTTACAACTCAAACATTCCCTCATAAAAGGCCGGGCCGGAAAATCCCCGTACTCGTACGAAGCGTTCATCGCCGCAAATTCTCTTGTAATCTGGTCCCGCACATCCAGCAACTGCTCCTCGTAGAACGCATACGGTTTTGTCGCGCCGGTCTTTAAAAAGACAAGTTCGGTGCTGACCTCATCGGCACTCCTGTGGTAGAATTCCGTTGCCCAAAGCACGTAGGCCGCCATCTGGAGTTCGGTCTCGTAATCATCGTCGTCTTTCCCGGTCTTCCAGTCGGAGAGGACAATCGTACCATCCGGCATTTTCGCGGCAAAATCCACCTTGACCGTTACCTCAGCGTCCCGGATGCTGAAATGATCGAACTGCTCGTGACGCAGGCATTCCCGTGGCGCAAACTCCGGCCATTTTGCAAAGAAGGTTTGGAGACAGGTCCTGCCGTTCTCCAGGATGTACGTAAAGAACGAGTCCGGGACCTTCTCGCCATTATGGTACTCGGTGAAAGTCTCGCCGCCCACGTTCCGGTACTGCGAGACTTTTTTGGCAAAGACATTTTCTGCCTCGAAAAGATTCATGGGTTTTTTGTCGCAGGCAAGTGCGATCTGCTGGTCAATGATATCGTGGATGAGCTGGCCCTGGACAACAAATTTTGACGTGAAATTCTTGAGCCACCGGATCTTTTCCGGATTAACAACCGCCCCGGTCTTCACGTATGGCGCGATGTATTCGTAATAGTACTGCCGCTGGCACCGGTTCCAGACCCGGTGTTTGGTAAAGGACCAGGTATTGATTTTGAAAAAGAACGGGTCCAGCTCTGTCATAGGTGTCCGGTAGAAGGGGAGGTCAAAAATAGGTTTCCTTTCATTTCAGCAGCTCTGTGTTCTTTTTTTAAAAATCTTCAAGCTCATGACCCGATCTTATTTACTCATCCTCAGCAACTGATTCAAACTTTTTCCTGCATGAGCGCAAGGTGGCGATAAATCTTCGTCGGAGATTTTGCAAATTATTGAGGGTCGGCTGTTTTTAAGCGCGAAACCATACCGGATCTTTTTTTATCCTCACCCATTGAGTCGTTCTTTTTTTTAATCAGCAGTTGGCGATCCGATTTTTTTGCAGATGTTCTCCCACCATTACAGTACGTAATTTCACCATCCGGGCCATTTGCTATCCCCGATATATTTATTACTACCCTGAAGAAAAGTGGAGATCACGGGAGAAATTCTCATGCGTGAAGCTAAACAAACCGATGTCTTAAAAAATCTTGTACTGTTCATTGTTGCCCTTGCCATTGTCGCAACTATCCTCGTCCTTGCCTGGTATTTTGGTGTAGAAATGCCAGCACAGAAGGCGTTGCTTCATGCCCCTGAAAACTTGTGCTCGGGTTGGTACTGCTGACCGGATGCAAACCGATTGTCAATCTTCCCGATCCCGCCTTCAATGAGGTCCCGTGAAACGGTTTGCGACTTTATCAGATTTTATCAACGGTGATCTCCTGAGCCCGGTACCGGCAGACGAGGGGTGCCGGGAGATACGAGGAGATCGGAGTCAGGCAGGAATTCCGGGATCTGTGACGAGATAAATGCCACAATACCATCTTAATTACTTTTGTGAAGATAAGAGCAGACCGCAGTTTCACGGCACTCATGTCCGTAAAGGGAAAATGGTCAGGACTACTGAGCCTATCATTGGTACCGCACTTTGATATCGGCAACCGTATAGTGATTGGGTTCGTTCTCATGAAATCCCGGGAGTGAATGCTCCTGCCATACAGGGCGTCTTTTGCTTCTCCCTCTTTTCCCAAAAATTTCGCCAGTTTCTTTGCGGCAGGATAATTTTTCGTCACCCGAAATGAAGCCTGTACAGTCATGATATCGTGTCTTATTCCCAGAGTACCCATTAGGGTTTTGGATCCGGCACCCTCTGCTGCTGTCCCCGGTCAATCTTCGCGGCAGGTATCCTGAAAAATTCCCCCGGCCCCACTCCGTCTGTGCTACTAAAAAAACCCGTGGTGCGCAGGAAAAAAATTTTAGCACTGTGCCTGTTCCGGGACCCGGTTCCCGGCCTTCCTCTGCATCACCCAGCTTGCAATCCCATCAGCAAGTGCCCCATAGATAATACCGAAAATAAAGAGCATCGCCGCACCAAAATAATTGTGGGCAAACAAAGGAACAATGCAGAGCAGGAGGCTGAAAATCGCCCCCAGTCCCGCCCCCCGGATCACCGGGCGAAGGGGAATCCTGTCAGCAAACCCGATCACAAATCCCTGGATGATACGACCGTAGAGGATCATAACCAGGAACCAGGGTTCCGGTGTGATTCCCGGAGGAGCGGCTACGAGAAGGCTCCCGGCACAGTACAGGCCGGTGAGTATACCAATTCCCGTAGTAATCGCAATCCGCCTTTTCTGGACCATAATCTTACATCCAGATAAAGACCGGGGACGGGTAAAAGTCTTGCCTTTTTACCGGTAATACCGGCCGTAAGCTTACGGGTAACAGCAACCTGATAACGAACCTCAACATCCGGATAGATTCGCCGGACGTGGTGACCGGTGCGATCCGTTCCGTTGTGCAGGAGATCCGGGATCATCAGAGGGGGAATCCGGGACCGTAAAGAGATCAGATTTGCCTCTTTTAAGGGAATGCAGATCCCATTATCCGGTAACCGGTCTAAAGCGGCATATTTTTGGTACGCGGACAAGGCTGATTCCCGCTAATCGGGGCGTATTTTACACGCCAGGAAAAAAACAAGCGACCGATGTTTTTGCCATAACGATCGAAAATCGGGGCCGGGTAAGGCAATCAAAGGCTGAATTGGATAGGGATTGAAAAGTACTCAGTAACCGGAAAAAGAGAATTAACTGGCAGGTAGATTCACAAAAAACCTGCCGTCATTTTTAATTGCCAAACAGGGGAGCAAGTTCCACTTTCTGCCAGGGCTTGTCCATCACATTCATCCAGAGCGTCCGGGTCCTGGGTATGTAGACAACCTGGTGGTTGCTCGAATACGGGTTTCCCCCCAGATCCGAGTGACAGAACTTAGAACCGCCGTTCTCCATGCACACGTCGCGGATCTTCATCGTCTTCTGCGCATCGATCGATCCCTTTGCAACGTCTGCCTGGCGGAGGAGGTTGTTGTAGCGGGAGAACGAGTGTTCGGGAGGGGCAGGGAGGTTCCACGACGGGTCGATAAAATGGTTGGCCGCTGCAACAACCCCGTCCCCGGTCCTCTGCAATGTCCTGTTGGTAGACTTCTCGTATACGTACGCCCCGTTTGGTCCTGCCACATCCACGATCCATGCAAAATCCGGGGCGGTCCCGCGGATACCGGCGTCAAGTGCTTTTACGTCAGAGTAATCGAACATGAACCGGAAGTATTCCGTGATAAATTCCGGCCGGGTTTCCGGCGCGATATCCATCATGCCGGCGTTGTCATCGGCAATGAACAGCCCTTTGCTGTTCATAAAAGTCTCGGGCCGCGCTCCCGTGGGGCTCCAGGTTGCGACAGCGTTGCTGCCGTCCGTGGGGCGGTACACCGTAAGGACATACCATTTCGTTAACGGCTGCACCAGGTCGGCGAGGTCCCAGTTGCGGGAGACCACCATGGAGCCATCAGTCGTGTAGTTCCCCCAGGTGGCGAGGTACGAGCAGGAAGCCGGGGAGGTAGTCGGGGAGGAAACCGGTGCGGCAGTGAGCAGGTAGATTGGCCCGTACCAGAGGACAGCGATATCATCGGATGTCAGCCCCGAGGTCTCCGACATGCCGGTAAAGATCTCCTTTATCCGCTGCGGGTAATTCGCGATAACCGCCTGTCCGTCTTCCCGTATCGCTGCCTTTGTATACCCCCGGCTGATGAGGGTGTCCATGAGGAAGGTGTACTCTTCGTTGAGCTCGGTCTTCATCAGGCCGCCGTACTGCCGGCCCATCTCGCGGTAGGAGCCGGAGAGGACGATGACCGGATAGTTTCCGGCCTGGTACCTCTGCCCGCCTTCAAACATGGCGACAAGGGGAATGTCTGTTGCCGGCGTGGCGGCAAGGGACGGCACCTGCGGCAGGGGAAGTGCGCCGGCAGGGACGGCGAGGATACAGAGCAGGAGAATGAAGAGGCACAGTTTCATAGTAATTCCAATTATTATTCCGGTAAATAAATACCGGTGATTTGCATCCCGCAAAGCAGGGATGCCGGGGTAAAAAGTTTTCAGGGGAAACTGACCACGACGTCGTTTTCCATGAGCCGGTTTTCCTGCAGGATGGATTTGTTAAAGGATATCCCGGTTATGTTCTCCTCATCGAATCGTCCGGTCACGTTAAACGAGCGGTAGACGATAGGATAGCCCTCGCCGCCAAGGACCGACGGGTTGTCCGTGATAACCTGGAAATGGAGGTGCGGGGCGTCGGAGTTGCCGGTATTTCCCATGAGGCCGATCACCTGGCCTTCTGTCACGGTATCGCCCACTTTTACCCGGACCGAACCGTTGACCATGTGGCCGTAGCAGGCATATTTTTTGTTCCCGAGATCGATCACCACGCCGTTTCCGAGCGCAGAATCCACAGTCACCGGCGGTTTCTGCGTGGTGATCTCGATATCTTTTACCCCGTCGCGGACATAGACAACAGTCCCGTTACCGACCGCATAGAGATTCTGGCCAAAGCCATAATAGTCCCGGGCGATTGTCTCGTTGCCGGAGAAGGGCAGCCCGGTTACCGTGTCAAGGAGGATATAGTCCTGTGCGTACCGCTGGGGGACTTTTGTTACGTTTGCCATCGTGATCTGGGTGGTGACATGGTGGACGGTAGGAGATGTCGTCTCCATGATCGCCCAGCCGGGACCTTTGACAGGGGATCCGATAACAACCGGTGATAGATCTTTTCGCACGGTAACGTTGCCGCCCGTGACCACAAGCGGTGTAAGGCCCCCGGCCGTCCGGTTAAAAGTGACCCGGTGCGTGAGCCGGTCCGGTACGGTACCGGGGCTGACGACAAACCAGATCGAGATTCGGGGGTCCTGGAGTTTTACCGTGCCATTCTGTAGTTCAGCTGCGGTCGGTGGCGGGACCGATGCAGGATACGCGGTCCGGGCAAGTACCGACACGTTCGGGGAGTAGAGGACAGTTCCCGTATCCGCGTTGAGAACTTCTACGGTTTCCGGTACAAACGACAGGTTCTCCATACCGGCAAATTCCAGTTCATAGGCAATATTGATGCCATTCGTGCTCTCGACCGGGATAGGACCGAACGGGATGGTGATCGTGACTGGCAGGGTTGCCATGGCCGGTTGCCGGTCATCGGGGGCCTGCGAGGTCTGGGTGCATCCCGTAGCAATGATGACAGCAATGACAAATGTGATGAAAAGAAACGCGATCTTCCGGGACATGATGAAAACATCCGGAAATTGGTGTAACACCTGATAAATTCACTGATTTTTATTTCGCAACAGGCCGGGACAACCGTCCAAAACCAAGGGCTTGATTCATCGGGAAAAAAAGAGTTTTGCTGGCTCAGGCACGGGTAAACGGCCCGTAGTCACTGGACGTAAAGCCGGTGACAGTCCCCGACGAATTTGCGGCAAACGTGAGATAACTGACCGTATCGTCAGGATTCGGCCACGAGAGGTACCAGGTATCGTTTGTCTGGTGTACCAGGGTACCCGGGTATTTTGCCGGGCCGAGCAGAACGGTCATATTCCCGGCGTCCGTCCCCTCATTTATGATCATCGTGCCGTACAGGTTGCTTGAATACGACCCCGCAATCGCTGATACCGGGATTGTTGCAGGTTTTATTTCGGCCGGCATTTCCATGTTTTTCATGAGAGAATACCATCCCTTCTGGTTGAGTTTCTCTCGTGCCTGCAAATCGACACCGCTCCTCCCTATGTAGCGTTCGAGGAATTCGTCCCGTACGGCCTCGGGAAATACCGTCAGCTGCTTGTTTGCGATGACAACAAGACCGACCTTCTTATCCGGGATGAGGATCACGATTGCCCGGACGCCTTCGAGCGCCCCGTTCTTCTCGATGACCCGCTCACCCAGGAAAGAATACGCATCGCAGCCGAGGCAGACCGCACCGTTGGGATCTCCCAGTGGGCCGTCACGTCCGGCAACCATGCTTGCCGCATGGATGTCAGAGACGGTCTTTTTTGTAAGAACCTGCTTCCCGTCGACCGAACCGTCATTGAGCATCATCCGCAGGATCTGTGTCATGTCCCGGCCGGTGGAGACGACCTGGCCGCCGGCCGGGAACGCTGCCTCTTCGAGCGGGATGACGGTGACATTCCCCTCGCTGCCACCGTGGGCAACCACATGGTTGTCATCGAGGTACAGGGTTTCGGGA
>NZ_JBAYLY010000016.1:0-63332 GCF_041663825.1 Methanoregula sp.
CGAGATCGCGTCAATGGCCTCCCGGAATATATCTGCGTCAATGGTTGCTTTTAACATCGCTTTCCCCTTAACAACTGTCTTATACAGTATATCGTCATACTTTAATTATAGCGTTTTGGGTTCTTTCGTAGATTTTTAGGGAGAGATTAATATGGGTTCACAATGGTCACGGGACAAGGTATATCTAAGGGCAAAACAGGAAGGGTTCCGGTCCCGGGCCTCTTACAAGCTCATCGAAATCCAGAATAAGTTTGCCATTATCCGGGAGAACGATAACATCATCGATCTCGGTGCGGCACCAGGCAGCTGGCTCCAGGTACTGCGCACACTCACCAGCGGGAAAGTGCTGGGGATCGATTTAAACCCGATTGCTGCGCTTGAAGGGATCGATACTATCGAAGGCGATCTTACCGACCTGACCATTCAGAAGCAGGCTCAGGAAATGCTTGGCACGGTCAGCGTCGTGGTCTGCGATGCGGCCCCAAAACTCTCGGGCCACAAGAGTTACGACCAGGTACGGGCCATCGCCCTTGGCGAGGAGGCACTGATCTTTGCCAGCCATGTGTTAAAGCCCGGCGGGAACTTTGTGATAAAATCATTCCAGGGCGTGGATTTTCCCGAACTGCTTGACAGGATAAAAGAGCATTTTTTCGTGGTAAAAACCTACTCGACCAAGGCCACCCGCAAAGGAAGCACAGAAATTTATATTATCGGCAAGAACTTTAAGGGTTGAACATCCCCATGACACAAACGTTCAGGGATTCCTACGGACGACCGGTAACAAACCTCCGCATCAGCCTTACCTCACGGTGCAACCTTTCCTGCATTTACTGCCATGCTGAGGGCGAGAAGAATCCTGAGTCCGAGATGAGCGCTGACGAGATCATTGCCATTATGGAGATCGCGGCAAAGTTCGGGATTAAAAGCATAAAATTTACCGGCGGGGAACCCCTGATCCGGCCGGATATCCTGAAGATCATCCGGGCAGTCCCGAAAGGCATCGAATGCTCGATAACCACAAATGGCATCCTGCTTGCAGAAATGGCAGCGGACTTAAAAGCCGCCGGGCTCCGCAGGGTCAATGTCAGCCTCGACAGCCTGAACCCGGAAACCTACAAACAGATCACCGGGAGCGACCGGCTCGGCGAGGTTCTTGCCGGCATTGATGCGGCACTTAACGTCGGGCTCACGCCCGTCAAACTCAACATGGTGGTTCTTCTTGGCATCAACGATCATGAGTTGGATGATTTCCTTGCATTTGTCCGGGGCAACCGCAATCTCGTCCTTCAGCTCATCGAATTAATGCACTTCAACAACTGCGAGTATCACGGGGATTTAACCGGGGTTGAATGCGACCTTGCCTCACGATCGGAACAGATCCTCACCCGCAGGATGCACCATCGCAAAAAGTACTGTCTTGATGGTGCCGAGGTGGAGGTCGTGCGCCCGTTGCACAACACCGAGTTCTGTGCATTCTGCAACCGGCTCCGGGTAACTTCCGATGGTAAGCTCAAGCCATGCCTGCTGCGGACGGATAATCATGTTACCATCCGGGGTAAAAAAGGCAATGAACTCGAAGCACTTTTCCAGGAAGCAGTTGCAAGACGGGAACCTTTTTTTAAATAAAGTTTCCCCGCAAAAACGATGCTTCCTTAACGGTGAGCAAGGTACAGGATTACGGGAATATATTTACAATTCCGGCGTACACTAGAACCGTATGAATGCTGACAACGAATACATTAATGCTCTTACCCATCTCTATGAAAAATCCCTGATCCTGCACGACACCTCGCTCTTTAACAAGACCCTCTGCTTTTATTTTATCGACTCCATTGCGCACATCGACTATACCTGCAGCATCTACGCATTTAACTACCAGTCGCCGAAAAATATTATGGGCGCCGAGTACCTGCGCTGGCGTATTGATGAGGAAAAAAAGGGGGACCGGCCACAATTCCCGAAGTTTATCGCGTGGCTCAAGACCACCCGACCGGAAAAATTTGCCGCCCTGCCCTCACTCTGGCAGAAACTCTACGACCCGGAAGATCCCGCAGGGTACCGGAGCTTCCGTATCGTCCTTGATCCGGACAGCCGGCAGGCGATCCCGGCAAATTTCTTTACAGCGGTTATCGATGAGTTTTTCGAGCAGGATTTTTTGAAAAGCCTGTATGAGGATGCATCCCTCTCGACGCTTTTTAAGGCATTTATCGCAGAACAGAAGATTTGATCCGGTATGGATGTAAGCCGAATTTGTTCAGAACTCGTGGCGATAAGAAGCGAGAATCCCCCGGGGAATACCTCCGTAGTTATCGAGTACATCCGGGATTTTCTTGACGCCCGTGGCATAGTATCCACGGTCATGGATACCGGGGGCGGACGGTGCAATCTGGTAACAGAAGGGCCAGATAAACCGCTCCTGCTCTGCGGGCATGTAGATGTCGTGCCGGCTCTTGATGAAGGGTGGACGCATCCGCCGTACTCCGGTACCAGAGAAAAAGGATATGTCTGGGGCCGGGGCGCAACCGATATGAAAGGCGGGTGCGCGGCGATACTGGCCGCCTGCGACACGCTCGTGAATGAGGGAGACGAGCTGCCCGCAACCCTGGCATTTGTTTGTGATGAGGAGACGGGAGGTGACAGGGGGATACGATACCTGATCGCACACGATCTGATCGCCCCCTGTGACTGCCTAATCGCAGAACCCTCACCGGCCCGCCATCCCTGCATCGGCCAGAAAGGGCTCTGCCGGCTTGACCTGAAATTTGTCGGAACACCCGGCCATGGCTCACTGTACCCGACAATTGGCATAAGCGCGATCATGGAGGCGATGGAACTGCTCGAGTACGTAAAAAGTCTCCATGGCCGGGAATTTCAGATGGACGAAAAACTTCGGGAGATCATCCGGCTCTCTTCTGAGGTCTTTTCTGAAGAGTTCCAGATACTGGAAGGCAGCGATATCCTTGAACGGGTAACGTTTAACCCGGGCGTCATCTCGGGTGGCGAGAAAATCAACATCGTCGCCCAGCAATGTTCAGTCAATCTGGAGCTGCGGATTCCCTGGGGGTGCTGCATCCCGGATCTGGTCAAGGACATCCGTGCTCACGCCACAAATGGGACGGTTGTCGAGAAGACCGTACATGACCCTTCGTTCACGGACCCGGGCTGCAATTTTGCCGCGGTTGTATGCCACGAAGTTGAGAAAGTATGGGGAGGGGATGTCTTTCCCATCCTCCAGTGGGCGGCAAGCGACGCGCGTCACCTTCGTTGCGCAGGATTTCAGGTTGTCGAGTATGGCCCGGGTGAACTCGCGACGCTTCACGGGATCAACGAACGAGTTTCGGTTGTATCACTTGAGAATGCAGTAAAAATTTACCGGGGCATCCTGAACACGTACAGCAAAAAACAAAAACGTCATGACATAAGATCTGTGTAAATCTGAGTTCGGGCGGATAGGTCGGAACCAGATTTATCTGGCTCCATATACCTCCCTCAATTAAAAGGGATCAATTCTTCCGATGCTTTACCCCAGCAAATACAATTCCGGCCACCACAAACGCCGCAAGAGCGCCGAATGGTGAGAGCGGCGTAAATGTTGTCTTCTTTGCAACCGGTATTTCAGTTGATGTCACGGCAACAGTGCCGGCAGGTAATGATTCAACAGTTACTGCAGTCTGAACCGCTGCGGTGGTGGGAACCGCTGTAGGGAGGGTAGTCACACCACCCAAAACCCAAGGCGCCTCTGTCGGGGTTGCCGTGCCGGTTACCTGATAGACCTGAGCCTTACCTAACACAGATGCCTTGTTCTTTTCTGCGTCGGCATATGTCGGGCTGATAGTCAGCGCTGAATTGAAGCAATTCAACGCATCCTGATACCGTCCCAGTGCCGTAAGTGCGAGACCCTTGTTGTTCCAGATCTCGGCACTCTTGGTTGTTTCCCGGGTTGCATGATCGAAGGCATCGAGGGCTTCGGTGTACTTGTCCTGCGACATGTATACAAGTCCAATCTGGTTCCAGGTATCCGCATTATGAGGGTCGAGGTTCGTAGCCCGGGCATACGCTTTGAGCGCGGCATCCGGGTTTCCGGTCTGGAAATACGAGGATGCAAGGTTACGATACGCATCGGCATTGTTCGTTACCGTGGCGGTCAAATTTACATATGCGGCGACGGCTTCATCGTACCTGCCAAGTTTATAGAGCGCATAGGCCCGGGCATTCTGCGCATCGGCACTAGTCCGTATCGTCAGAGCTTTGTTTGCTGCATCGAGCGCTCCCGAGTACTGTCCCAATGCATTAAGGGCCACCGCTTTTCCCGACAGGGCAAGCGCGTACGAAGGATCGAGCGAGAGCGCATTGTTATAATACGTCACAGCATCTGCATAATTCCCGACAGTTGCAGCGTTCTGGCCTTTCGTATACCACTCAAGGGAGTCCTCCGCTGCGACAGCAGGAATCAGGATTAAAATAATTACAAGCAGTATGCCTGTCTTTGCGCTCATCTGCATATCCGAAAATTCTCTTTTATCGCAGATGAATGTATTGTTTTTTGGTATATCGTAAATTATTCCGAAGGCCGGGGAAGCTGATGCCCGGACCAAGCGGTAGTGACAGCGACGGTCCCCCCCATGATTGCGGTGATGACAAATGCGGTCAAAAATCCATTAGTATCCGCAATGACCCCGGCAACGAACGGGAGGATTGCCATCCCGAGGTAACTTGCCGTCGAGAACAATCCCATGAGAAGTCCCTGGTGATCCGGCACCCTGGCAAGAAAGGCCATCTGGGCGATCATCACGACACCGGCAAGAGCACCCAGGACAATAAAACCCACCGGGGATACGTATGCGAGAAGGACGCCCCCCGCCATGAAGATGGCAGACCAGCGGATGACCGGCACCGGGGGAAGAGGAATACGGGAGACCATAAGAACGGTGATAATGGTGGCGATGCTCATACCGGCAATCCAGAACCCAAGTGTATCCGCTGCCTCCCCGGAAAATTTTGGGTACATCGATGAGACGACTCCCGTGATTCCGACGAGAACAATGGCTGAATACCACAACCAGAGGTTTTCACGAACGAACGCTGAAACGCGAACGGTATCCCTCTTCCTCACCGGTGAACCCGGACTGTTACCGATTATCGCGCTTCCTGCCAACGTAACGATGGCAAATAACGTGAATATGCCAATTCCGATGACCGGCTCTGCAAAACGTACCGCAAACCAACCAGCGATGATCAGTCCAAGAACAAGGCCAAGATTAAGCATCGCCATGTAATATCCGCTCAAGCGGGTATGATCGCTCCGGGAATTGATATACGAGAGTGCAGCAGCGACAAAGAGCCCGGCCCCAATCCCTTCGCAACCACGCAGGATGATCACCACTATAGGGGCGGTAGCAAAAAAGAGCAGGGCACCAGTTGCAACCGTTATCAGGAGACCCGTCCGAATAACCGGGGCAGTACCGTGTCTATCGGCAAGTATTCCGCCAGGCAGGGTGGAGATAAAGGCGCCGAAGAAATATGCTGCATAGATGGCACCCTGCCACGCAGACTGCCCGGCAAATGTCGGAAGCACCGGGACGATTGCATTCGAGAGCGCCATGACAGCAAAGATACCAAGGCAGACGATGGCGAGGTATGTCTTTGATGTTTCCATGATCAGATCATGCGGTATGTCTCAAGGTTCATCGGGGAATGAGTCTGGATGTGATACCGCTTGTAGATAGAACTGGCAAGATCGATCGTGTTATTCTCATCCCCGTGAATACAGAAGATCTTCTCGGGTCTCGGCTGGATCTGGCCAATGTAGTTCATCAGCTGCCGACGGTCAGAATGCCCCGAGAACCCGTCGATAGTAGCGATCTCAAGGTTGATGGTGATCGTGCCTTTCCGGCCCAGGGGCACTTCGCGCCACCCTTTCTGGATGCGTCTCCCTTGAGTACCGTCAGCCTGATACCCGACAAAGACGAGTGCGTTCTTTTCGTCCTCTGCGAGGTTGAGCAGGTATTCCATGACCGGCCCACCGTTAAGCATACCGCTTGTTGTAATGATCACGCACGGATCACCGTTAATCACTTTCTCACGAAGATCGGGAGAGTCCACCTGCTGGAAACACTCGGCAAGGAAGGGGTTCATCCCTTCCCGGAATATCAGATTTCGGAGATCGTTGTTGAGGTACTCCGGGTAGGTGGTATGGATCGCTGTAGCCTCGCGGATCATACCGTCAAGATAGATCTTAACCGGTGGGACCTTGCCAAGACGCATCCCTTCTTCAAGGGCTAGCATAACTTCCTGCGACCTGCCGACGGCAAACGCGGGGATGATCACTTTACCGCCACGTGACAGCACCTTGTTAATGATCTCGTAAAGCTTGGACTCCGCATCTGAACGTGCCGGCTGGAAATCATTTGAGCCTCCGTACGTGCTCTCCATGAACAGGGTCTCCAGCCGGGGGAACTGGTTGACGGCCGGGTTAAAAAGCCGGCTCTTGCTGTAGTTGAAGTCACCGGTAAAGGCAATGTTATACAGGCCGTCGCCGATATGGAAATGGGCGATCGCGGAGCCAAGGATGTGACCGGCATTATGGAAGGTGAGCTTAATATCCGGGGCAATATCGGTTACGCTGCCATAATTCAGAGTGATCGAATGCTGGATGTAGGTCTTGACCTCGTTTGAGCTGTAGGGGATCTTCCGGCCTTCCTTGTTAAGGACATCGAGATAATCCAGTTGGAGCATCGCAGAGAGATCCCGGGTCGGAGGAGTCGAATAGACAGGGCCTTCATATCCGTACTTATAGAGGAGGGGAACGAGCGCACAGTGATCGAGGTGGGCGTGGGTGAGGACAACAGCGTCGAGCTGAGCAAGAGGGTGGATCTCGGGAACATAAAGGTACGGGGCGCCATTGGTGTTGTCGGGTTTCTCCCCACAATCGATAAGCACGCGGCTGTCCGGGGTGGTGAGTAAGAATGCGGCCCGGCCGACTTCGCGACAACAGCCGAGAGTGGTGACCCGAACCCACTGATCTTTCTTGGTCGCATCCTTGTTTGCGTCATCGCGGCCCGGAATATCACGGTGGATCCTTCTACCTATCGTGCGCAGGAACTGCTTGCGCTCCTCGTTAACCGAGCGCAGGTACTGGCGGACCTGCTTTACAGTGCTACTCTCAATCGGAGGGGTGCGGACAACTTTTGGCGTCCAGCCGATATGCCGGGTAATATCACGGAGCGTGATCCCGTTCTTCCCGATTACAACACCGGGTTTCTCCGCTTCAATAAGGACTTCACCAGTATCGGGATCAAAAAAGATGTCGGTGATACCGGAGGACTCCGGGACGACTGCCCGGATCTCGGTTGCTGCTTTCTCGGGATCTTCAAGGATTGTCGGGCGGACCACGATCCTTTTCCTCAGATCCCGGGCAAGAACCCGGATCAGGTCGGCCTCATCGGCAAATCGTTTGGGGTCATCGGTGTAGATAACCAGTTCCGGGCCTTCGAATTCAACCTCTTTTACCGTGATGCCGGCAGGCACCTTGTCGTTGATCTTGTCTTTGAGCTCTTTGAGCCTTTCTTCAATTAACATAATACTAAACGTCCTAAAAAAAGATTATACAGAATTTTTGACGAGGTATTTTTTGAGTGCGTCCTCGCCAAGTTCCTGATACTTGTCTTTAGCGATGATAACAACGTGGATGCCTTCACCGGACCCGGCATCACGTTTCATCGCAGACTTGAGTGCACGTACAGCTAGTTCGATTGCTTCATCCTCATTCATATTCGGGACATACCGGTCTTCCAGCACACCATAGGCCATGGGAGAACCGGAACCCGTCGAAACAATATCCTCTTCTTTTGTTGCCCCGCCCATCGCATCCACCGAGTAGACACTGGGCCCGTGTTCATCGATACCACCAACGAGCAGCTGGACATAGTACGGGAAATACCGGTTCTGGTTTAAGTAATTGGAAAGAAGGGTCGAGGCCGCGCCAACCGTGATCGCCCGCGACCTGCGTATCTGATACAGGTTGCACTCAACAGTAATGATCCGGGCCAGCTGCTGGGCATCGCCTACGCCACCGGCAATTGTCATGCCGATGCGGTCTGCTATCTGATATACTTTCTTTGCACGCTTGCTTGCAATCATGTACCCCATGGTTGCACGTTTCTCTGTGGCAAGGATGACTCCTTCGGCAAATACCAGCCCCACCGTCGTCGTCCCTGTCATAGATTCCTGGGAATGTTCAGGCATATTACACCTCTAAAAACAAATGAACGCCAAAAATCAATTAAAAGCGCTTTAAGGTATTAGATGATACTTAAAAATTTAAAGGTTGCTATCGGTGCACTGACGCAAAAATCAACCTCATCTTTTCAAAGGTATTATTCCTTATCCTCTTTACAGAGAACACGGATGAGATCACGATCGTAAAGCATGGCCACCAGGCGCTTGTCGCCGTTAACCACCGGCAGCTGGTCGACCCGGGATCTGCGCATCTTTAATGCACACTCGCTGACTTCAGCATTCTTGGGTACAGCGACGACGTTTTTGACCATGGCAAGTTTTACAGGCCGGTTGGGCAGCTGCACCCGGGAGATCCCAAAACTAATCGTATGGTTGTCCCGTATGCTCTCCCACGTCCACTCGTCATCATCGGTACCATTGGAGAAGTCACTCACGCCGACCGAATCCTCAATGCTTGAGCTCCTGATGAGATCGCGCTCTGATATAATGCCCTGCAGAACACTATCTGCATTCAGGATCGGGATCGCATCCACACCCGAAATCTCCATGACGCGCCCAACAAGCGGGAGCGGGGTATCTTCCCAGAGAGCAAAGGTTGTGCTCGTGTAGGCATCCTTGATCTCCTCTTTGATTTTCATCTGGGCGATTGCATGAACCAGATCGGCAACCGAGAGAAGGCCAATCAGCTTGTTGTCCTCAACCACCGGCAACCTCCGGATCCGGTGCGTAACAAGCAGCCGGGCTGCCTTGCGGATATCTTCGTCGGGCCCGATTGTAACCGGCTTTGAAGCCATGAGGAGACCAAGCTGGGTCTCTTCCGGTTTTCGCAGCAGATCCTTCCTTGTGATAATCCCGACAAGTTTCTTATTTTTTAAGACGGGAACACCGGATATACCGGTCCTTTTGAGGATCTTGAGAACATCGTCACGGTTGCCGGGGATGTCCACGTGGACGACATCCGCGGTCATATATTCTTTTACCAGCATGTCCGTTATGATCTCACCACCATGGTCGTGACCGTGCTGTGTGCGGTAATATAGGTGCTGACACTTCCGATCAGCAGACGATCGGTCTGGCTTTTCCCATGGGAACCGGCAACAACGAGATCCACATTCTCGGCTTGTGCAAGCGCGATGATCTCGGTTCCCGCATGGCCCTGTTTCATGTGTGTGACAAGGGCAACCCCGCTCTTTGCTGCGATCTTCTTTGCTTTCTCAAGAGTGGCATTCCCCTCGTTCTCAAGAACGCGGTACATTATCTCAACGGTATTATCTGAAGGGAGTGATGAAAAGAGGCCGGTCTCGACCACATAGACGGCATGAAGCCGGGCATTCCATACCTTTGCCTCATCGACAGCCTGTTCGATCGCATGATCACTCGCTTCTGAACCATCGATTGCAACTAGTATGTTAGTAAACACTGGCATCACCCAAAACAAACATGCCATTTTTATTGAGTTTACAAATTAAAAACGTTATTCCCGATTGCATTATAAGGAGCACGTTTTACAATGGATGCTGCGGGATCGCGGCTGAAAGCGAGCGCAGAATGGGATGGATCCAGCGTAAAGAAGGCTGCGCGTTCACCTTTGCGGATAAAGAACGGCGAGCCGGTGAATTGGGATCCGGTTACTGCGGACCTGATTATGGTTTTTGGATCGAGCCGGTAAACTGTTGAGACGAATGACATTTCCGAAAACATATCCGGCGGGACAAACATTACATTGTCCGTGCCGAGCATTACCGTGCACCCGAGATCGAGCATCAGCTGGAGGGGCGGACACCGGGCCGATGCCGTGACACCCAGCACCCAGTTGGAACGGGGGCAGACTGCGATCGGGATCTCTTTATCTGCGCATTCACGGAGCTGTTTTTTTGTCGCATGGGTCATGTGGATGAGGAGATCCGGTTCAAACGAAAGTGCGGCATCGACATCATCCTTATCCCGCTCTCCTGCGTGAAACGCGATCCGTTTACCAGCCTTCCGGGTCGCACAAACCTGCTGCTCCACCCCGGCAACGTCCCGGGTGCTGCTGATCCCAAGGCCATCCGCATCCTCTTCACCGCCTTCCCGACCGAAGATGACAGGCAAAAAGTCAAGGCACTCTGCCGCCTCACGTAGCGCACGAACCCCGGACCTGCCGCCCTCCCGAAAATCCGCGCACCCAAATGTCCCGGCGCTGATCATGCCGGTAATGGACGCCCTCATCGCTCCAACCAGCTCGGTATGTGATGCGGCAGCGAGGAGACGGTGCTTAAGACCGTCAGGAGGCGTCACCATGCTGACCAGATCGCCGGTACTCCCACAGTCCATGGCCACTGTGTCGGCAAGATGGGTATGAGCGTTAAAGAACGCCGGGCAGATCCAGATCTGGGGGGCCCGTAAATTTTCCTCGATCGCAGTGATCAGACCCTGCTCGATCACAATATCGACCGGCCGGAGCGCGAGCTCCTCACCAAGCAGTGCCTGACCGGATACGATCTGCGGGACGTTCATGGGATCTCGTGACTCTCCTTTATATATCGAAAAATGAAATATATTTGCATGGCAAAGAAACAAGGCGGAAGATTACTTTCATCGGCGGGTCTCGTCAATTATTACGAGAGCGAGGACCGGCGGGCAGTCCATATCAGTCCCATTACGGTCATGGTGGTTGCCGCAGTCATCGGTATCATCGTCATGATCTTTAATCTCCTCTATTCAACGCATGCATAAATACGGTCCATCGTTCTGGGCTGGATCAATCCTTTTTCCCCTCACGAGGGGTAGGCCTCTTTGAGCAGCCGGCGGGTGATATCCTCGTCTTTTGAGAAATACAGGTTGTCGTGGCCGGCCCATGACGGGCAGTTGCGGAAGTGGACAGCCGGAACACCGTTGTTGCTCTCACCCATCACAAAGTTTGCAAACCCTGCGATCTCGTCTACCACCGCTTCTTCCGTGATCTTGAGTTCATGACCGAAGAGATCGGTGTCACCCCGGAAATCCCGGATGGCAGTAAACCCGCTCCAGCCGATGGCGTGACCGGTCTGCCCGCGTCGGAAGGATCTCCCGCAGGTATCCGTGATTATTACGCCGACTTTTTTCCCGGTGATATTTTTTATCTCCTCCCGGATCCCGGCTGCCGCTTTCATCGGTTCGGGAGGCAAAAATATCACCATACCGTCATCGATATTGCTCTGATCGACCCCCGCCCGTACCCCGATATGGCCGAATGGGAGTTCCGAGAGGATAAACGGGTGCTCCATGATAATGTCCTGCGATGCGTCGAGCACTGCCTGAACAAAACGTGAGTCCTCGCCATTGAGTTTTGCCAGCCGTTCTGCACGCTCTGATGGAGTAATTTCCGAAAGATGCTTAGTATATCCCCGTGATTTTGAATACACTGTAGAGGCAATGGAGATAATGTCACCATCGTCTACCTTCACCCGTTCGCAGATCATCGCTGCAATATTATCACCAGCTTTGATAAGGGGGAGCCCCCGAATGCCCGTGACGACAATATTTTCCATAGTACCGGTTCTATGAGTTGATCGCACGATATAGGGATTTCGTTTGGCATTTTAAGTCCCGGCAGGGAACACAATACCAAAAAATCATTCCTGCAGGATTCCTGCACCTGTAGAATTGCACTGATGAGCAGATCCCATCGCATAGACCGGGGCACCAATATATTTTTATAAGGGATGCTCTTATCACCTCATGATCATGTATCATATCCTCCGATGTCCGGGGTGCAGGGCTTTTACTTACGTGGACCGGTTCCAGAAATGGAAACTCTGTCCGGTCTGCGGCAATGCCTACGAAGTGGCAAAAGTACCTGCATATCTTGAGGTGGAGGATTACCAGGATGCCGAACACATTATACGGCAGATGGAAAAACATCTGCATACCTATAAAAAAAAGGATTTTACCCCGGAAGAGTCCGAGGAACTGCGCCGGCATTATGCCGAATGGTTCGGGAAAAAGTGTCACTGATAATTCACTTTTTTTGCCCACCCATCAGATTGCACCATGCATGAATAACCGGTCTGGTGGGGATGGCGGGATAAGGATCCCATAACCAGACTGTAATGTTCATGTGCAATCAAAAGAGATAGTCCGGGAGGAGATGCCCCATGGAACAGTATGACATTGCAGTTATCGGCGCCGGCCCGGCCGGTCTTTTCTGTGCGATCCATGCTGCAGTGCCGGGTATCCGGGTGCTCCTGCTGGAGAAGAACCCGCGACCCGGGGTAAAACTTCAGGTCTCGGGCACAGGCCAGTGCAACATCACCCATGATGGAGATATTCGTACGTTTTTTTCCCGGTACGGCACACACGGGCAGTTTCTTAAACCTGCACTTTTATCTTTCACAAACCGGGAGCTTATCCGGTTCTTTGAGGAGCGCCACCTCCCGATGGAGATAACAGAAGGGAGCAAGGTTTTCCCGGTGAGCCGTAATGCCAGGGATGTCTGCGATGTCCTCTCCCGGGAGTGCCGGAACCGGAGAGTTCACCTGCGGTGTGGTGAACAGGTATCCCGGGTTGAAAATACCCCTGATGGATTTGTCCTGTATACTGCCGGCACTACGGTTTCTGCAAAGAATCTTGTTATTGCTACCGGTGGGGCATCCTACCCGAAAACCGGTTCGACCGGCGACGGCTACAGGATCGCCATATCCCTCGGGCACACGATACATGAGATTGGACCGGCACTCACCCCGCTCAGGATTAGGAATTTTCCCTTTACAGACCTTGCCGGCATGTCGTTTGTCAGGTTGCCGTTCTCAGTCTGGAGAGAGAAACGGAAGCTCTTTGACGGGCAGGGAGACGTACTCTTCACGCATACCGGCCTCTCCGGGCCCGGGATCCTCGACCGTTCGCGCAACATCCGGGCCGGCGATGAGATCCGTCTCTCGTTTGCCGGGCCGGTACAGAGCGATACATTCGCGCGGGAATTCCAGAACTCCATCTCCAATGCCCCGACACGATCGATAAAAACCAGTATAGCTGATCTTGGAATTCCCGAACGGCTGGCCCGCCTACTCCCGTATCTTGCCGGGATTCCTGATGATTGTACCGGTGCTCACCTGACTGCGGCCGGGCGTACCCGCCTAATCTCCTTTTTAACAGAATATCCGCTTGAGATCTCTGCTCTCGGGGATCTGTCTGTCGCGATGGTGACCCGGGGCGGCGTCGCACTTGAAGAGGTGAATGCAAAAACAATGGAATCAAAACTGGTACCCGGGCTTTTCTTTGCCGGGGAGGTGCTCGATGTTGACGGAGACACCGGGGGTTTTAACCTCCAGGCCGCGTTCTCCACGGGTTTTCTCGCAGCGCAGGGAATCCTCAAGCGGGCTGGGAAACGCACGTAAGGATGTACCTTTAAAAGACCGAAAAAGATCGCACGCGCCCGTTAAAGACAATGCCGGACCATTCACCGTCAGACTCCGATTTATTCTTTGATCCACCCCAGTTTTTCCAGCACATACCGGGTCTCGTCCTGTGCCTTGCTTCCCGGCCTGCGCGGTTGGATCACAATGGTCAGCGCATTTTTGAGCGGGATGCCGGCTCTTTTTCCCTTGCCCTTGCAGAGCACATAATCCCCGTTGAACCGGCCCAGCGCTTTGACAAAGGCGTTAGCGATCTTCTCCCGGTCCGCAAGATCGTTTTTTGTGAGTTTCATAAGGTGCTCAAAGAGGGAGAGATCGATAAGCGTCGAGGCCATCCAGCCGATTTCACAGGTGTACCCAAAGATCCAGGCGATGCGCGAATTTTTCGTAGTGGACAAAAAATCATCGATGTTATTACCCACGCTGCAAGAACCGATGACAACTCCCTCGATATTGGAGTAGTTCGCCGCATTCCTGACGGCCTTGAACATCGCCGGGATCTTCATGCCGGTTTTGGCCTTGAGCCCCCCGATCCGTTTGCCGGTCCCGTGCGCCGCGACATACAGGAAGAGCCGGTCTTCCCGGGTATTGGTGAGGTCATCCGAAAGCGCCCGCTTAAATCCATTTTTTTCATAGAAGTTGGAGTAATAGATGTTGAAATCCCCACGGTAACTCTCAAGTCCTTCCAGAAACGACAACACCGAGGGTCGTTTGGGTTTCTGCTCCGGGGTCCACCAGAGCCCTTCAATCACCAGAAGTGCAGTACTGCTCATGGGTCACACTCCACATTCATCCGGATCTCCACGAAGGAGCGCCGGACGCGGAAATTCAACTGACGGTTTATTGTTTCTGGAGCATATCAAGGCTTGTTACAGAACGTCGGTTTCTATCTGCCTGCAGGGCACAGTCAAGAAACCAGATTACGCGAAGGATAACTTTTTTATTTCGGCAGGAACGAGGCTCTTTTGTGCAGGTGCGGACGCACCACAGGGGAATTATTACGGAAATGAATTCAACCACCCCTTCATCGGCAGATACAGGACACATTGCACCTAAAGAACCACCCTGCTCTCTGCGGGAGGGTCAACCGGATGAATGTAGTTCGGAAAGTTCCCCGAAATGTGTCTCCGGTATGACACTCGAACAAATTATTGATATGACCGGGGAATTTACACACCTTCATGAACTGGTGATGATCCATATCGAAAGATCCGGGGGGTTTACCGGATCTGATGCCTATTTTAAAACAGTTCAGCCACTCCTCGACTTGCTCGAAGTTGAGATCCGAATCCGGTTCCGGCCCGGAATGACACAGCAGCAGGTAAAACTGATCGTGCAGAACTGGATCGAACAGGAAATGAGGGAGTGCAGGAATTAAAAAACGGCTCTGTTAAAATTCCCCCGGTTTAGGGGTACCTGCCGTTAATTTTTTTTGAAAAGTAGCAATGCGTGGAACCTGATTTGGGGGTTTCAACAAAACCTTTTTTTTGTTTGTGGGATCCCCTGGTTTCTGTCGGTACATAAAATGTACCTGCCGACCCCACACACTACCAGCACCAGACTGGCTCCGGGTACTTATACTGTTTTGTCCCCTGCAATTGTAATTTTAGGACAACAGTTTTTCATTACAAGACTTGCGAGATGTTACAAAGTTCGTAGAAATTTCAGGGATCTTTTTAGCAATGTACCCCTTCGACGCCCCACGACCTTGCGAAACAGAGAGACTTTTGAGGGAATTTGAGGACGTTAATTTTGTTTGAAATTGTAGTATGGGGGCATGGGGGATCGGGCGGGTACATTGTTGGATAAGCGGTGGGGATTCAGAACTTCTCTATTTTCAAGTTGAAAGAACAACCACCAAAAATTCGTATAAGCCAGATCTGGAAGCGGGAGTATCCCTTTTTTGGCAGCCGCCACCCTCCCTTTATGGCAGGAGGGGTACCCCCCATTAGTACAAAGGTGACACCCCCCTTCCCCAGGGCACAAGAGGTGGGGTGGGGGATCATGCTTTTAAAAAATCGGTCGGGGGTCAGGGTACCTCTCATTTTTGGGAGTGGGGGGTACCCCCCCTGCAAGAAAAGAGGCCCCTAACCCCCCAAGCCATCAGCCGACAAAATATACATTCATACGATAATTCCACGCGAAGCACAGGTTTTGGAAATGCGGAAAAGGGGGGGTAGGCCCCCTCTTGTGCCCGGACTGGGGGGTGGGGGGATCATGCTTTTAAAAATCGGCGGGGGTCAGGGATACCTCCTGTTTTTAGGAGCGGGGGGTGGCACCCCGGGCTTGCGGAGGGGGTACCCCCAATGGACCAGGAATCGCTTCGGCAAGTCCTATCAAAAATTCAGATGTGTGTAAAGGAAAATTTAGAGAAGTACCGGGGTTTGTGCATCCGGAAAATCTATCCGGCCCAGATCCGCATTCACTGCAGAGGGTCACTAAAAACGCCAGCGTTTGTCTTTTCCTAAATAATTCTTCTTTGAGGTTTTTTTACAGAGCAAAAACAACAACACGCATATTCACGGTAAACGATCCTGCAGGAATTACCTGACGATACCTCTTATAAAATAGATACCGGACAAAATCACAGCCTTGTCATATCTGAAATGCAAAAAAGACCGGGGAAACCGGGATCAAATCCACCCGGTTGCCCACGCCCACATATTGTGGACACCGGTCGAGATCACCACGACGGGGTCGATGTGGAGCAGCGGGAAGACAAAGATGAAGTACAGGACCGTCCCGAGCAGGCTCCCAAGATTTGCAAGCGCAGCCACCAGCACCACTTTGAAAAGCGGGATGCGTGCCATATCGCGGATCGATTCCGCCTCGTAAATTTTCCGGAAATCTGAGACCGGTGGTTTTCTCACCCGGGCCTCCACGTATGCGGCAATCCAGCCCGCGTGGAGCATGGGGTTTAAGGAGGTCATCCACGCGACGCCAAAACAGGTAAGGGCCGAGTACGGGTGGCCTCCGGCAATGAGCGTGAACGTGGCTGCAAGCACCCCGTGAATGATCACCCAGAAGAGGAGCGCATATAAAAGCACATTCCAGCCGACCCCGGAGAACGCAATTGCCGCAAGCAGGAATGCAAAAAGACCCGTAACCGCAAACCCGAATATTTTCCCCCAGGGAAACGATCTCGGCTCTCTTGTGAGCGTGTCAAACGCGGGGAGCGTTTCCGGGTGCTCGACATAGTTTGTGATACCCTGCCGGTGACCGGCACCGACAACCGCAAGGATCTTGCCCTCCGGGCGCTGCACCTTTAAGAGGATAAGTTGGTGGGCGATAAACGCGTCGCGTTCATCGATCAGGGCGCGGGCGCCGTTCGGCGAAAACTTGCGGAACTCCTCCATGACTGCGTCGATGACGTTCTGCTCCTTAAGCGACTCTATATCGATCTCCTGTCCATTATCCACTTCGGCAATAGAGAAGACGAGCGCGAAAATCATCTTGATCTTCTCGATGAGTCCCATCGATTTCCAGAACCGCAGGAGGGTGAGCCGTATATCCCGGTCAACAAGAGCTATTGCAATTCCCAGACGCTCCGCCTCTGCAATGGCCGCCTTCATTTCAGCACCTGGCTCGACACCGACATCTACGCCAATCTTGCGCTGCAGGTAGGAGAGCAGCCACTGGACGAGGAGCGAATTGAAGTTCTTTACTTCAAGGACATCGTCGACTGTCGGGTCCCGGGCCTGTTTTTTTAAGGCATTAAAACGGCCAGGGTCAAGTTCGATGGCCACGACATCAGGCTTAAACTCCTCGATCGCTGCCTTTACTTCATCGACACTCTTCTGAGAGACATGTGCAGTCCCGACGATCCTTAAATCAGCCATCTGTCACCGTTATTCCTGCATTATTGGTTTCTTATCCTCATTAATGGGTGGGGTGTACCCAAAAGGAGAGGAGGGGAGAGACCAGAGCACCTATCTGCAGATCCACAACAAAAAAAGAATGCGAGTAAAAGAGAGATCCTGACCTCACCAGCACCTTGACCCGATCAGGTAATTCTCACCTGACGTTATAGTCAGCACTTCTGCGAACAGTCGTAGAGCATGTTGGGATTATTATAGTACGAACTCTGGCACATCTTGACGCAGCTGACGCACTTGTCAAACTTCGACTCAGTCACGAGCTGGCACGAACCGCCCACTACCTGGCAGCTGGCATACTGGCGGCACCGGTCTCCCGCATCCATATCATTTGAACAAGCCGTGGCAAGGTTCGGGCCGCACATGACCGTGACCCCGTGGCAGTTCTCAATTCCGCATGCGGCCATTGTCGGCACTGCAGTCGGGGCGGCAGTGGCTGTGGGTTCAGCGGTTACTACCGCAGCCGGTGGGGCACTTGAGGTACAACCGGCACAAAGGATCACAACAGCAGTAAGGATCAATAGTACGACCATGGGGGGGAATGTCTTCATTACACGTTCATCTCAGACATAGGGTATGCGCAGTTCCCCACAAAAAGGTACGCACAAGGATGGGATTGTGTGCATACCAAGGGAATTTGGCACCGTAACCGGTTTATTATGCCGGATCCACGTATATAGAGGTGTATAGAGGGTGAAGAGGGAAGCATGAAGATCGCGGTGGCCGGGAAGGGCGGCGCGGGTAAAACACTCCTGGCAGGAGGCCTTGCATTCCTGCTGGCCCGGGCCGGATATACAACCATTGCAATCGATGCCGATTCCGCACCCAACCTGGGGTTCCTGCTCGGACTATCACCGGGCGATGCAGGCAGGATCGTTCCGGTCTCGAAAAACGAGACACTTATCGCAGCAAAGACCGGCACCGGGTATCCCGGAGTTTATACCCTAAACTTTACCGTAGATGACGTGGTCCAAAAATATGCAGTCCCGACACCATCTGGGGTGCATCTCTTAGTCATGGGCACGGTGGTATCGATGGGGGCAGGGTGTACCTGCCCGGCAAACAGCGTGATCCGCGCCCTCCTCCGGCACCTGGTAGTCGACCGTGACGAAGTAATAATCATGGACATGGAGGCAGGTGTCGAACATCTCGGCCGGGGAACGGCAGAGAATGTTGACATGATGCTTGTTGTCAGCGACGCAAACAGGCAATCGCTTTCTCTTGCCGGTGCAATCGTACAGATGGCACAGGATGCGGGTATTCCCCGGATCGCTCTTGTCGGCAACCGGATCGCAGATGCCGGGCAGGAACACGTGATACGGGAGTTTGCAGGAGCCAACAATCTTGAGGTCATGGGGATGATTCCGTTCGATCCGTCGGTGGTCAGGGCCGGTATCGAGGGTAATCCCATCAGCTCGCTCGAAGGTTCGGTTGCGATCCGGACCATCGGAGAGATCCTCTCCCGGATCGAACCGGGTACAAAAGAAAAATTATCTGCGGTTCAGGGATTTGACAGGAGTAAACCCGTATGAAGACGCTGGTGACGATGGGCCGGGGCGGGACCGGCAAGACAAGTTTTGTCGCGCTGCAGACCAAATTTTTTATTGAGCACCAGGAGACACCGCTCCTCCTTGTCGATGTCGATCCCGACCAGAACCTTGCAGAGATGGTGGGGGTCGATCTCGAACGTGAAGGGGTAAAGACCATTGCCGAACTGGTCACGGATACCTTCATTAAAAAAGGCGGGACCATGACAGGGATCGCTCCAAAAGAACGCATAGAGACCCGGGTTCTCTCGGAGGGACTCTATGAGGGTAATGACTTCGATCTCATTGCCGTAGGTACCAAGTGGATAGAGGGCTGCTACTGCATGCCCGATGCGGCTCTCAAAGGAGCCCTTGAATCGCTCACGAAGAATTACCGGTATGTGCTGATCGATTCCCCGGCAGGTCTTGAACACCTCAACCGTAAGATCACCGCACAGGTCAACGATATTTTCGATGTTATGGGCCCCTCGCACAAGTCATTTGAGCATGTAAAGAGGGCAGACCGGATCACCCGTGAGGTCGGAATTGATTTCGATCACTTCTTTGTTGTCGGAGGCTGCCTTTTCCCTGCGGATCTTGAAGAGACGGCGCGAAAAGAGACCGGGCAGCAGTACCTGGGAAAGATCATCTTTGACCCGCTCGTGCAGGAGTCCGTGATCGCCGGACGGTCGCTTCTTGATATCCAACAGAGTTCCCCGGCGTACCGTTCCGTCTGTGCACTTATGGAAAAGGCCGGGTACGGGAAGGCATGCTGATCATGCCGGAACCGCATCTTTCTGCCGGTGCACCGACCGTCAATGCGATTTGGTTAAAAACAGGTACGATAAATATAAACCTGCATTCCTGTATTCCAGATACAAGAGACCACCGGTTGTGCTGCCCGTGACAGAAAAAAAGATCGCGCTTACCATAAAGGAGATGGAGTCCGGCCTTGGCCGTATCAAGGATCTTTCCATCTCGATCGGGAAACTGTCAGCAGCAGACTGGGCCGAGCCGGAAGGGCCTACCCCCTATCCTTCGCTTACCACACTCCGTTCCTGGGACCGGACACTCCTTTCCCGGTACCAGCCGTTCTATATGCCGTTCTGCGATCTCTGCTGTCTGTGCACGTATGGAAAGTGCGACCTGACCGGGACAAAAAAGGGTGCCTGCGGTATCACGATGCCGGCCCAGCAGTCCCGCATCGTACTTCTTTCCGCCTGCATTGGTGCCGCCACCCACACCAGCCATGCACGCGAACTCGTTACCTACGCGATAAAAAAAGCCGGTCGTGACTGCCCCATCAATCCCGGCGGCAACGCGATCGGGGTGGAGGCCCCGGTCATCCGCCTTGTCTGCGGTGAAAAACCGGAAATTCTGGCCGACCTTGAGACGATCCTTGACTACTGCGAGAGCCAGATCACAGCCCTCCTCGCGGTGACCCATACCGGCCAGGAAGGCGATCCTCTTGACTTCGAGAGCAAGGTGCTCCATGCCGGGATGATTGACCAGGTAGGCATGGAGGTCGCCGACCTGGCGCAGATATCGGCACTTGGGTACCCGAAAGCAGACCCGGATGCCCCGCTTGCCGCGCTCGGCATGGGCAACGTTGACACCACAAAGCCGGTCATTCTTGTTATCGGCCACAACGTGCCGCCTTCTGTCGCCATCATCGATTACCTGCACAAAGAACACCTTTCGGATCAGGTCGAAGTGACCGGCATCTGCTGTACCTCGATCGATGCGACCCGGTATTCGCCCCGGGCAAAGATTATCGGCCCCATGTCCTGGCAGCTCCGGTACATCCGGAGCGGGATACCTGACGTGATTGTCGTGGACGAGCAGCGCATCCGCACCGATGCACTCGCAGAGGCAACAAAAATCCATGCGCCGTTTATTGCGACCTCGGAGAAGAACTGCCTGGGCCTCCCTGACCGGACACGTGACCCGACAGATGCAATTGTTTCAGATCTCTCCAGCGGCAGGCAGGCCGGTGTGCTGATCCTCGACCCGGAGAAGGCCGGCGAGGTGGCAGTCCGGGTGGCCCGGACCGTTGCACCGATCCGTAAAACCACCAGTTTCTCCATTGACCCGGTAACGATCCAAACTCAGGCAGCGACCTGCACGCAGTGCCGTCTCTGCCAGCGGGCATGCCCGAACGATCTCAAAATCCCGGCGGGTATGAAAGCGGCCGGAGCGGGCGACCTGTCGGTACTGGCCGGCCTGTACGAGGCCTGCGTGGGCTGCGGCCGGTGCGAACAGGCCTGCACCAGGGAGATCCCGGTGCATTCGCTGATCGTGGCAGCCGCAACAGAGAGAACAAGAGATGAAAAATTCACGATCCGCACCGGCAGGGGTGCGATCCAGGATATCGAGATCCGCAATGTCGGTGGTCCGATCGTGCTCGGCGAGATCCCGGGAGTTGTTGCCTTTGTCGGCTGTGCCAATTACGCAAACGGGGGAAAAGAGGTCGCGGAGATGGCGGTGGAGTTCGCGAAGCGCCGGTATATCGTCTGCACCTCGGGCTGCGCCGCGATGTCGATCGGGATGTACCGGGACGAGGAAGGAAAGACCCCGTACGAGCAGTTCCCGGGAAGTTTTACCGCCGGCGGGATCGTAAACGTCGGCTCCTGTGTCTCAAACGCCCATATCGCCGGGGCGACCATCAAGATCGCGAGCATCTTTGCACGGCGCAACCTGCGGGGCAACTATGCCGAGATTGCAGATTATGTCCATAACCGTGTCGGCGCGGTGGGTGTTTCCTGGGGTGCGATGTCCCAGAAAGCGTCAGCAATAGCCGCGGGGTTCTGGCGCCTCGGCATTCCGGTGGTTGTCGGCCCGCACGGGACCAAGTACAGGCGGATGCTTCTTGGCCGGGCCGATCATGATGCAGACTGGTATGTGCACGACGAACGGACCGGGGAGGATGTGTATGCAGGCCCGGCGCCAGAGCACCTCTTTGTCGCAGCCGAGACCAAGGAGGAAGCAATGGTTCTTGTCGCAAAACTCTGCATGCGGCCCAACGATACAACCCGGGGCAGGGCAATGAAACTGACGCATTATATCGATCTTTCCCAGCGCAATCTCGGTACAATTCCCGATGATATCCCCCGGTATATCCGCACGACCGCAGATATTCCGGTCACCCTTAAAGGGGAGATCACAAAGATTCTCGCGCAGTCGGACTGGAAAGAACGTCCTATCCCGGATCCAACGCTGCTATCTCGGGATAAGCCGTCCCCCCATAAGGAGCGCTGATACCCCATGACCTCCCAAGACCCCTGGCAGACCGCAGAGATTGCCGGCCCGAAAAAGGCCGCCGTCATTACCAAGCCGGCAATGGTTCTCGCGGTCATCAGCCGGGCACAGCACCCGGTGCTCCTCATCGGTCATGGTGCCGCAACGATCGATATAGGCGAGAGGAAACTGGTCGATTACCTGCTCGATCTGGCCCGGACAAAGAACATCCCGGTGATCGCCACGGGCCATATCAACCGGGCACTGAAAGCCCGGGGGTACACAGAAGCCGCCATCATGCCCGCAGTCGAGGCTGGCCAACGGATTGCCGACCCCGGCTGGAACGGGCCGGACGGGAAGGGGCCCTGTGATCTCGCCATTATCGCCGGCCTGCCCTATCCCATGGCATGGACGCTTCTCTCCGGGCTCAAGAACTTTGCCCGGCACACAAAGACGATCGCGCTCGACAACACCTACCAGCCCAACGCGAGCTGGTCGTTTGCAAACATCTCTGTTAAGGAATGGCAGGAGAACCTCGAAGCGATCACGGTAACAACGGGAGGGCCAGGAGATGTTTGAGGATATCCCGGTGGATGTCGGGCTCGTTCATGTCGGCGAACGGATCCGGAAAAACGATATGTACGTGGAGTTGGGCGGCCCGTCAATCGAGGAAAAGTTTGAGCTGGTCCGGGTGAAAAAACCCGAAGAGGTTCGTGACGGGGCGATCATGGTAGTCGGCCCGGATCTCCCGGATATGGAAGAGGGAAAGAAGTACTCCTTAGGTATTCTTATCGAAATTGCCGGGCCCGAACTGGAAGAGGATATTGAGGGCGTGATCGAACGCCGCATCCATGAATATTCCAACTACATCGAAGGGTTCATGCACCTCAACCAGCGCTACGACATCTGGGTGAGGGTCTCGAAAAAAGCCTACACCCATGGTTTTACGACGCTAACGTACGTCGGCAAAGTCATGCTCGATCTCCTCAAGAACGAGTTGCCCATAATTGAAAAAATCCAGGTCACCTTCTTCACGGACAAAGAGAAGATCCAGGCCCGGTATGCAGATGCAAAAGCGATATATGAAGCGCGGGACGCCCGCGCCCGGGGCCTGACCGACGATGATGTTGATGTCTTCTACGGGTGTGCCCTCTGCCAGTCGTTTGCGCCCAGCCATGTCTGTGTGATCACCCCCCAGCGGTACGCAAACTGCGGGGCGATCAGCTGGTTTGACGGGAGGGCAGCAGCCCGGATCGACCCCAAGGGCCCGATCTTTCCCATAGAAAAGGGCGAGTACCTCGACCCGGTGAGAGGAGAATATACCGGGATAAACGAGAGCGCAAAGAAGCGCTCCCTCGGTACGGTACATCGTGTCTACCTGTACAGCGCATTTGCCTACCCGCACACCTCCTGCGGGTGCTTCGAAGGGATCGCGTTCTACATCCCTGAGGTGGAAGGATTCGGGATCGTGATGCGGGGATACAAGGACGTGACCGTGAACGGCCTGCCGTTCTCTACGATGGCAGATTCGACTGCCGGAGGCCGGCAGGTTGACGGGTTCCACGGGATATCGCTCGAGTACATGCGATCCCCCAGGTTCCTTTCAGCAGACGGGGGCTATGCCCGGGTCGCGTGGATGCCGTCCGATTTAAAGGAGCAGATGAGGGAGTTTATCCCGGCAGCACTCTTTTCTGCGATTGCCACGGAAAAAGATGTCAGTACCGTGAGCGAACTCAGGGACTTCCTTTCCTCGCATGCGCACCCGGTCATGGAGCGGTGGAAGGCAGAAGAAGACGTTCCCGTGAACGGGACAACCGGTGCCGTGCAGGTCTTCTCCGGCGGTGACTTCCCGATCACCTCGGGGGGTTTTAAGATCATCTTCAAGAACGCCCGGATCACTGCAGACCGGGTGATCATCGAGCCGATCCAGCCCAAAAAAACGGGAGCGGATAAAAAATGACCGGGCTTGATCCTCATGAAGAGAAAACAACCGCCGAAACAAGGCATGTGCAGGACGCCATCCCGGGTCTCCTTGCGATGCTGTCCGGCAAAAAAAGGGTAGAACTGGAAAATTTTACGATGGAGATCGGAGATCTCGAACTCTGGATCCCCACCGGGACCGGTGCCACCCCAACGGGATCGACTGCCCCGGTACGCGTGAAACCCACGACCCTTTTTACCGAGACATTTATCCCATCTCACGAAGAATTCGTGGGCCGCATCCATGAAGTCCGCCTCGGTGCGACAAAAAGTGAGGGGGGCAGCCGGAGCAGGTCCCTGGTGATCGGGGGCTCCACGTACCCGCCGTTTGTCAGCGCTGACCACCTCCCGGCCCACCCGCCGGTCTTTGCACTCGACGTTTTCGATATGCCGCTGCCGCTCTCAAAAGTGCTCAAGGAAAACGTCAAAGACGTGATGAACGATCCGGCTGAATGGGCCAGGATGAACGTGAAGAAGTACGGCGCCGACATGATCACGGTCCACCTCATGTCCACCGACCCGCTCATCAGCGATGCCACACCTGCTGCCGCGGCACGGACGGTCGAAGACGTGCTGCAGGCAGTGGATGTCCCGCTTATTATCGGGGGATGCGGGGACCCGCGCAAGGACGCGGCGGTCTTTTGTAAGGTAGCGGAAGTCGCCGATGGCGAACGGTTGCTCTTAAACTCGGTCACGCTCGGAATGACCGAGACAAAGACGCTGGACCTTGTCGCCCGTGCGGCAAAGGAGCACGGTCACGCGGTGCTCGGCTTCACCGGACTCGAACTTAACAAGGCAAAGGAACTCAACCGCCGGCTCTACGAGTACCTCCCACCGGAAGATATCGTGATGGACTTAACGACGGTCGCGCTCGGATACGGGCTTGAGTATTCGTTTACCATCCACGAACGGGCCCGGCACGCGGCGCTGATGGGAGATACCGAACTCCAGCAGCCGACGATCTCTGCGTCCACGAACGCCTGGGCAGCCCGCGAGGCATGGATGAAGATGGACAAGAAATACGGCTCGCGGGAGCTTCGCGGCCCGCTCTGGGAGACGATAAATGCGCTTACCCTCCTCCTTGCCGGGGTCGATATCTTCATGATGATGCACCCGGCCGCAATACGGACCTGCAAGGACACGATCCGTATGTTCGCGGAAAAAGATGCCCCGGTGCCGGAAGGGGTTGCCCGCTGGGCGACGATGAAGATCTAGACGGGGGGTATGAGAATGTCAGAACGCGAACCCAAAAAGACCATAAAAGAGATCAGCCCCATCGACGTGTACAAACTCCTCCCCAAGACCAACTGCAAGGAGTGCGGCGAAGCAAACTGCATGGCATTTGCGACAAGAGTGGTCAACGGAGAGCTGGCCGTTGACAACTGCCCGCCGGTCACGAAAGAGGAATACCGGGTCAATTTTTCCAGGCTCGAAGATCTCATGGCCCCCCCGGTCAGGACCATTGTCGTCGGGACAGGCAACCGGGCCATGAAGCTGGGCGGGAAGTACGTCCTGTACCGGCACGAGTTCACCTACAGCAATCCCACGCCCATAGCAATTGACGTTTCAGATGATCTGCCCGAGGATGAGCGTACCGCACGGGTCAGGGCAGTCGCGGACTTTGCCTACAACTATATCGGGCGCGAACTGCGTCTGGACGCAATTGCGGTCCGCTCGACCCGGCATGACCCGGCTGCATTCGCGTCTGCGGTCACGACCGTTTCTGCCCTCACCGATCTGCCGCTCATTCTCTGCACCTACGATGCGGCGATCATGGCGGCCGGCCTTGCCCATATCCGGGAACGCCGCCCGCTCCTCTACGCGGCGACAAAGGACAACTGGAAGGAGATGGCAGAACTCGCCCTCCGCTACGGGTGCCCGCTCGTGGTATCAGCCCCCCACGACACCGCACTCCTGCGATCGATGGTAAAAACCCTCGTGGAGTACGGGGTTGTCGATCTTGTGCTCGACCCGGGAACTGCTGTCGAGCCCGGCCTGTCCGGGACCATCCATACCTTCTCGCAGATCCGCCGGGCAGTCTTTGCCGATGGAGACGATCTTCTTGGTTACCCGCTGCTCGGCACTCCTATTACCGCGTGGCTCTCGCCCGAGATCTCGCACGAACTGATCCAGTGGAAGGAGGCCTGCGCCGCATCGATGCTGCTCTCCCGGTACGCGGATCTCCTAATCATCCACAGCCTCGAAGGCTGGGTGCTCCTGCCCCAGTTGATCTGGCGGTTCAACATCTACACCGACCCGAGAAAACCGGTCTCGGTCGATACCGGGGTCAGGACATTCGGGTCGCCCGGGAAGGACGCGCCGGTGCTTATCACCACGAACTACGCGCTCACCTATTTCACAGTCGAAAGCGACATCAAGTCAGCGGGTATCGACTGCTTTTTAATTGTCGTGGACACAGGAGGTAACAGCGTGGAGAGTGCGGTCGCCGGCCGGTACCTGAACGCAGACTCCATGGCAGCAGCCCTCAAAGACAACAAAATTGCCGATCTGGTCGATCACCGGCACCTGATCATACCGGGACTCGCCGCCCGCCTGAGCGGTGAGACCGAAGAGGCAAGCGGGTGGCACGTGCTGGTCGGCCCCAAAGATTCGTCCGGTATCCCGGCCTTTCTTAAGGCACACTGGCCGCCGGTGAACCGGTAACTACCTTTCGCGCTTTTTTAGCACGGAAGGTATGCCACCTCAACCTTCTGGTCGTACCGGATGAACACAGGGGAACAGATACCTATGGAACAACAGGACACGCGTGAGATCAGGGTCATCTTCCAGCCGATGAACCGGGTGCTTACCGTGCCTGCGGGTACACCGCTCTTTGTCGCACTGCGCACGGCAGGAGTCGCGATCGAAGGTATCTGCGGGGGGAAAGGCACCTGTGGCAAGTGCCGGGTTATTTTAACTTCGGGGACCTGCACGGTGTTGCCGGAGACCGGAACCGGTTGCCGACTCACGCAGAAGGAGCGGGACGAGGGGTATTACCTTGCCTGCCAGGTGACGCTCTCCGCAGATGCCGTATTTACCATCCCGGTGGAAAGCCGGATCGACTCCCCCCAGATCCTGATCACGCAACCGGTGGCATCCGGAGAGATCGAACCTGCGATCGTTCGTTACCGGGTTGAGATCGCGCCCTCGGAAGGCATGCCGTTTGCCTCGCAGTCGATCCGTTTTGCGGGATACTCGGGCCCCCGGCCACGCATGACTGACGGCCAGTATCATACATTGCTCGATGCAGAAACCCCGCAGGCAGCCACGCTCTCGACCGTCAGTTCACCCCCGGAGGTGCTTGCCATCACCCCGGCCAACGGTGACCGTCCGCTGTACGGTGTCGCCATAGATCTCGGCACCACGACAGTTGTCGGCTGCCTCGCCCGGCTCGATACAGGGGCTATCCTTGCCACCGGTTCCGCCTTAAACCGCCAGATCACGTACGGCGAGGAACTGCTCACCCGTATAGGATATGCCGGGTCACCTGCGGGGCTTGCCACGCTCCAGAAGGCGGCAGTCGCAAGCACGAACGAGGTGATAGAATCCCTTACCCGGACCGCAGGGATCAACAGTACGGATATTCTGGATGTCTGCATCGCGGGAAACACGGTGATGAACCACCTGCTCTGCGGTATCGATCCCCGGTACCTGGACCTCGCAAATGCCCCGGTGTCACGGGCGCCTATCCGGAAAACTGCACGGGAGATCGGGCTTGCAGCAAATCCCGGCGCCGGAGTATATTGCCTTCCCAATGTTAGCAGGTTTGTTGGCGGGGACGCGATCGGCGACCTGATCGCGGCCGGGGTACATACGTCCGATGAAGTTTCGCTTATGGTCGATCTCGGGACAAATGGCGAGATCGTCCTTGGCACCCGGCACTGGACAGCCTCGGTCTCCTGCGCTTCCGGCCCCGCATTTGAAGGCGCCGGCATTATGGCCGGTATGCGGGCGATGAAAGGCGCGATCGACCATGTACAGGTAGTTCCGTCAACCGGTGAGATCCGCTGGAGCACCATCGGTTCTGCCCCGGCCCGGGGCATCTGCGGCTCCGGCATCATCGATCTTGCCGTTGCCATGGTGCAAACCGGAGCACTTGATTTTGCCGGGAAACTCAATGCCCGTAATCCCGGCGTCCGCACCGTGCCGGAAGGGCCGGAATACGTACTTGTTCCGGCCCACAAGACCGGGACCGGGCGGGATATTGTGATCACCCAGCGGGATATTGACTACCTCATGGACTCGAAAGCCGCAGCCTGCGGGGCAATCGCCGTGCTCTTGACACGATACAAGTGCAAAGTCACGGATATCCGGCACCTCTACCTCGCCGGCGCATTTGGCGCTTATACCGATATCAGCAATGCCGTCCGCTTCGGCATCATCCCCCGTTTTACCACTGCCACGGTTCACACCATCGGAAACGGCTCGCTCTCGGGGGCATATGCAACGCTGGTCTCCACGAAATACCGGGCGGCGGCAGAGGAAATGGCCAGGCACATGGTTTACATCGACCTTTTAGTGGATACAGCATTTGCCGAGGAATATGCGGCAGCGCTCTACATTCCGGGAAAACAAGAACTCTTTCCCCGGTAAGCCTGATCTTAACGGGAAGCCGGGTTGTGCGCACTATTATGGCTCCCCGCTATTTCATGGGGGTATGTTAAACGATTGATCCACTCTACATTTAGTTGTTTGAACCGACGGGGCTTCTTTGCCGGAGGCGGCATTCATCACAAACGAGGGCGAGGGTAAACAATCCACTCATACCATCGGAATAATTCAGGGTATGCAGAAACAGGAAACGCCAGTTCTTTTTCCCGGTTCATGCAGGTTCATCGTTATCCTGTCTATAGGACATTACTGCCTGCGCCGGAGGCTCGGTGAACAACTCGTTCTGCACGCCCTTTGCAATGCCCATGACCATGATGATCACCGGCACAACCTCAAGCCTTCCCAACCACATCAGGAGGATAAAGATCCATTTGATGGCAAGAGGGCTTGCCGCCGTGATAAACCCTACGGTAATCCCAGAATTGGAGAGCGCAGATATACACTCAAAGAGCACCTCATCAAGGCGGAACATGGTGATATACAGGTGCAGGCAGAAAATGGTCGCGGTAAATATCGTAAAGACATACAATGCGATCACGAGCATGTTCTTTGATATCTCCATCTCCGACATCTCCCGGGAAAGCATCCGCCCCTCGTACCGGAACGGCACGATCACCCGGCTGCTCACGAAGAACCGCCGGAACCACCATTTCACCCCCTCGTATGCCAGAGATACCCTGTTGACCTTGATCCCCCCGGCCATGCTGCCCATTGCCCCGCCAATGAACACCAGAAGCGAGATCACGGAAAGCGGGATTGCTGCCCACACATGAAGGTCCGCATTCTGGAACCCGCACGTGCAGAGGCCAGATACCGATATAAAGACACCCTCCCGGAGCGCAGTAAGGGGGGTAAGGCCATTGAAGATGTACAGCTCGAGCGTGACGATGGCCGAACCGACAAGCGCGATCAAAAGGAGGAGCCGTACGGTCTTATCGTGGAACAGTGCATCCATCTTCCCCCGGTACATCAGGAAATACAGCTTAAACGGTATCGCTCCGGCAAACATCACCGGGAGAAGGAGAACTTCAAGGAGGGGATTGTTGTAATAAGCGAGTCCTGCAGAATGGAGGGTAAATCCGCCGGTCGCTATGGCAACCATGACCAGGTTGAGTGAGTCCCAGAGGGGTATACCGGCGAGCATCACGAGGCCGGTAAAAAGGCAGGTCAGAAAGATGTAGATCTTCCACATCCTCCAGCCGGTGGACATGAGATTTGGCATGAGATCCTCCGGTTTTCCCCCGGACCGAAAGATCTGGAAAAGCGAGATCTGGTTTTTCCTGCGCAGCGAGACCCCAAATGCAATGATCCCGATGCCGCCGATCCACTGTATGAACGACCTCCAGAAAAGAAGCGTCTTTGGCGTCATGTCGACCGATGCCAACACGGTAAAACCGGTACTGGTCCAGCCCGACATCGATTCAAATACGCTGTCAGTGTACGACATGCCAAGCCCAAAGACAAAGGGAAGCGCCCCCACAAGGGCGATTAAAAACCACGCGATTGCAACTGCGACAAGTGCTATTGAAACAGGCGGATCCAAATCCCGGGCCGGTACCCGGGTCAGCAGGTACCCTAGGACGAGAAATGCCAGGGGAGCGCTCGCCATGGGCAGCAGCAGATCCCATTCCTGGAAGACCACCAGTACCACAAAGGGGACAAGCGACACAAATCCAAGGAACCGGCAGATCCGTCCCACATCATGTACTATCATTGAGAGATGATCGAGCCGCTTCATCTGATGGAGAAGATGTTTGGCGTTCCGCTATTGTTATGGGTTGTGCTACCCCGCAGGAGCCGGCCTTCCTGCCATACGCACATATATGTTGTAATCCCGGCAAACCTTCTGATCAGATATGCCCCCCCGGATTGACAAGGATCTGTACCCGTTCTTTATCGTACTGTTCCTTACGGTAGTTGCCCTTGTTATTTTCTGGTCGATCCTTGATATGGTCATCCTTGGTGCATCGCTTGCGGTGGTACTGCTGCCACTCCACCGCCGGCTTTTGCGGTACACCCGGCCGGTCCTCTCCTCGGCCATCATCACCATCTGTCTTTTTGCTCTCATTGTCGGGACGGCCTGGGCCATCATGATGATCCTCCAGGCCAATGCAGGACTCTTAAACCAGATATTTGCCACGATCGGCTCGTGGCTGGATAACCCGGCCACTCACCCGGAAGCATTCGGGGTGCCGATCGGCAGGGGAACCCTTTCATCATGGCTTTCAGAAGGGAATTCACTTTTTGTCAATTACTGGACAACGATAACTGATAACCTGCTGCGGATCGTCTTGAAAGGGCTTATCTTTTTTATCTCGTTCTTCCTGCTGCTCTTAAAGGGTCAAGCGCTCAAGGACCGGCTATTCCAGCTCCTGCCGCCACCGGTGAAAAATTATTGTGACCAGCTCCTGCCAGTCGCCGTGGACACGCTCTATGTTATCTATATCGTCCAGATCGCCATCGCGGTCTTGACGTTTTTTATTGCGATCCCGGTCTTTTACCTGCTCGGGTACGGGGATATCCTCTTTTACTCGTTCCTTGCCGCGTTCTGTGAGCTTATCCCCATCCTCGGTTCTTCTGTTGCGTTTATCATTATTGGTGCCTATGCCCTTGCAAAGAATGACTTGTATGGAGTATTTATCCTGTTCTTCCTCGGATACCTTATCGTTTCTGCGCTTCCGGAGATCTACGTGCGCCCGGCGCTCGTGGGTCGAAGGGTTAAAATTCACTGGCTTATCATGTTCGTTGGTATCATTGGGGGTATTCTTACGATGGGAATTGCCGGTTTTGTCCTGGGTCCGCTGATTATCGTACTCCTCATTAAGAGTTACCGGATTTGGACCGATGACCGTAAGGGTGTGCAGGGAGCAGCCGAGCGAGAGACTGCACGGGAAGCGGGCCCATAACCGGACAGCCCGGGCTCCCGCGGTCATTCCTGAGAACGATCCCGCGATGAATGCCTGAAAAGAGAAAGCAATATACATTATATCTCCCCAAGGGTAAAAGAGGAATGTTCGGGCATAATTTTGGAATGCCGGGGATCGTCAAATCGATGGGTCTCGTGTTTGGCGATATCGGGACGAGTCCCATCTATACGTTGACCGCTATTTTTCTCCTGATCCCCCCCACCCAGGAGAACGTGATGGGTATCCTTTCCCTTATTTTCTGGACGCTGACGATCCTTGTCACGGTCCAGTACACGTTCCTTGCCATGCACCTAGGTAAGAAAGGTGAAGGCGGGACAATTGTGCTCAAGGAGATCCTGCTGCCGATGCTAAAATCCGGCAACCAGGTCGCGTTTGTCTCTCTTCTCGCCATCATCGGCATTTCTTTGTTTATCGGAGACGGTGTTATTACACCGGTGATCAGTATCCTCTCTGCTGTGGAAGGTATCCTTTTGATCCCGGGTTTTGAGAATACCGCACAGATCATCCTGATGTTCGTGGCCGCTGTTATCGCCATCTGCCTTTTTGCCTTCCAGGCACGGGGTACGGAAAGGGTGGCGTGGGCATTTGGCCCGGTCATGGCGGTCTGGTTTACCGCTCTTACGCTCTCGGGCCTTGTCGCCATTTTCCTCGCCCCCCAGGTAGTCTTTGCCATAAATCCGATGTATGCGATCAACTATCTTGTGCACAACGGTCTTGCAGGATTTTTGATCCTCTCGTCCGTGATCCTGTGCGCTACCGGGGGAGAAGCACTCTACGCGGATATGGGACATCTCGGACGGGAGCCGATTGTGAAGGCCTGGTATCTCGTATTCATCGCTCTTGCAATCAACTATTTCGGGCAGGGCGCGTTCCTGATCGCAAATCCCGGTACCCAGAATGTTCTCTTCGCGATGATCTTCTCCGAGGCAAAACTTCTCTATATTCCCTTCCTTATTTTAAGCATCGCCGCATCGATAATTGCCTCCCAGGCGATGATCTCCGGGATCTTCTCCATCGTGTACCAGGGTATCACGACCCGTATCATGCCGCTCCTGCGGATCGATTATACCTCACCTCACCTCAGATCCCAAATCTATATCGATATCGTGAACTGGATGCTGCTCTTTGCCGTTCTGCTGGTTATTCTGGTGTTCCAGACCTCCAGCAATCTCACCCACGCGTATGGGCTTGCGGTCTGCGGGACGATGACGATCACAAGTATCCTGATCATCTGGATCCTCGTCCTCCGCGGAGAATTCTTAAAAAGCCTGATTGCGGGATTTGTTTTTATCGTGACCGGGTCCTTCCTCTTATCGAGTTTCCACAAGATTCCGTACGGGGGTTACTGGTCGCTTATAATCGCTGCCATTCCGCTCGCGATTATCCTTATCTACGTGAATGGTCAGAAGCGCCTCGCGAATTCCTTAAAGCCGGTCCCGCTTGAAGAGTTCCTCCCAAAATTCAACGCACTCTACAATTCGGTGAACAAAATCTCGGGTTCCGCGCTGTACTTTGCCCGGGACTTCCGGCGGATCCCGCAGTACATTCCCCGCACAATGTTCACGAACAACATCGTGTACGAGGAGAATATCATTATCTCGATCATCCGCACGGAGCAGCCGTTCGGGATGACGTGGGGCGTGACACGGGAGCTGACAAAGGGGCTCTCTATCTTTGAGATTTACCTGGGGTACATGGAGATTGTCGATATTTCGAAGATCCTGGTAGAAGCGGATATTGATGAGAAGACGATCTTTTACGGGATGGAGGATATTGTCACCAACCATGTGGCCTGGAAGATCTTCGGCGCGATCAAGCACCTCACTCCTTCGGTCGTGCAGTTCTACCGGCTGCCGGCGGATAAGATCCACGGTGTCGTGACCCGGGTGGAGATGTAGAGGAGTAAACTTCAGTCTTTTTAGCCCCACACGATATGCTCTTAATTTCAGCCAGCCAAATAGAGACGGTACGCGAGGGTAGTCAAGCCAGGTCAAAGGCGCCGGATTTAGGGTCCGGTCTCGCAGGAGTTCAAGGGTTCGAATCCCTTCCCTCGCATGAATAGCGGGCAACGATCCCCGGGAAGCGGGGCCCCTTTCCAAGGTCCGGGCTGAACCGGTCTTCTTTTGAGATGCGCACACTTTCGCGATGCCAAATGGCAAATTTTCCATGAGGGATGGCGGGGGGCGCGGGATGCTTATGGAGGCTGTAGCGAGGCGCGACCCTCCTCAAAACCCATCGCACGATAAAAATGGAGAGATACCTGCGCACGCGATCATGGGGGTACCCCACCAGGTACTAGAGAGGGTAGTCTCCCACTTGTGCCCGGACTGAGGGGGTGGGGGGAGCACACTTTAAAAAAAAGTGGCAGGGGCCAGGGCACCACCCCATTTTGGGAGGGGGTACCCCCTTGCCGGATGGGTGGCCCTGCCCCCTAAGGTATTCGGACAAGAAACTGTGGTTTTCAGACGTGAACTCCATGCGAAGCACAGGTTCTGGAAATGCAGAAAAAGGAGGAGGGGTCCCCTCATCTTGTGCTCATAGGGGGGGCGGGGGTACCGCTTTTAAAAGATAGGCCGGGGACTGGGGTACCTCTCTTTTTTGGGAGAGGGGGGTACCCCCACTTGCCGGAATGGCGGGGAACTTCCCGTTACCGCGCGGTTGATCCCAACAACCAATCCTGCGTTCTGGCTCTCGGCAAATGGTACGTTCACGGGAATACCGTCTCCACAGGTGATGATTGCAGGGCAACCTTGCCCTTCCGGTTGTTGCCGGATAAGCGCAAAAGTGGCATAATAGCGCAGAATAATACCGGTCACGTGATCGCGGCCAGTTTACGTCACGCAATCTTCCGGGCCGGGTCCATCTGTATCTCATGGGGGAGCCGGGCCAGCGCAACAGCGCCAAGCGCCCCGATAACCCCGTTTCCCCCGTACAGAACGGTGCCGGACTCCCGGGCTGCCTCTTCGGCCTCGGCACGGTCGACCACAACTTCCCTCACCCGACGGCCGTACTCCCTCAGGCCCACAGGGATCGTCATACCTTTCCGGAACGCAAGCCCCCACTCCGGGGAAAAGGCTTCGCTTTCAACAAACTCGCGGCTCATCGCCATCACCCGGTCGATACGGTTCGGGAGGACAGCTACCTCGATGTAACTTGCTGAGTTCCCGGCAGTCTTGTTTTGCAGGCTTTCGTTGAGCATCACGACATGGTGGCTGATAGGGAGAACAACCCGGCCCGCCGTAAGCCTTGTGAGCAGCGCAAGGGCAAGGGCAAATGTCGCCCCACCCTCCTTTGAATCAGTATCATCCACCCCAATCGTTAAGGAGGTAAAAGCCTGCGTCCAGACTTTCCCCTCAACAATACCATCTTTCTGGACCAGTTCGACGCGGGTAACACCCTCCGCACGCGACATCATATCAGTAAGCGAGTATGCCGGGCCCCCGATGCAGCGGATCCGCTGGACGATATGATTACCCGTGTACCCGACGCCGCAGATCCCGACCGCAGACAGGGGGGGAAGCCCGATGGAAACCGTGGCGTCGCCAATCCGGGCACATTCGCGCAGGAGTGTCCCGTCGCGTTTTATCTCGGTAAGCACACCCCCCGCCCGGGCATGGTGGTAGCCACAGAACGCCGCACATGCACCGCTCATGCAGTCATGGAAGATCTCAACATGCTCGCCATCTGTCGTGGTAAAAATTCTCCGGCATGTGCTCTGTGGGATCGCAGAAATGGCAGCGTACCGGGCGGCCGTTCTCCCGGATTTCTCTTTTTTTATGAGAACACAGCCTTCCCGCACAAGCCGGGTTACCCAGTCCTGCGCCGTACTCCGTGGGATGCCGGCTGCTTTCTGGATATCAGTTACCGTAAAAAAACCGGCATCCTGCGTGAACTGGCGCATCAGGCGCAGGTATTCCCGCCGGTGTTCAAGCACGCTTGCCATAATGGTCGCGGATATACAGGATATCTCCGATGATGGCGCTTGCCGTCTCGATCGATCCTGCACCCCTTCCGGTAAGCGTAATTTCCTTTGCCATATCGGTCTCGATGGTGAGGGCATTGAGCGAGCCTTCAACCACAAGCGGGTGGCTCTTCTCAATCAGGCGGGGGGAGACCCGCAAAATCTTTTTCCCGGGGATTGCCTCTGCGATCAACCGGATGGTACAGTCCCCCTCTTCGGCAAGACGCAGAGCATCGGGAGTGAGCAGATCGATGCCGGTCAAATCGACATCGGCAAGTTTTGTCCCGTTACCCCAGATCGTGTTCGCAAGGATCACCAGTTTGATTGCCGCATCGATCCCCTTGACATCGTAGGTCGGATCCGCCTCGGCATATCCCATCTCCCGCGCCTCCATGAGTGCCTGTTCGTAGGTGAGCCCTTCGGCAGCCATCCGGGTGAGGATATAGTTGCAGGTCCCATTAAGAACCCCGTAGATCGCGATGATCTCATTCCCGTTAAGACCATCTTCGAGCGTGTGCATGATCGGGATAGCACCGCCGACAGTGGCCTCGTACCGGAGCGCCACCCCATTCTTTTTGGCAAGCGCTGACAGTTCCACATACGCAAGGGCGATCGGTCCTTTATTGGAGGTGACAATGTGCTTCTTTCGTGCAAGTGCAGCCCTGATATACCCGAGAGCCGGTTCGCCGGTAAGCGCGTTTGTCGGCGTCACTTCGATGAGGACATCGTAATTTGCTTTTTCAATCACGTCCGTGGCGGCAATCGTCCGGTCTCCGCAGGCTCCGGTCCTCTTCTTGTTTTCAAGCATCGCTTTGATGTCAATGCCCTCATCACAGATACACCCGCTCTTTGAATCCGCAATACCCGTGATCGTAATACCGGGATTCTTGCTAGCGATCATCTCCGCGACGCCGCGTCCCACAGACCCGAGGCCGATCAATGCCGCCTTCATGCGATCTCCTCCAGCGGCTCGATCAAAAGCAGCGATTTCTGCTGCGCGACCCGGCGCAGGACGGCAAGCGCCGCATCCATGTCCACCCGGTTGGTCGCTTTGATTATGACCCGTGAGGTCGAGCGCTCGTTTATTGCCGGCATGCTCATCGAGATCTCACAGACCTCGGCAAATCCCGTAGAATCGATCTGGTTGACCGTGTCGGACAGGTCTGTATGCATGAGATGGCCGATCAGGATAACCGTCCGCTTGTAGAGCAGGCGCTCCTTTCCGATCCGCTGGATGTGGACACCCTGCTCCTTTAAGAGCGCCACGAGGTTGTCAAGACGCCCTTCGGGAAGGGCAAGCACGATCTGCACGTTCAACGTGTGATGGCTGGTATCCGGGTCATGGTGGTGGATGACCGCGATAATATTTCCCCCGACATCAGAGATTGGTTTGAGGGCCGCAACCAGTTGTCCGGGAGAATCTTTCATCTCAAGTTTCATGGAGACCTGCACACGTACCACCTTATCAACAAGAATGGAGCCTCTTATCAAGAAAAGCTTGTCTTTTCTGCTGCACAAATTTGAGGGCTCGCTAGAGTTTCCGGAGCTTGTCATCTACTTTTTCAAAGAAATTACGGCGGGCATCGATAAATAACGCCGGCTGCTCTGCCTTCTGTACCACAAGGGAGGCCGAGCTTCCCAGTTCCACGGTTTTCTGCCCGTCGATAACCAGTTTCGCAGGCTTTGAGCACTCCAGGCGGATCTCAAGCCGACGATTGCTGCTGATGAGGTGGGGGCGGGACGAGAGCATGTACGGCGCAAGCGGGACAATGAGGAAACCCTGTATCCGGGGGTCTACGATCGGGCCCCCGGCGCTCATCGCGTAGGCGGTCGACCCGGTCGGAGTACTGACGAGCAGTCCGTCAGAGCGGAACTGCTCCGTAACCCTGCCGTCAATAACAATCGAGAAACGCAGCATCTTTGCCGGGCGGGTGGTGACGATGAGGGCTTCGTTTAATGCATCGCCAAGGGGCTTGTTATCCCGCAGGAGCGAAAGCCGCATCCGTTCCTCGACGGCAAATCCCGGGGACAGCGTTTTTATAAAATCCCACGCTTCATCAGGTTCGAGATCCGCAAGGAACCCCACCTCCCCATGGTTGATCCCTATAATCGGGATCTGGTGCTGCATCTGCTGGACGGTGCGCAGAATCGTGCCGTCCCCGCCAATTACCACCGCCATATCTGCGTCCACCTGCCCACACAGATGGCCGGGTTCGCCAAGACAGGCAGCGGTATCCTTCTCAAGGAGAACGGTTACCCCTTTCTTTAAGAGCGCGTCCTTCATCTGCCGCGCACAGGAAAGGGCCCCGGGCATGTCGATGCGGGAAACAAGCAGGCACTTCATCAGAGATCACCTCAGGTACTCGATCACCTTGTGGTGCAGCACACCGTTCGTGGCAATGATACACCGGCCGACCGTCACTTCCTCGGGGAAGTCGATAGGATCGCCGTTTAAGTCGGAGACCATCCCTCCGGCTTCAGTACAGATGAGCATCCCTGCCGCGGCATCGGTCACCCGCAGGGTACCCCGCAGGTCCACAAAACCATCGATCCTCCCGGCCCCGATATAGCAGAGCTCAAGTGCGGATGCCCCAAGGAGCCGCCACCGCCGGATCTTGTGGCCGAGTTGCATCATCCGGGTGGGATCGAATTTCCGGCCGTACACGCTCATGGCAGAGGCGTCCAGCCGTGATGTCGACGAAACATGGATCGGTTTCCCGTTGCAGTGCGCAAATTTGCCCCGGACAGCCGTAAACGTCTCCTTTGTCGCCAAATCCTGTACGAATGCCTGCTGCACGACCCCGTCTGTTGCCCATGCAAGGGAGAGGGCATAGAACGGTATACCCGCAACCGCGTTGTATGTACCGTCAATCGGGTCGAGAAATATCGTTCCCTTCCCGCCATCAACGGGAACCTTACCTGCTTCCTCACTTATCAGGAGAGAGCACAGAGAATGTTCCCGGACAAACCCGATCACGCAGTCTTCTGCTACCTGATCGATCTTTTCGGTAGGGGTTTTGTCGGCGCCCATGCGGATGACCTTTCCGCCTTCCGGTGATCCGACCAGCGGGTGGATACTCTCATGAACGAGCGCGGCCATCTCATTGCAGGAACGAAGAAAATCCATAGCGACAAAAACCTCTAAATGCGGTCACCGTTGTATTTATGTACGGCAATAAAGATAAATTACTTCTGCGCTTAAGATATGGTTACGTTTTAGGTTGTGAAGCACAATGAAGGAACAAACAGAAATCGGAAAGATAAAAGAAGGTCGCTATATTGTTGTGGAAGATGAGCCGTGCAAAGTTGTCGGCCTTGCCACATCAAAACCCGGGAAACACGGTGCAGCAAAGGCACGGATTGACGCCGTCGGTATCTTTGACGGTGTCAAGCGCTCGATTGTCCAGCCTGTATCCGCAAAGGCATACGTGCCCGTTGTCGAACGCAAGAGCGGGCAGGTCATCTCCATTGCCGGCGATATGGCGCAGCTCATGGACATGAAGGATTATTCAAACTTCGAGATTACCATCCCGGAAGACAAGAAGGGCGTGCTTGAAATTGGAAAAGAGATTATGTACATCGAGTCCATGGGAAAGAGAAAACTCGACTGATTGTATCGGGTTGTTATAGAATTACTTTTTTGTCGGTTTTTCTTATACCAGATGATTTTGGATTTGTCAGGTAGTACGGCATCCGTACGCTTTTGGCAGGTATGCTTTAACCGTGCAGGATACATCCACCGCCGGTCTGTCCGTCGCGTTCATTTCACACGCGTCTTAACGATCAGTACTTTCCGACATACCGTGTAGGGATACGAATCTCAATCTTGTAGGAATTGAGATACTGGGAATTGATAATGAAGTAATAACCCCGCTGGCCTTCATAGAATTTTTCCGTCCACGGGCGGGGGTCGGTCACAGTAGTTGTTGGTGTAGGTGCAATCTCTCCGTACTTCTTTGTTGTCTGCGTTACTGCCGGTTGCGTCGCTTTCACCCCTGCCCAGAGATCCTTGTCGATCCCCCCCGGGGGTGAAATGCTTCGTACGATACGGTTGGGATCCGTTGCATCCATAACCTGAATGGAAAATGCCGGACTCACGCTGGCATACGACCCATATATTCCGCTATGCGAACCGCCCTCCCCCAGCGTAGGGGTTATCTCTTTTTTTTGTACCGCAGGTCCTGACATGGGGCCGATCATCGGATCGACGGTGTAGGTCAATTCCCAGTAGGGAAACGGGATATTGATAATCTGGGTGGTTCCGCTATATTTTCCGGAAATGGTTGCATATACAGTTCGGTTGGTATCCGGCTGGGTTGCATCGATCCTTGTTCCCTGAGGAATGGACTGGTTGGTGGAGATATGATAGGTGTCAGGATTGACAAAATCGACGGTCTGGGCTTTCTGGTTCCAGGTCGGCACCGGTGTGGGAGGGGTGGTGGTGGGGGTAATAATGCTTGTAAAAGTCGCGTATACGATAAGGGGAGTGACCGTCACGGTTGGCGTGGGTGTCGCAAAGGAAACACCAATATTGACCGGCTGACCGGTGGCTATCGGTTTGATGACAAATGCAATGACAAGAATGATGCAGAACCCTGCAATAATATAGGTAATATCTTTTTTGTCCATGCCTGCGTACTGCTTATTGGAGCGTTCATAAATAAAAAGGGGTGATGTCCGTATATGAGTCACGGGCCGGCATACGGGAACCCGGTACCGGGTCAATGCAATTATATAATTTGCCAGATTCCACGATAACGGCATCAAATTTTAAAATAATTGCTTATGGGATTCTGATTTTTAACATAATTATTTATATGATAAATACCTTTTATCCATGTAGAGACGCTGGCGGCGACTAGTGTCTACTAAATTCACAAAGGTGAATTCATGAGATCGTGTAAACATAATGATGAAGGGTTCACCGGCCTCGAGGCAGCGATTGTGCTTATCGCATTCGTTGTCGTTGCGGCGGTGTTCTCATACGTGGTGCTCGGCGCCGGGTTCTTCACGACCCAGAAGGCGCAGGAAACCGTGCACACCAGTGTACAGCAGACAACATCCACCGTTGAACCTTCGGGACCGATGAGTATAAAAGCGGCTACTCCGACAACGGTGAGTGATATTACATTCTATCTGCAAATCGCTGCAGGTGGTGCCGGGGTTGATATGAGTAAAGTAACGTATACCGTATCCACTCCCAAAAAGATGGCAACCTTCGACAATCTGGGAGTCACTTACACGTGGGTTAAACAAAACAACGCAACAAATACGCTTCAGACGGCACATAACGGAACATTAGCTTCCCGCGAGATGATCCTTGTCGATATTAATCCCGGATTTGACGCTACTGCGATGACGAACAACGATAGATTTACTGTTGAAGTGAAACCCCCGATTGGTGCAGCGCTCCCGATGACGAGCACCGTTCCCGGAGATATGAAAGCAAATACTTGGTATGAGGTATACTAAGGAGGGTGGAAAACATGAAAAATATTTATTCTGATAATGCATTCACCGGCCTCGAGGCAGCAATCGTACTCATCGCATTCGTTGTCGTTGCTGCAGTATTCTCGTACGTGGTGCTCGGCGCCGGCTTCTTCACATCCCAGACAGCCCAGACAACCACACACACAGCCGTGCAGCAGGCAAGCTCAAGTATGGAGATGGTTGGGAATGCCTATGGGGTTGCTGATGGCAATAACTCCTACCTTAAATATGTTAACATAACGGTCGCACTTACATCAGGTGGCACCGCGATGGACATATCGTCGATGGTTGTATCCTATACGGATAATAACGGAGGTCATAATGCAAATGTGGGAACTAATACTGCAGGCCTGTTTACATGCACCAATGCAATAGCAGGAAACGATACTCTACCTCAAGAGTGGTGTATAGGTCAAAAAATTAACAATATGACTGCGGGTTCCATGCTCGAACCCAATGCACAGATGGTTATTGTCGTGGGATTGCCAAAAGCAACTGCAACACCGAATACAAAATTAACGATCAATTTCCAGCCGGCAGTTGGAGCGGTTCTTCCTATCTCAAGAACTATCCCCGGTGGCCTGACAACAGTCCAGGCACTCTACTAAATCCCTTTTTTTATTGAATGTGCCAACCCTGAGATCCCGCTTCACATCATACACCATAGCAGTACAGATTACTCTTGATAAAGAAAGCCAAGGAATGTCGGGACGGCATTCGGCTATCGGGAATTTGTAGGATAGCATTTTGCAAATATTTATATGAGATTACATCGTGTAATAGTGAAATACAACCTCATGATATAGGATACATGGAGTTGAAACAGATGGATCGGGCACCCACCTGCGAAAACGGTTTTACCGGCCTTGAGGCTGCGATCGTACTGATTGCATTTGTTGTTGTTGCTGCGTCGTTTTCGTACGTGGTGCTCGGCGCCGGGTTCTTCACGACCCAGAAGGCGCAGGAAACCGTGCACACCAGTGTACAGCAGACAACCTCCACCGTTGAATCTTCGGGACCGATGAGTATACTAGCCGGTAGTCCGACAACGGTGAGGGATATTACATTTTATCTGCAGATCGCTGCAGGTGGTGCCGGGGTGGATATGAGTAAAGTAACGTATACCGTATCCTCTCCCAAAACGATGGCAACCTTCTCAAATATGGATGTTAATTACACGTGGGTTAAACAAAACACTGACGCGAATCCACTTCAGACAGCACACAACGGAACATTAAGTGCCCGCGAGATGGTCCTTGTTGACATTAGTCCCGGGTTTGACGCTACTACTATGACGAACAATGATAAATTTATTGTTGAAGTGAAACCCCCGATTGGTGCAGCGCTCCCGATGACGAGCACCGTTCCCGGAGATATGAGAGCAAATACTTGGTATGAGGTATACTAAGGAGGGTGGAAAACATGAAAAATATTTATTCGGATAATGCAAATTCAAACGATTTCCCGCGCCCATTCCCGGATCCGAACCTGCACGATCAATTTATATTTTACATGTTTTCGTAGATTCAGGGTTCCGGATTATAAAACAAAATTGGGGCAAAGACGCATTCAACGATGAAGAAACCAAGAATACGATAGAGGGGGGATAATAAAAATTTTGTCCTTCTCTAAATGTTCCTTTACAAAATCAGAATTTTGACAGGACTTCCCGAAGCGATTTCCGATCCAGTGGGGGTACCCCCTCCTGCCAGCCCGGGGTGGCACCCCCCACTCCCAAAAATGAGAGGTACTCCTGACCCCCGACCAATTTTTTAAAAGTTTTACCCCCCTACCCCCCTCTTGTAGCCCGAAGGTGGGGGTGCCACCTTTGTACAAAATGGGGGGTACCCCCTCTCGCCATAAAGGGTAGGCGGCAGTTGTCAGAAAAAAACCCGCCCTAAACACCAAAACAGAAAAAATCCCCAACAAAACCCGGTTTCCCGGGGCAAAGTATATTAACAAAAAACAGGATAATAATTCAATGCTATGGCGGTAAATCAGGCTCAGGTCGACCACATCATCACTGCAGCTTCTGAGGATGATCCCGAGGTTAAACTCCAGAACCTCGAACGGGAAGTTGACCTTATAAAAACCTCCATCAAACGCCTCTTAATGGATATCAGGGAACGGATGAACGAACTGGAGAACCCGTTTACCCTGGTAGCCACCGCATCCGGAGGAACCGCTGGTACCAGTGAAAGTGCTGATTCCACTCAGGATGCAAAAAAATCTGCACTGGAGGCAAAAGAGGCAGCTCTTGACGCACGTGAGTCAACGCTTGATGCCGCCGCTGACGCCGCAAAGGTCAAACAGGAAAAAGAGAGCAAAAAACCCGAGCCTGAAATAAAACCAGAGACACTTCCCCCCACCACCCATGAAGAGAGACGGCTACCGGACGAGCAGATGATCGCGCTTTTAAAATCTCAGATCCCTGTAAACAGCCATAAAACCAGCCAGAATACGCTCGCCAATGAAAAACTCCGGCTCCAGAAAGTGTACAAACTGTTCAAATGGACGAACGGAGCCATACACAAATTCGGGCACGACCGGCTTGATATCATCCTTGAATCGTACCGGATCATGGGGTACATCTCACGGGAATCCTGTGACGAGATAAAAGAGATCTCCCGCCTTATGCCGGCAAACCTGGGAGACGAGCATGAAGTCGGGCCGGATGAATTTGTATCCGAACTGTACGCACTCAACCGGATCCTGTCACCCACCGATTCTTCACTTGACCGGGACATGATTGAGGTCATGATGGAACAGCGCCAGCAGGTGCTGCCGGCAAAAGAAAGACCGGATGCACCGGAATTATCGGAAAAAGAACGTGAACCTTCACGGAATGCCAGAAAAGACGAAGAGTGGATGAACCTGCCGGACAGGATATAACCCATGTCCTCAGATACATTCACGACCGCCCTGTTCCTGATTACTGCTGTAATAGCTGCGGGCGTACTTATCAGCGCCATATTCCCGGTGGTCTACCAGATGGCAGGAACATTTTCATCAGCCGGCCACGCATCCGACCAACGGCTCCGGACGGATTTCAAAATTGTACTTGCTGTGGCAAATAACAGCCAGTACGCCCGAGTCTGGATGAAAAATACGGGAAGTGAACAGATCCCTGTTTCTGATATCAAGCGATCCGATGTTATCTGTGGCAATGCAGGGGATTTTAACCGGATGAGTTTATCTACATCCGACAAACTGACCGACGGGCAGTGGCTGTATATATTGAGCGATTTAAACGTCAATAATTACTGGGATCCCGGCGAGACCGTGGAAATTGATGCATTGACCCAAAAACTGGATATCTCTGGCAGTCCGAATTATTTCCAGTTTACCCTGCCAGATGGGATCTGGAGGTCGGACCAGTTTACGGTGAGTGCTCCTCCATAAGGTGATCTGGTATGGCTGTTGCAGATCTTATCGGGGCGGCTGTAGGAGTGCTGCTTCTGGTGATCGTCGCGTATATGCTGGTCGGAAGTACTCTTTCCACTGCCGAGATTGTCACAAACGCCCAGAAAGCCGTGACCCTGCAGGAGGAAATGAGATTACGAACCGATTTTACTATCCCTGAAACTTCCGAAGTGATTCCTGTTGAGGGCGGTTACACATTCAACTGTACGATAAATAATACCGGAAAAGAGATCATCTCAGACTTCCGGCACATGGATGTCATTGTCTATGACGGTACCAATAACTATCAGTTAGATACCTACAGCACAGTCGCAGGTCCCGGAACATGGACGATAATCGATAAAGGCAATGAGATCATTCATCTCTCCGAACTGGATCCCGGGGAATCCTACCTGATACAGGTAACAACATCAGGTATATCTCCCGAGTGGTTCCAGATCACTACAGGAAACGGGGTCTATGCATCAAAACTGCTATGAGGGGAAAATAGAATATGGCATCTAATCTTTCCGACCTGATGGGGGGCGAGGATCATCAGATCATCTCAACCGGTAACAACGAACTGGACAAGAAGATAGCCGATGGCCTCCCGGTGGGATCCCTGACCCTCATCGAAGGTGAGAACGATACCGGCAAAAGTGTCCTTACCCAGCAGATCGTCTGGGGTGCAATGAAACAGGGTTTTTCTGTCGATCTTTTTACAACAGAAAATACCAGCAAGAGTTTTATCAAGCAGATGGAATCGATGAGCCTTGACATCTCCGATTATTATGCATGGGGATATCTCAAGGTCTTCCCCCTCCATGTGGTCGGTTTTGAATGGAAAAAAGAGGAGATGGAAGGGATCCTGGCACGGCTGGTCTCGTACATCCAGAACAGCAAAGCACAGGTTGCTGTTGTTGATTCACTGACACTTTTCACCGAATATGCTGAAACAGATACCATCCTTACCTTCTTTACCAACTGTAAATCGCTCGTGGATCATGGCAAAACGGTTCTCGTCACGCTCCATACCTATGCATTCGAGGAAGATACACTTGTGCGGATCCGTTCCATCTGCGATGCGCACCTCAATATGAAAAAAGCCCTTGTCGGGGACAAGTACGTCATGGTCATGGAAGTCGTCAAAGTCCGTGGCGCACGAAAGACAACCGGTAACCTTGTCAGTTTTGAAGTTCATCCGGGCTATGGGATGAAAATAATTCCGATGAGTTTCGCGAGGATCTAAAGTATGGGTTCCCTTTCGGTCGCGATAAACCTCCCGTTCAAACCCGAACCGGTGGATGTCGATATCGACCTGTACGCGGATCTCGAATCGGATGCGTTATTTAAGATGCTCCCCGCAAATGCAAAGGAGTATGTACAGAACAGTCCGCATCTCCTCGAATATCTCCATACCTTCCCGGTGAATACCTACGGCATCCCACTCTTTTTATCGGAATTAAAAAAGGATGTTCGATCTATGAAGAACCCCAACGTCATCTACCCGGTCAACGATACAACATTTGTCCACATCCTGCCGGACCCGGATGATGTCAGAAACTTCTACATCCCCATCGAACCATCATTCCTGCACAGCGTCAGCGAGGTACTGCCGGTCATAGAAACCAAACTCATCGATCTCATCGATGGCCTTGATACGGATCCGACCACGGACAAGGAGCGGATAGCAGTCTTAAAAAAAATGCTGGCCGCAGTTGCAATAATAAAACCTCCCGGCGTGGATATCGCAAGCCTGACCCGAAAAGACACACAAGGAACAAAATCCAAACTGGTCACCTTCCTTAACACGGATTTTACCGCACAGAACAAGATGAAGTCCGGCAAGAAGAGCAAAAACGTTCCCATTACCCCGGATGGCAAGATCATCCTCACCAAAGTAGAGTACCAGGCAATCGAGTATCTCCTTATCCGGGATAAAATCGATATGGGAGTTCTCAAACCATTCCTCTCCGACCCCTATATCGAAGATATTTCCTGTGATGGTGTGGGACCGATCTTTATCGAGCACAAGATGTTCAAAGGCCTCAAATCCGTTATCGAGTTCAAAGTTTCAAGCGAACTCGATGAATTCGTAGTCAAAGTGGCGGAACGGATAAAACGGCCGATCACGTACCGGAACCCGATCGTCGATTCTACTCTCCCGGACGGTTCCCGTATCAACATCGTCTATGGGACCGAGATCAGCAAGCACGGCAGCAACTTCTCTATCCGTAAGGTAAACGAAGTGCCGCTCTCCATCCTCAACATTGTAGAGAGCAATGGTATAGATTACCTCGCCGCCGCCTATCTCTGGATCTGTATCGAATACGGCATGTCCCTGTTTGTAAGCGGTGAAACAGCAAGCGGCAAGACAACGCTCCTGAATGCTATCACCACCTTCATCCCCCCGGAGAACAAGATCATCACTATCGAGGACACGCCCGAACTCACCGTCCCGCACCGGAACTGGATACGTGAGGTGGCCCTTGCCAAAGGCAAAGGGGAAGGGGACGGTGCAGGAGGAGGGGTCACCATGTTCGACCTCCTCAAGGCCGCCCTGCGTCAGCGTCCAAACCAGATCCTTGTCGGTGAAATCCGGGGTGTTGAGGGTGCCGTCGCATTCGGTGCGATGCAGACGGGTCACCCCGTGATGAGTACCTTCCACGCGGCATCCGTAGAGAAACTGATCCAGCGTCTCTGCGGGGATCCCATCGATATCCCAAAGACGTATGTGGACAACCTTAACCTGGTTATTATCCAGAGCGCGGTCAAAAGGCCTGACGGAGCAACCGTGCGCCGGATGATCAGCTGCAACGAACTGGTGGGATATAATGCAGAAACCGGGGGATTCACGTTTGTCCAGATGTTTACCTGGGAACCGGTCACCGATACGTTCATCTGGTCCGGGAAGGGTAGTTCATTTCTTCTCGAGAACAAGATCGCAACAATGCTTGGGATCCCCGACAGCAGGAAAGCGGAAATTTACTTAGAGGTCGAGAAACGCGCAAAGATCCTCGAACGTCTGCATAAAGCAGGATACGTGAAATTCTGGGATCTCTTCCACATGATGACCAAGATCAAGAAACAGGGTCTCCTTACAATTGGGGCATAATATGCCTGAAGAGATCGCACCCCCTCCCGGGACACAGAAAGCGCCACCAGCCAGATCGCTGCCGTTTGCCACTCAAATTGCGGCCCTCAAAGAGAAACTCGCCGGTGTCCATGAAAAAAAGAAGATGGGGGCGGATCTTCTTTTCATGACCACGTATATGGCCTCGCTTGCGATTGCCGATGCAACCCGACCCGAAATTTTCTCTTTTGCAGCAAACCGTCACGAGTATATCTCGGCAAAATACATCGGGAAAGTCGATACCTTTGTAAAAAAATGGAACTACAGTTATGCCGAAAGCCTAACTATTGTAGCTGAGCGGACCCAGAACGATATCCTCAGGAACATGCTGAACCGGTACGCCAACTCTATTGAATCAGGTGTCCCGGATGAAGATTTCCTGAGTAATGAACTCTCAACGGTCAGGACGGTCTATCGGAGCCAGGTAGAACAGGGAATGACCATGCTCCAGAAATGGAGCGATGCATACGTCGCCCTGCTCCTCTCGGGCACCGTCATCGCCATCATCATCATGGTATCGGTGGTGATCTATGCCCCCGGGGATCTCCAGACGACATTTAACACGTCGTATGCGATTATCCTTGCCATCTGTGTGTTTGGTATCACCCTTATGTATACGTCAGTCCCCGACGACCCCAAAAGCCACGGGCTCCCTGACCGCATGTCAAAGGAGCAGGAGACGATTCACGCCATGGAACGGATCATCGTCCCGCTCACGCTTGCAGTCATCGTTGTTCTTGTACTTCTTGGGATCCCGGCAAGCCTGATCTTTATTCTTGTGGGTATCCTGATGGCCCCCCTCGGTATTATCGGGTTTATTGACGACCATAACATTACCCTGCGTGACAATGATTTTTCTGTATTTATCAGAAGTTTTGGCGCGATCATGGGCGGACAGGGAACAACTGCCGTGTACGCTCTCGGAAGCATCGACCGAAAATCGCTCACAGCTCTTGGACCCCTGATAAATTCCGTTTATTCAAAACTTAACCTTGGACTCGATGAAAACCAGTGCTGGGACAAGTTTGTCGGAGAGTCGGGAAGTGACCTCATCTATAAGTACCTCAACATTTTCCGGGACACCGTAAGGCTCGGGGGACCGCCGGAACCCATCGGTACGGTCGTAGGCTCATCGATGCTCGAACAGACCCTGCTCCGGGAGAAGAAAGATAATCTGTCAAAAAGTTTTCTCGTTCTTCTGGTACCGATGCATGTCGCCATGATCGGTCTCTTTGTCGCGCTGTACGAGATCCTTGTGGTGCTCACCGATTCCGTGTCGACCATGATGACCCAGTTTCAGCAAATGTCAGCGTCGTCGGGGGGCCAGAGCGCCGGCGTTTCCATGAGCGGGGTGTTTGGAGGCGGGATGAACCTCTTTACCAATTTCCCAAAAGAAGCGATGCAGACCTATGTCACCATCACACTTGTCATCCTCACCGTTGGCGATATTGTAGCCGCGCGGATAGTGGGCGGAGGGGATCGATACATGTATTATTTCTACGCGGCAATATTCTGCACATTGACCGGACTGGTTCTTCTGCTGGCACCAAGCGTTGTTGGCCTCTTCTTCAGTGCAGAGGCGTTGACGAATTTGGGGAAGAGTGGATAAGGGACGGGTGAGTAACATGAAGGAAAATTTCCGCAGGATTGTTCTTTTTGCCGTGATTGTGGGGACCGGATCGGTCCTGATTTTTGTAAATATTCCGCTTATCTACATGCTTCCCCTGATAATCGCGGTGGGTTTTCTCCTGCTGGTACTTCTCGGCTCGATCACCGTTCCAGATATTAAAAATGCGGTTTCAAAACTGGCCTTAAAGAACCTGCGCCAGCGGCAAATCCTCAAAAAACCCGGTTCCCTGAAACTTTTTGAAAAGAAAACCACCGCCAAAAAAGATACCGGGGAGAAAAAGACTGAAAAGAAAGCCCCGGCAAAACCGGCAGAGAAAACCAACGGGATCCGGAATCATCTCTCGTTACTTGCATCTTCCGTCACCTCGTTTGGGAAGATCCTCACAGAGCGCAAAAAACCCGGGAAAAAAACCGAAGAGATCAACAAACTGCTGGAACATACCATAACAGAAAAAGTCAGCAGAGGATCTGCACTTGAGAGCGCCGCAGCAATGCCGGCAGGGTCCGGAACAAACCCGGGGGGTGCCGGGGGAGCATTGCCAGCAATGGACGGTGATGAGAGCGACCCGTTCATGTCACTCTCAGAGGAGGAACTTGGAGCAGACCTGCTAAATGGCCTGGATGACCCGGGTGCGGAACCACAAAACATTCCCGGACCCCTGGACGCAGATCCCGGCCTTTCCATACCGGACCTCGAAATGCCTGCCCTGCCGGATGAGACTACCGATGATGCCGACGCGATTCTCAAAGCGAATCCAGACAGCGGATCCGATGAACTGGATAGTCTTAACGGGGTGGAGGCTATCGATGCATCACTGGGCGATCTGGACAACATAAACCTGGAGGATATCGATCTGGGGGATGACAGCGGGACGCAGGAACCGACAACACCGGCTTCCGCGCCGCCACCAGTCGATGGCCCGGCCCCGGGATCACATGATCTCGTTCCGGCGACCCCTATAACTCCTTTCATGGAAGTGAACACCGCTGCTGAAACCGATCAGACGGATATGTCATCATTTGCCGCAGGAACCGCCACCGGCTCTGATGAGGATATGCTCAGTTCGCTTGCCTCCGACATCAAACAGGTAAAAAAGGAAGATGATGTCAGCCTGCTCCGTGAATTAAAAGATTTTAAGGCACCTGCGACAGAGATCGAAAAAGACATCATGGAACTCTCGGAGCAGCTCACTGGTTTAGGCAAAGGTGAAAAGAAAAAGATCCCGTCAACACAGGGAAGAAAATAAAACTGTACGCAACAAAAGTCAGTACCTGAAAAATCGCCACCATCGCAAAATACTCATGTGAGTGTCCCATGAAAGAAGTTCCCTTAAAAATTGAATATGACGGCAAATGGGTTGTTATAAAAGCAGGGGTCGGCGAAGACCGGATCTCGTTTCCCGCACCTGTCGATACGGAAGTCCTTTTCAAATCAGTTTTTAATCTGGAGGAAAAGAAGAATGTCCTGGTCATTACGGTCAAGGGAAACCCGGACACCATTATACGGATCGCAAGCATTGAAAAAGTCCTCATCATATTAAAACGGCTTATTCTTACCAACTGCAATGCCTACCGGCTCATGGCGTATTTCATGTCCCCTGCAATCCGGGGCGGCGTCCTCGCCAAGAATGCGCAATGGGAGAAAGGCAGTATTGTGGTGGTAAAAACCGGCATCTGGTTTGTAAGCGCGGAAAAACAGATCTGTGTACCCCTTACCGATGTAGCGGCAATTGAACTGACAAAACGGGACGTGCAGGGCAAGCAGACCGATGTGGTCCGGATCGATCACGTTGAATCCGGGGAAGTTGTGTCGAGCCTTATCCTCTGCCCCCTGTCAACGCTCCAGGTACTAACAAATTTCCTTAAAGACGCCACCAAGGGAATAAATATGACGGGTAACGAACTGGATGCCGTTGCCCAGCAGGTTGCAATGCTTGTGTATTCCGGCATGGATTCCCATGCAATTGAGAATATGCTCACCATCCCCCACAAGCAGCTCGATGAGATCTATGACCGGATCATCAAACTGGGAATCGCGGAAGTCATAACGATACGGCGTGAAGTCCAGCTGACAACAAAAGGCGTGCGCTATATTTCTGACGCTACAAAAAACCAAACAAACCAAAATTAACGCTGTTTTTTTCCATCACTGATTTATAGCATGATATACCAATATTGTGTCTGATGCTCCATGGGAACTATTCTGATCGTGGATGATACACTTTTCATGAGAACTCTTCTCAAAAATATTCTCTTCTCCGGAGGCCATACGATTGCAGGAGAGGCGACAAATGGTGAAGAGGCAATCGCCAAGTACAAGGAACTAAAACCTGACCTTGTCACCATGGATGTGGTCATGCCTAAGGTAAACGGGATTGAAGCCTTAAAGTCAATAAAACAGCTCGATCCTGCAGCCCGTGTGATCATGTGTACTGCCGTCGGGCAGGAACAGATGGTCAAACTGGCCATAAAAACCGGCGCCAAAGGGTATATAGTGAAGCCGTTTCAGGCACCAAAGGTTCTCGAAGAAGTCAAGAACGTACTCGCGACCTAGGTTAGTCATGGCGAAGGTTCTCATTGTTGATGACTCCGTTCTCATGCGGACAGTCATCCGGGATATGCTGCAAAAGGATCATTCCCTTGAGATAGTGGGAACTGCCTCAAACGGCATTGAGGCACTGGAAAAAATCAGCACCCTCAAACCTGACCTGATCACGCTGGATATCGAGATGCCCAAAATGAATGGTCTCGAAGTTCTGCGTGAGCTCAAAAATGCAGCATGGCACCCGAAAACGCTCATGCTGAGCTCCCTCACTTCAGAAGGTGCAGAGATGACCGCCGAGGCCATCCGGCTGGGCGCCGATGACTTCCTGCTCAAGCCAAAGGATCTCCCGCAGCTCCGGCTCATTGCGGAGGAACTTGTCGTAACAATACGACATCTTACTTCAGACGAGATTCCACCGCGAGAACACGTGCCCGTTGTCCAGCACAAAGAAGGAAGCGCGGAAAGAGTTGTCCTGATCGGGTCATCTGCCGGTGGCCCGCCGATGCTCGATGCAGTTCTCTCAAAACTGCCTGCGGATCTGCCGGCAGGTATTGTCATTACACAACATATGCCGGTCGGCTTTACTGCTCCCCTTGCAGCCCGGTTGAACCGTATCGCCCACATGCCGGTAAAGGAGTCCGAGAACGGAGATACCATCAAAACAGGTTCGATCTATATCTCAAAGGCCGGCGTCCACACCATGATCAGTGCGGCGATGACCACGGACGGGAAACGAACGGGACGGATTATCCACTCCAATGCACCAACAGTTCACGGTGTGAGACCTGCGGTGGATAAGACGTTTGAGTCCGCTGCGCAGGTCTTTGGGAAAAATATTGTTTCCGTAATCTTAAGCGGGATGGGAAACGATGCCGGTGTCGGAGCGGCTGCCATCAAACTGGCCGGAGGAACAAGTATTCTCTGCGATGAGAAAGACTGCCTCGTTTACGGCATGGCACGATCAGCCATCCAGAAAAATGCTGTTGATAAGGTGCTCCCGCTCGCAAAGATCCCGGATGCTGTCGAACGGATTGTGATGAAGATGGCGGAGGGTTCACATGTCTGAGTTTGAGCAGTACCGGTCACTGTTTGTTGCCGAATCCAGAGAAAACCACGAAAACCTTGTCAAGAACCTGCTGATACTGGAAAATGGTGCCGACCAGAACGCCATTGACGAGATCTTCCGGTCGATCCACACGCTCAAAGGTGCATCCGCATCCATGGGTTTTGCAGACATGGAACACCTCTGCCACACCATGGAGGATGTATTCCAGTTAATACGGAACGGCAGTGCAGGGATGTCTGAAGAACTGGAGAATATCCTCCTTGCCTGCACAGATCTCATCGAGGAGATGCTGGACGATATCGAAGCCGGTGGCGATTCGTCCTCTAAAAATCCCGATGCGCAGGTACAGTCACTGCATGCCTGGCTGGAACAGAATGACACCACCGGGAAAAAGAAAACCGAAAGTCCCGTCACGCAGGAGGAATCCGGTAGCGGGGAGGAGGAACCCTCTTTAGAATATCCTGCAGATAATGCCGGCCTTGAATTTTCAATGACCGTTGTTGTCGCCCCGGACTGCATGATGAAAGATGTCCGGGCACTCATAGCAATACAGAACCTGGAGGGACTGGGCACGATCCGGTCCATGCAGCCATCAAAGGAGGCCATTGACGAAGGAAAATTTGACGGTACCGTGCATCTCACAATTACCAGTGATGCAGGAGAAGAGGCACTCAGGACCGCGGCTCATGGTACCGAGATCGCATCTGTGGATATCCATCCACGGGAAACACCGGCCTCCCTGCCGGCAGAACCCGGTTCGGCAAAAAAACCGGCAGAACCAGACAGGAAGCAGCAGACGGCACCGGATAAAAACCGGGAGATAAAGAATCTCCGGGTAGATATTACCCAGCTCGATCATATCATGAACCTCGTCGAGGATCTGGTGATCAACCGGGGCCGGCTCAAGCAGATCGCCGGGGAGCACAGGATAAAAGAGATGGACGAGGCGATCAGCATGGTGGAGCGGTCGGTTTCCGAACTCCAGAACCTGATGATGGCCATCCGCATGATCCCACTCTCCCACATTTTCAACCGTCTTCCCCGGGTCGTCCGCGATGTCGCCCAGTACGATCACAAGGAGGTTGAGTTTATCATGGAGGGCGGGGAGACTGAACTTGACCGGAGCGTTATGGACGGCCTCAACGATCCGCTGCTCCACCTGATCAGAAACGCAGTAAACCACGGGATCGAGGCCCCGGAGATCCGTGAAAAGGCAGGTAAAGACAGGAAAGGCCTTGTCAGGCTTTCAGCACACCGCGACCGGGATAATGTAATCATCGAACTGACAGATGACGGAGCCGGCATCAATGTGGAGAAAGTCAAGAAAAAAGCCGTGGAAAAAGGGCTGATCACGGCAGAGGCGGCTGCAACTTTTTCCACCAATCAGGCAATCGATCTGCTCTTTGAGCCGGGCTTTTCTACGGCGGATAAGATCTCGGATATCTCCGGGAGAGGCGTGGGTCTTGACGTGGTAAAAAGGGCGATCGAATCACTCAAAGGTACCATCAGGGTAGAGACGACCCCGGGTAAAGGAAGCACGTTTGAACTCCTGCTCCCCCCCACCATGGCGATCGTCGATGTGATGATCGTCCGGATCAGCAACAAACGCCTGGCAATACCAATCAGCAGCATTGTTGAAGTAGCAAACTTCAAAAAGGACGCCACGCACCGTATCGGCAACGGTGAAGTGACCATGATCAGGGATGAAGTGCTCCAGATTCTATGGCTTAATGATATGGTCGGGAGCTCGGACCGGTGCGAGATCCTTATTGTCGTTCAGTACCAGAAACGAAAATGCTGTATTCCTGTCGATGCTGTCGAAGGCCAGCAGGAAGTTGTTGTAAAGCCGTTGAGCAGTTTTATCGGGACCACGAAAGGAATAAGCGGGGTCACCATCCTTGGTGATGGGGATGTGGTGCCGGTTCTTGATGTAAATACGATGCAGGAATGAACAAATCATGAAATTATCAGCAGTTCAGATGGATGCAATGCAGGAACTGGGAAATATCGGCGCGGCTCATGCCGCGACCACCCTTTCCCAGATGCTGTCAAGCCCGGTCGAGATGAGTGTCCCCAAGATCAAGGTGGTGGATGTTGCCCAACTGGCAAACCACATCGGGGAGGAATCAGCAGCACTCGTAGTCTTTGAATTGCAGGGTGAGATCCCGCACGGGGGATATATCATTATCTATATCTCCCGAAAATCAGCGGTTCAACTGACAAATACGATGCTGGGGCTGACCGATCCGGATCGGCCGCTCAACGAGATGGACGAGAGCGCTCTTTTAGAGATCGGTAATATCATGGCCTCGGCATTTCTCGATGCCACCGCAGAACTCCTCGGCTTTATTATGCTCCCCTCACCCCCGGTACTCACCATCGACATGGCACATGCTGCCATGCAGTCACTCATTGCCCAGATGCAGGAAGAAATTGATGAGGTCATGTTATTCTCAACAGAACTGGTCTGCGAGGAGCACAAGATCGACAGTGACCTCATCATGATGCCGGAGACAAGCATGCTCAAAACATTTGTCGAACGCCTGGAAAACCTGATGAAATCCGGTTGATATGAACGGAAACGGAATGACTGACCCTTCCTTCCAGAACAGAATGCCGGTCATGATTGGTATTGGTGAGTACCATGTGGGTTCCGAACCCATGATGGCGATCGGCCTTGGCTCCTGTATCGGCCTGACCATTTATGACAGGGAACATCAGATTGGCGCAATGGTGCATATTATGCTGCCCGACAGTTCCGGGCGTTCTGATCGGCCAGGAAAATATGCCGATACCGCCGTTCCCCTTCTTCTTGGCAAACTATCAGAAAAGGGCTGTCGCAAGGCATCTCTTGTGGTAAAAATGGCCGGGGGGGCGTGCATGTTTGAGTATTTTGGCAATAATCTCAATATCGGCGAGCGGAATGCAGAAAAAGTCCGGGCCATCCTTGCAGAGAACCACCTTCGGATCGTCGCAGAGGAAGTAGGGGGAAAAAGCGGCAGAACCGTAGCATTCTATCCGGACGATGGTGGAAAAGTCACTGTCAGGAGTGCGGATGGCGCTGCACACGAGATCTGAACTCTTTTTGTGCCTTTTGCTTCTGTTCTGCTTTGTACCGGTTGCAGCAGCGGCTGAAGTAACAGATACCACAGTTTCCCCTTCAGACTCTCAATATACCGGGGCGATCCACCTTTTTCGTCCGGAGTCCGGTTCGATTCAATCCACCCAGATAAACGATATTATCAATGGGCCCCATGGCGAAGTCCTCTTTGCCACGTCGTTTGGCCTTTCGGCATACAACGGGAGCTGGAGCACACGGCATATCAACCGGGATAATTTCTCTGCCGGCCTGATGGATGACTATGTAACGGCACTTGAGTATGACTCGTCCGGTAACCTCTGGATCGGTTTTGGGGGCGGGATCCAGATCTATAACGGGCAGGATTATACGGTTATACGCGATCAGGACCTCTTAAAAAGCCTGGAAGTCAGGGATCTCCAGCGCTGGAATGACGACATGTGGGTGGCGACCGGGAATGCGGCGCTTCACCGGTATCACGATGGAACCTGGACATGGTTTGCACCATATTCCCGTGACGGGCCGGGTTTCTATGAGGCAGACAGTATGGCACTCGACAGCGCGACCGATACCCTCCTTGTTGCGACAGGACGTGAAGGACTCTGGAAAGTGACGGCATCAAACGGCACGACCCGTTTCGATAAAATACAGGATAAAAACGATCTTTTCGGGATGCTCGGCCATGTTCGACGGGATCCGCTCGGGGGAGCCTGTTTTTTTAATGCCACCCAGGTGGCGCACTATGACCCCGGCACCGGGTTTACCTCACTTATGAGTATATCGGATTTGGGGGGCGGGGGATCCTATGCTATCAATGATGTGACCGTAGGATCAGACGGGGCCATCTATGTAGCAACAGATAATGGCATTTACATCTGGGAGAACGATCAAATCACCAGCCATATGAGTACATTTGAGGGTTTTGGGAGCTCACATGGTATCACGACGGTCTTTTCCGACGCCGGTAACCGGCTCTGGTTCTCCACGCAGGATGATGTCGGGTATTATACCGGGGATACCTCTACAGAGCCCCGCATTGCTATTGAGACCATGACCCCGACGCTCTTGACACCCACCACCATGACACCGGTACCAGTGCCGCTCAACGTTTCGCAAACGGCAGTTTCGAAAGGAACGCCGCAACAGACCACTGCATCACCCCTTGACCAGATCTTCGCTTTCCTTTCCGGGTTCTTCCCGTTCCTTTCCCCGTCCCACTAAATGGAACAGGAGTGCGGGAATGATGGTGCCCGTAAAACCGGTTATATACCAAGAACCCGGGAGTTATTCGTCATCAGCGGCGTAGTAGTAATATTCGCCACGACTCTTCTGTTCCCGGTCAAGGAATGAGTCGGGTTTGTTGATCCGGGGCCGGCCGGTCTGGTCGCGACGGAACGTAACGTCGAGTGCCTTTAAAAACCGGTTCATACCGTCCCGCATAGCAAAGGGACCGGCCGCGGTTCCCTCGACACCCGGCTCGCCTTCAAAAACAAGGATCCGTTCGCTGATCATATCAATGAGGTAAATGTCATGGTCAATGACGAGGATGGCCACCGCTTTTCCTTCAGCATGATGCTTGATGAGCCGGGTCACCTTGACACGCTGCTCCACATCGAGGTGGGCGCTTGGCTCATCAAGGATATAGAGATCTGCATCGCGTGAGAGACACGCAGCGATCGCAACCCGCTGCAGTTCTCCCCCGCTTAAGGTATCGACCGGCGACTGGAGGATGTTCTGGAGCGAGAGCGATTCGAGAATCTCGTGCTGGTAGTAGGAGGAATCAAATTTGCTGGTGCATTTACGGAGATACAACTCGACAGAATCCGAGGTATCCGGCTTGATGTACTGCGGCTTGTAGGAGATCCGGATCTTGATATCCATGGTACCGGTATCGGGTTTCTCAACACCTGCAAGCAGCTTCGCAAAGGTACTCTTCCCCATACCGTTTGCCCCGATAACGCCGAGTACTTCCCCGGCTTTTATGGTTCCTCCCGAGATCGTGAGCCGGAATGTATCGTACTGCTTGGTGAGGGCAGGAATCTCCACCAGATCCTCCCTTTTAGAGCCCTTCTCGTGCGCCCGCTTCTCAAAGACCACCTGAGAATCCCGGAACCGTACGTTTTCCTCCGCGAGATATCCTTCGAGGTACTGGTTGATACCCACGCGGACACCTTTTGGCCGGGTGATAACACCAAAGACCGCCGGCTTGCCGTACCCTACGTGCACCGTATCTGCGAGCATGTCAAGGATAGCAAGATCGTGTTCGACGATCACGACCGGGCGGTCTACTGCCAGTTCACGGATCAGTTTGGCCGCCGAAATGCGCTGGTAGATGTCCAGAAACGGCGTGATCTCATCGAGGAAGTAGAGATCGGCATTCCGGGCGAGACAGGCAGCAATCGCTACCCGCTGCAGTTCTCCCCCGCTCAGCGTGGTGATAGAGTGGTCAATAATTGAGTCTAGTTTGAGCACGGGGAGAAGTTCCGCAAGTTTGCCCCGCTCGTCCGTAGTGCGGAGGAGATCGCGGATCGTCCCTGTAAAAACTTTCGGGATGAAATCGATATACTGCGGCTTAACCGCGATCTTCCTGCTCTTTTTTGAAACGGTCTGAAGGTAATCGAAAAGCTCGGTCCCGGCGTAACGTTTCAGGATCTCTTCCCATGCAACCTCGTTATCAAAATTCCCGAGGTTCGGGCGGAGTTGCCCGGAGAGAATCTTTACTGCAGTGCTTTTCCCGATACCGTTTGCGCCCAGGATACCGGTGACTTTTCCCTGTACCGGGATGGGAAGCCCGTAGAGTGCAAAACCGTTCTTCCCGTACCGGTGGGTGGGGTGCTCGAGTTCTTCGGGGAGGCTTACGATATCGATGGCGTCGAACGGGCATTTCTTGATACAGATCCCGCAACCGACACAGAGTTCCTCTGATATGACCGCCTTACCTTCAACACCGATGACCACCGTTTCGTCACCGGTCCGTACCCGGGGACAGTAGAGGATGCACTCGGTTCCGCATTTCTTCGCGTGGCAGCGATCTTTATGGACGATGGCTATTCTCATGGTATCTTTTAAAAAGAAAAAATTATACGGTCATCGTTGAGAGAAGGATTGTCCAGGACATGAACCAGAACGCAAAGGTCATGAAACCCTGGTAGATCCAGTCCTTTGCACCGAGTTTTGAGGTGTCCATATGCATCAGCATAAAGATATGCCGCTGGACGACGATCCCGGCAAGCATCAGCATGAAAGCAAGAAGCCCGATATCGCTTTTTACCGTAACCTGCAGGTAATACGACAGGATCCCGACAAAGATACCGATAAAACAGGCGCTAACCGTCCGCTTGATCCTTTCGATGTGATCAGTCTGCTTTTCCAGTTTGGTTTTCTGTTTTCGGGAAAGGGCTGGCTGCTCTTCCACGTGCACTTCTTCAGTCATCCGGCAACACCCAGTAGTCTTATTTTTTAGTGCGCAAGCCATATGTAAGTTAGTATAATCCATGGCGACTGCACAGGGAATGAGCGGGATCGATGTGAGGGCGGTGACGCATGAACTTTGCGCCAGGCTGCCGCTTTGGATCGATAAAATCTACCAGTTCGAAACCCGCACCATCGGGATCCGTTTAAATGGCGAGAACCATGCGAAGAACCAGCTGCTCATTGAGGCCGGCCGGCGGGCGCACCTGGTAAAAAATTTCCCGCCCCCGCCCAAAAATCCTCCGCAGTTTGCCATGCTCCTGCGTAAATATATCTCCGGCGGCAAGGTGCTTGCGATCCGGCAGCATGGCTTAGAGCGGATACTTGTTTTCGATATCGGGAAAGGGACTCTTACCTACCGGCTCATCATTGAACTCTTTGATGAGGGAAATGTAATCCTTACGGATGAATCCTACCGGATCATCAAACCGCTCCGCCACCACCGGTTCAAGGACCGGGACATTGTACCCGATGCCATCTACACGCTGAGCAGCACGGATCCGACCGGCTCTTTAGAGAACCTTACGGCCTCTCTTACCGGGGATGACCGGGATCTCGTGCGAGCCCTTGCGGTTGCCGGGATGCTCGGGGGCACATATGCGGAGTATGTATGCCGGACTGCCGGTATCGATAAATCCACACCTGCTTCAAACGCAGATCCAAAGGCGGTGTATGCCGCAGTCCGTGCACTCTTTGATCTGGTTCAGCACGCGGAACCGGTGGTTTCTGCCACAAGCTGCGAGCCGGTCGTACTTGCAAGGGGAACCGACAGCATACCGGGCGACAAAAACCAGTTTGCCGGTTTTTCCGAGGCACTTGAAGCATTTTACCCGATGACAAAAGCCGAGAAAGTCCGGGTCGCTTCAAAACCAAAATTTTCACAGGAGGAACGGATTCACAAGTACCAGGAAACGGCAATAAAAAAATTTGATGACAAAATCAAAAAGACCCAGGAAATTGTGACCGCGATCTACGAGAATTACCAGTTTATTGCACACGTCATTTCCTCGCTTGATGCCGCAAGCAAGCGTCTCTCGTGGCAGGAGATCGAGCACCACCTCAAAGATACTTCTACGGCAGATGCAAAACGGATCGTGGCCTTTTATCCTGACGAGGCGGCAGTCGAGATCGATATGGGAAAGAAGGTGAAAATCTTCGTCCATGACAGTGTCGAGCAGAATGCGGGCCGGTACTACGATATCATAAAAAAATTCAGGAAGAAAAAAGAAGGTGCCCTTGTGGCGATGAAAACCTTCAAGCCGAAGAAGAAAATGATCCGTCATGATATAGTTCCCATGAAAAAACTCTGGTACCACCGGTTCCGTTGGTTTATAACCAGTGATGGTATTGTAGTTTTAGGCGGCAGGGACGCATCGCAGAACGAGGAACTGGTCAAGAAGTACATGTCCGGTGGCGATCTCTTTGTGCATGCAGATGTACATGGCGCAAGTGTCGTGATCGTAAAGGGAAAAACGGAGAAAATGGACGAGGTGGCGCAATTTGCCGCATCATACTCCGGCGCGTGGCGGAGCGGGCATTTTTCTGCCGATGTGTTCAGCGCACAGCCAAACCAGGTTAGCAAGACTCCGGAGTCCGGGGAATTTGTTACCCGGGGATCGTTTATCGTCCGGGGTGAGCGCACCTATTACCGGGACGTGCCCGTCGCAGTGGGTATCGGCCTTGTGCTTGAACCGCAGGCAGCCGTGATCGGCGGACCCCCCGCTGTGATCAGGTCACGGACAAAAACATTTGCCGAGTTAAAACCCGGCCAGTACGAGCCAAACGATGTGGCAAAGAAGGTGCTGCGTCTCCTGCGGCAGAGTATTAGTCCTGAAGAGGAAAAACTGCTTAAAGGGATCCTGAACACCGAGGCAGTGGCGGCTTTTGTTCCGCCCGGCGGTTCTGATATTTTAGGGACGCAATGAAAGCGGAGTACGGCGAACTTAAGGATAATTCAGGCGAAATCCGGCTCCTGCCGGAGAGTATCGACGACCTCTGGCACCTCCAGCACCTGGTATCTCCCGGGGATATGGTGTTTGCAACAACGTTTCGGAGCGTTGAATCTGCGACCGACAAAATCCGGCCGGAGAAAGTGGAGAAACGGCCGGTCCGGCTGGGTATACGAACTGAAAAAGTGGAGTTCTCCGAGCACGGGGTGAGGCTCCGGATAACAGGGATCATCGTGTACGGCGTGGATACCGGTGCATACCACACAATCAATGTCGAGACCGGCTACGAGATTTCGGTTATCCGCCAGTGGCGGCCGATCGATCTCGAACGGATCGAACGGGCGGTAAAATCCTCGGTCTTTGGCGTGATCCACATCCTGACCCTTGAAGAGGGTGAAGCCGAACTCTTCCGGCTCCGGCAGTACGGCCCTGAGAGCGCGATCACCATCACGGCAGGAAGCGGCAAAGGCGGGGAGACCGATACGCGAACAGGTTTCTTTGACGCCGTGCTCAAAACCATAGCGGAGGTATCCGGGCCGCTCATTATTGCGGGACCCGGTTTTATCAAGGACGATTTTGTTAAATACGCGAGGAACAAAAACAGCGCTCCCGCCGGGCGGGCAATCGTGGTGGAAACCCGACGGATCGGACGCGGTGCGGTGCAGGATGTTATTGGTGCGGGAACACTCGAAAAACTGATAGGCGACATCCAGCTCTCGCGCGAGGTAAAACTGATGGACGAAGTACTTCTCCGTATCTCCCGGAACGGGGCGGTTGCCTACGGGAAAAAGCAGGTGGAGACCGCAATCGAGTACGGCGCCGTGGACGAAGTGCTGCTTGCCGACACTATGCTCAGGAACCGGACGATCATGCAGCTCGTTGAGGCTGCGGAGCGGATGCAGGCAAAGATCGTCGTGCTCTCAACGGAGTTTGAACCCGGGGAGCGCCTGGATGCGCTTGGCGGGATTGCCGCGCTGCTCAGGTATAAACTGGTCTGAAGGGTATTTTTGCGTGGATGACGAGCGCAAGGTATCTGGAGAACTTCAGTCTTTCTCTCTTTTTTTCCTTTACAAACATCAGAATTTTTCAATTAGAATTCCCGACGCGATTCCCGGTCCATTGGGGGTACCCCCTCCCGTCAGCCCAGGGTGGCACCCCCCGCTCCCAAAAACGAGAGGTACCCCTACCCCCCGACCAATTTTTTAAAAGCATGAGCCCCCCACCCCCTTGTCCGGGCACATGAGGGGGACTACCCCCTCCAGGCTGCACTCGCATGACCTGTATTTCGCGTGTATTTATCGTCTGAAGGTATATTTTGCCGGCCGAAGACTTGGGGGGCAGGTCCCTCTTTTCGGGCAAGGGGGTACCCCCCCGCTCCCAAAAACGGGAGGTACCCCTGCCCCCCGATCAATTTTTTAAAAGTTTTACCCCCCACCCCCCCTCTTGCAGCCCGGTGTGGGGGGTGCCGCTTTTGTACAAATGAAGGGGGTCCCCCCTTTCCATCCATAAAGGGAGGGCGGCGGCTGTCAAAAAAAGGTATGCCCCGCTTCCAGATCTGGCGCATACGGCTTTTTGGCGGTGTTTCTTTTTACCTGAAAATTGAGGAGCACGGAACCCTGAAAGGAACCATCCCCCTGCAAAGGATCTAGGATCACTCTCTGCAACCACTCATAACAGGTTGGACGCAATGAAAAAATTTCTGGAGAGTAACTGTGTACCCCACATTCCGCAGTACTTTCATCAAGAGTAATATTTTTCGTACTCCTGCCCAAGCAACTGGAGAATTTTTCGTAATTCGTCATTCATATTAGCAATTTTAGTACTCCGTCGGGTTCCACATA